>JAPLLI010000115.1 GCA_026387615.1 Nitrospirota bacterium
GTGCAGGCCCTCGCCCAGGCCTCGCTTATGGATATCCGTCGCGTAGAAACAAGCGGCGGCAAGTACATCAGGCTGCATCGCCGCGCGAAACGCCAAATGGCCCCCGATGCAGATCCCCATGACGCCCAGCGTACCGGTGCAAGAGGGGACGGACCGGAGAAAATCCAGCGCCGCGCGTGCGTCGCTGTCGTAGCTCGACAATGTCTTGGTGGTCTTGTGCCGGTTACCACGCGCAGCCCCGGCTTCGTCATAGGCCAGCACTGTGCCGGCCGGCTCCAGTTCATGGTAAATTTCAGGAACCGCCACCACAAACCCATGACTGGCCAGCAGCGCTGCGGCGCGCCGGATGGGACCCGTCACCTGAAAAATCTCCGAGAACAACACCAAGCCCGGATACCGCCCCTCAGCCACCGGCCGGAATAGATACGTCCGCATGGGCCCTGTGGGAGTGGAGATATCAGCCGATTCTACATCTGTGATGATCATCCCGTTCTCCAAGGTAGTGGGTAGGGAATGCGCCGTACCGCCAGCCCCTCAAACCCACCGGCGTCACTCACGACTCCTCCTCTTCGACCTGCTCCATCGCGGCCTGAATCCCCGCCACAAAGGCTTCCGGCTGAGCCAACGCATTCTCCGTCAGTTGGAACTCAGAGACCAACACACCATCTTTATCGACAATGATCAACCGATAACCCTGTTTCATCGTAGCGCCCCCGCTCACGTTCCAGATGAAAAGCCCCAGGAACGAACGACCAGTCTCGCTCGCCCCGCACGACAAGCATACAAGCGGAGAATGACTAGTACCCCCGCCCGCTGCCGCCCCGCCCCATTCGATCCATGGGGAGCGCCTCGTACCGTGCCTTGAGATCTTGATGCTCGTTGAGATAGCGCGTGACCGATACTTCATCGGCAAAGACCTCCGGGCTGCGCTTCCGATAGGCCTCGACCGTCAGATCATATTTCGCCAACAATGTGCTGAGCTTCGCATTGATGTCCGCACCCATTTCCTTCATCTGTTCAGGCGACGGTCGCTGCCCTTCCTTGAACCGCTCGCCCCCCTGGAAATAGTTCGTCATCATCTCGCCGATCTCAATACGGGCCTTCACGAAGGTTTCCACCTCAGCCGGCTCCGCCGCAAGGCCGGCCCCCGCGAACAACACGATCCCCAGAGTGATGCCACTGATATTCCTGACGAAACTCATAGCCATACCCCCTCCTCCCACATAGAGATAAGACCCTCTGACTGTCGATGCCGCCTATCATAGCATCGCGAACGGACGAGATGCGCGTCTGAGCAGACGCAACCAGGACAATGCCCCCTAAAAATCTACCCTCCCCCCCCACTCGATCAGGCTGCGCTCAAGTAAAATCCGAAACAGACCGATAACGACCGTATAGAACCGAACCGAATCGAACAGACGAGACTAACGCATCGATCGCGTCCGTGGCCTCGAAATGTTCCCGCGACGGGTAGCCCTATCGTACCGCCCCAGGCTATGCGGGAGATGGTACACCGAGGATAACAGTCGTTCCCCTGCGAGATCGGAGCACCGTGAAACTTCCGTTCCTGAACGTAACGATGGCTCTTTCCAGGCAGCAATGCTGGACCTGCGGAATGGCGATTGTCCTCACCCTGCTCGCCCTACTTGCCGGCACATTCGCTTTCCGATACCTGGAAACGGCGATGGAGAACAGAACAGGGCAAGCCCTCGCCTCCACCGCCGCGACTGTAGCCGGCAAAATGGACATCCAGTTCGTCGAACGAGCTGGCGACTTACGCATCCTGTCTCAGGCTGAAGCGCTGCGCACCGGCAATCAGGCGCTCATCACCAAACATCTCAAGAACCTTCTCGCCTCCTATCCGATCTATTTCTGGGCCGGATGGATCGATCGCGACGATAACCTCCTCGTCGCGACCACGCCCTTACCTCCGGGCCAGAAGCTCGACCTCCAGGCTGAGCTAGCCCTGATCCATCGGGGCGCGCCAATCATCATTCGCGCGCCACAGCAAAAACAGGATAGCCAGTCTGAACGGTCGGGCATCACGTTTCTTGGGCGGGTTGAAGATGAGCAAGGCCAGCTCCTCGGCACATTGGTCACCCGGATGGGCTTCTCCAACTTCGAAGAGACCTACCGGCGGGACATTACCATTTTTGAACAGCAATGGGGCGGCGGCACCAAAGTCGAGCTCCAGCTCTTCGAGCCAAGCGGCAGAGCCCTCATCGATTCACTGCTACAAGAACAGGGCCGCTTAACGCTTCAGGATCTCACCACGGCTTCAGCCACGGCCTCTCAACTCAAAGCGGAGGGATTCGTCAAGGAACAGCATGCCAGACGCCACATCGACGTGCTCACCGGCTATGCCAGGACCAAGGGACTCGCCCAGGGAGAAGGCCAGGGCTGGACGGTGCTCCTGAGGATCGACGAAACCGCGGCATTGGCGCCCATCAGGGCCATCCTGCGCAACGTGACAGGGGCGATCCTGCTCATCCTGGCTCCCTTGCTGGGCCTATTGCTCCTCAGCCTGCGGTACCTGCACCGGGCCAAAGCTGCGAGCATCCGGGATCTCAGTCGCGCGGAACATGCCGAGAAATCGCTGCAGCTCGAGCAGCAACAACAGGCGCTGACATCGTACTTGCGTGCCATCCTCGATGCCGCCACGGAAATCTCCATCATTGCCACGGATCAGGAAGGCCTCATTACGACATTCAACGCCGGAGCAGAACGGCTGCTCGGGTATTCGGCAGAAGAAATGGTCGGCAAAAAAACCCCCGCTTCCTTTCATGTGGAGTCTGAAATCGCAGCCCATGGAGCGAAGCTGAGCGAACGCTATGATCGTCCAATTCACGGCTTTCAGGCCTTCATCGAAGAGGCCCTTCAAGGAAACACCGAACAACGCGAATGGACCTATGTACGAAAGAACGGCGAGCACCTGACCGTCCACCTGACCGTCACCGCATTACACGATGAGACCGGCAACATCTCAGGCTATCTAGGCATCGCCACCAACATCACCGAACGCAAGCGAACCGACGCCATCATTCTGGAGCGCGAGGCGCAACTCCGCGCCATCGTGGACCATGCCGTCGACGGCATCGTGGTCATTGACGGCAGGGGCACGATCGAATCCTTCAACCCCGCGGCGGAGCGGATCTTCGGCTATGATGCCAGCGCGGTTCTCGGCCAGAACGTCAAGCTCCTCATGCCCAGCCCCTACCACGAAGAACATGATGGCTATCTCTCGGCCTATCTCCGGACCGGCCAGGCCAAGATCATCGGCACCGGTCGGGAAGTCGTGGGCCGACGCAAAGACGGCAGCACCTTTCCCCTGGACCTGGGCGTCAGCGAAATACAGCTCGACAACCGCCGCCTCTTCACCGGCATCATCCGCGACATCACAGAACGCAAACAGACGGAGGCCTCACTGCAGGAGCAGATACAGCTGTCACTGTTGGCGGCTGAGATCAACTCGATCCTGGTCAAAAGCTCCACGTTGCCGGTGATGCTCCAGCAATGTGCCGCCACGATGATTCGGCATCTGGATGCCGCCTTCACCCGCATCTGGCTGATCAGTCCCAGCGATCTCTGCGGTGACTGCCATAAAGCAGCCGCCTGCACCAATCGCACAGAATGTTTGCACCTGACCGCTAGCGCCGGCCTCTCGGAGAATCTCAATGGCGAATACCGGCGGGTTCCGTTAGGCGCGCTGAAGATCGGCAAGATTGCCCAGGGGTGGGGTGCGATGACAACCAACGACGTCCTGAGCGAAGACCGGTTGCCCAACAAGTCCTGGCTCACGGAACAGGGTTTGCAGGCCTTCGCCGGCTACCCCTTGACGGTCGGCACGCATGTCGTGGGCGTCATGGCCGTGTTTTCCCGGCATCGGCTGAGCGAGCAGACCTTGAAATCGCTGGAGCGTATTGCGCAGGTCATTTCCCTGGGCGTTGAGCGCAAACGGGCGGAAGAGGATCGACAGAGCACCCTGACCCTCCTGACGAACGTCATGAACAACACGCCGGACTTCATCTTCGTGAAGGATCAAAATCTACGGACGATCCTGTGCAACAACGTGTTCGCACAAGCCATCGGAAAAACTCCGGAAGAGATGCAAGGGCATACGGACATCGAAAACGGATGGGACCCTGAGTTGGTGCATGGAAACCCGAGCAAGGGGGTCAGGGGATTCGAGATGGATGATCGGGAGGCGTTGAGCGGAAAGATTGTCCATAACCTAACCGATCCAGCAAATGTGGGCGATACAATCAGAATATTCGACACCTTCAAGGTGCCGTTACGCAACGGTGCCGGAGAGATCATCGGGCTCCTCGGAATTTCCCGAGACATCACCGAGCGCACGCAGGCGCAAGAAGAACTGGCTGCAGCTCGGGACCAGGCCCTAGCCGCCACTCGCGCAAAAGGCGAGTTCCTGGCTTCCATGAGCCATGAAATTCGCACACCGATGAACGCGATCATCGGCATGGCAGAACTGCTCAGCGACACGCCCCTAAACGGGCACCAAGCCGAATATGTGAGACGTCTCGGACGGGCCTCCCACACCCTCCTTACCCTGATCAACAGCATCCTGGACCTGTCAAAAATCGAAGCGGGCTTCCTCGAACTGGAGTCCGTTCCCTTCAACGTGGTCGAGCTGACGGAGCGGGTCAGCGAAATCAGCGCGACCCAGGCCCAGGGCAAGCTCCTGGAACTGATCTGTTTCGTCTCCCCGGACGTGCCACCCAACTTGATCGGCGATCCCACCAGGCTCCAACAAGTTCTCATCAACCTGCTCGGCAATGCCGTCAAATTCACCGAGCGGGGAGAAATCTGTCTCCATATCGAGCCAGACCCTGACGATCCAACCGCCGGAGCCCTTCGTTTCACCGTCACCGATACCGGCATCGGCATTCCTGCCGACAAGATCGCCCATATCTTCGAGAGCTTTACGCAAGTCGATGCCTCCACGACGCGCAAATACGGCGGCACAGGCCTAGGCCTGGCCATCAGCAAGAAGCTCGTCGAACTCATGGGGGGCAGCCTCACACTGCGCAGTACGCTCGGACAAGGCTCAACCTTTTCCTTTACGTCCCGCTTCGCCGTGGCCCTCATCAGCCAGACTCCCGCCACGACCCTCTCGCTTACGGGCCAACGAATCCTGGCGATCGACGACAACTCGACCAATCTCATGCTCTTGCGGGAAACCCTCAGCCACTACGGAGCCACCATCATCGAAGCCTCGGACGGAGTCCAGGCTCTGGCCATACTGAAAGCACTCCAGACATCCAACCAACTGCCGCAACTCATCATCACGGACGGCCACATGCCCAACATGGACGGAGTCCAACTGATTCGTGAGATCCAAGCCGATCCGGCCATCGCCAGCCTGCCAATCATCATGCTCGCCTCTGACGCCAGAATCGGCAACTCCGCGACCGCTAAACAATTGAGGATCACGGCCCTCATCAGTAAACCGGTGTCTCGAGCCGCACTCTTAAAACAGGTCGCGAGAGCCCTTGGCCACCACGCCATTAACACCAAGACCACGGCCTCGTCTGCCGCCCCGTCCCCCTGGATGACCCAACCTCCAACCAGACCGGCGCTCGATCAGGAAAAACGACTTGCAACGCTTCGTGTGCTGACAGCCGACGATAACGCCGACAACCAGTTCCTCATTCAATCCTATCTTAGCGATATGGTCAGAACCCTGGATCTGGCTAACGATGGACAGCAGGCAGTGGACCGATTTAAAGCCGGCACTTACGACATCGTGCTCATGGACATGCAGATGCCCGTGATGGACGGCTATACCGCGACCCAAACGATTCGTGCATGGGAACAGACCCTTGGACGGATGCCGACGCCGATCCTGGCCTTGACCGCCCATGCCTTGCAAGGAGATGCGCAACGGACCCTGGACGCGGGCTGCACAGCCCACCTCGCCAAACCGGTGCTGCGTGAAGACTTGCTGGCGGCTTTACAGACCTATACATCCACATCCCAGCCGGCCATAACCCCCATTCCCGCCGCGCCGACGCAGGCGACCAATCCAGCCCTGCGACACATGATCCCAGGCTACCTCGCACGACGACGGGAAGACCTGGAGACCTGCCGCCAGTTATTGACAGACAAGGACTTTCCTTCGATCAGCGCCCTGATGCACAAAATGGCTGGCACGGGCGGCGGATACGGATTTCCGCAACTCACGAACGTGGCCCGACAGGTGGAACAAGCCGCCCTACAACAAGACCCTGCCGCGATCCAGCGCCACCTGGATACACTCGCACAAGTTTTAGCAGAAATAGGCGACGGAACCGCGCAACCATGATAACTTCAACGGATGTGCTAACCCTGGCCCTAGTCGACGACACGAACCCGAAAGAAACCATCTGATGAAAATCCGCCACCACATTACCCAGGCCAAGATTCTGCTTGTCGACGATGACCTGGATCTCCTGGCCTTACTGGAAGCGCTCCTCGCGCAACAGGAGTTTCATCACGTCCGCAGCGTGAGCGATGCGAGGAAGGCCCGTGAGGTCTACCAGGAGTTCCAGCCGGATCTCGTGATCCTGGACCTCCAAATGCCCCACAAGGATGGCTTTGTCGTCTTGACGGAACTCAGCACCATGGAAGGCGTCCCGGTGGTCCCCATCGTGGCCATCACGGCCGATCAGCAGGAGGAGACCAGGGGCCGTGCCCTCCTCGCAGGCGCGGACGATTTCCTAAATAAACCCATCCATCCCACCGAACTCCTCTGCCGTGTCCGGAACCTCCTGGAGCACCAGTTTTTGCTCCAGGCCCATGCCCAGCAAGCTCGTCTGCTGGAGCAAAAAGTTCTCGATCTGATGCGGACGAAAGCCATCAGCGAGGACCATGAGATTCGCCTGCGCAACATCATCACCCATGCGGTGGACGGCATCGTAACCATCGACACCCAAGGCCTCATTGAATCGGTCAACCCCGCGACCGAACGGCTCTTCGGCTATGCCCCATCCGAGCTGATCGGCCAGAACGTCAACATCCTCATGCCCAACCCCTATCGGGACGAACATGACGAATACCTGTCCCACTATCTCGCCACAGGCCAAGCGAAGATCATCGGAATCGGCCGTGAGGTCCTCGGCCGGCGCAAAGACGGCAACACTTTCCCCCTGGAACTCTCGGTCAGCGAGATTCGCATCGGCGAGCGGCGGCTCTTTACCGGCATCCTCCGCGACATCAGCCGGCGCAAGCACAATGAAGCCATCCTCAAGGAACGCGAAGAGCGGATGCGCGCCATCTTCGAGCAGGCGGTGGACGCCATCCTCACCATCGACGAACGGGGCTGCATCCAATCCTTCAACCCGGCCGCCAAGAAGATTTTCGGCTACACCGCCGCAGAAGTGTTCAAACAGAACGTCAAAATCTTGATGCCCGCTCCCTATCGAGACGAACATGACGAATACCTGGCCCAATACCTCGCCACAGGCCAAGCCAAGGTCATCGGAGGCAGCCGCGAGGTCATCGGCCGGCGCAAAGACGGCAGCACCTTCCCCATGGAAATCTCGGTCAGCGAGGCTCGCGCGGGCAACCAGCGGCTGTTCACCGGCATCCTTCGCGACATCAGCGAACGCAAGCGGCTGCAGGAGCAGGTGCTGGAGCAACATCGGGCTCTGGAAGAGCGGGTCCGTGATCGCACAAAAGATTTGACAGAGAGCGTCCTCGAAATCACCGCCCGGCTGGGACGGACCGGAGAATATCGCGATACCGACACCGGCAAGCATGTCATGCGTATCGGACATTTTTCGGCCTGCCTGGCCAAACACATCGGCCAGTCAGAGGATTGGTGTTCGCTCCTATTAGCTGCGGCCCCGTTGCATGATATCGGCAAGGTCGGAGTTCCCGACCGCATCCTGCTCAAGCCGGGACCGCTGAGCGAAGACGAGTGGGTCGTCATGCGCAACCACACGCGCATTGGGTCAGAAATTCTTGCGGGCAGTAAACATGCGCTGCTACAAATGGCCCAATCGATCGCCCTCTGCCATCAAGAAAAATGGAATGGCACCGGCTATCCTCAGGGCCTTCAGGGCGAGGCCATTCCGCTCGAAGCCAGGATCGTCGCCCTCTGCGACGTGTTCGACGCCCTCACCACCGTTCGGCCCTACAAGGCCGCCTGGGCGATCGACGACGCCATCGAATTTGTCCGGAAACAATCTGGCATCCAGTTCGATCCCACAGTAGTCGAAGCCTTTTCCTCTGCCCTGCCGGAAATTATGGAACTGAAGATCCAACTGGCCGATTGACCGCCAGACCTGACGCGCCCTCCATGAGTGCGGTCCAGGCCCCGTTTCACGCGTCAAGCCCCTGCACTCACCTAAGAAGCCGCAGAACATCCTTCCCCCTACATCTGGAGGTGACTCCCCTAGGCCCAACAACCAGGCGCGCATGCTATCCTCAGGCAACTGGATGACGAGCCACTGGCCTGCGACGGAGGCCGCTTCCCCTGGGAGATCGCACTGATGATTGTCACGACAGAAGCCAACAGGCACAACCGAAAACAGGCGTTCGTAGCCGCGGCTCTGACTGTCTGGGCTGCGGGATTGTTGGGCTGGATCGCCCCGCCTCTGTGGATCCTCCTGGGACTGAGTCCCTTCGCGTACTGGTGGGTGCGGCGGCGGCATCTCCGGCGAATCGCCGTGATGCAGCAGCCCTTCCCTGATCAATGGGAGCAGATTCTTCGCACGCACGTCGCATTCTTCGAGGCCCTCGACGAAACGGGCAAGGCCCGCTTCCGGCAACTGGTGCAGATCTTTCTGGATGAGGTCAGGATCACGGGCATTCGCACGGGCATCGACGAGACCGTTCGGGTGCTGGTGGCGGCAAGTGCGGTGATCCCCATCTTCGGATTCCACGATTGGGAATATCACCGGCTGCATGAAGTGCTGATCTACCCGGATGCCTTCGACGACGCCTACCGGAGCCAGGGAGGGCCAGACGAGCATATTCTCGGGATGGTCGGCCTGCACCATTTAAGCGGGGTGATGATTCTCTCCAAGCCGGCGCTCCTGGAAGGATTCGCCCGTCACTCCGGCAAACAGAATGTGGGGGTCCATGAATTTGCACACCTGGTCGAGAAGGAGGCCAGCGACTATGGGCTCCCGCCAGAGGTGCCCTGGATGGTGGTCCGGCAATGGGTCCGATATGTAGCCCGTGAACTGGCGCACCCGCCCACACATCGCGCCCACATCAGCGCCTATGCCTACACGAACGAGCACGAATTCTTCGCCGTGCTGGCAGAATATTTCTTCACCTCACCCGAGCTGCTGAAACGGCAGGATCCGACCTTGTACGCCATGTTGCGAGACCTGTTTCATCAGGACACAAGCTCGCTCCTCCCATTGATCCCCTCGCGCCGCCATGGGATCGGCCGCAACGAGCCCTGCCCCTGTGGCAGCGGCAAGAAATACAAACACTGTTGTCTCGCAGGAAACGCGCCGCGCGTATAGCAAGGCCGGCTGATCAGGCCTAGTGGGTCTGTCTGGTTAGCCTGAACCGGCACAACCAGCAATTCACCAGAGAAATAAACGGCACCAAGTACACGGAATGGACAAGAATGAACAAACGAGACTAGACGGTGACGCCACAGCGCCTCACCTCTAACAGCTTCACGGGCCTGGCGCCTGGCTGCCACGTTCGCTATAGCAGGCCTGCCTATGGTAGAGTGTTTGGTGCATGAGACAGCAGGTTGCCCCTCGTATCCTTCGGGCTCTCTTTCATGCTGCTTCTCGTTGTGAGTGGGGGACGGCCGCTCGCGGGAGCAAGGCTGTTCGATATTTCCGTAATAGCTAGGTGCGCAAGATACAGACCGGCAGTGATGCTTCACTCCATACCGTATTACAGGGAGAGACCATGACCACGAATACCGTAAAGCCCGTGCAGCCAGGAACAACCAAATCCTGGGTCCGTATTCCCGATGGCACGAAGGTCAAGCACCGGCATGAAGGCCATATCGGATTTATCGACGGCCTCACTGAGATCGTCAGCGGACCCAACCGGAATCCGGACGGGAAGACACAGTACCGCATGAACATCGGGGCGCCGGATCGTCAGCTCGTGACCGAGGATGATTTGTCTATCCTGATTGACGATGAAGAACTCGTCATCATGCTCCGACAGAAAGCGCCCTACCGCCGGGCCGTCACCCAATCGCTGCAAAGCGTGCTGGCCGCCGATCGTTTCATCAAGCCAGCCTAACCAATGCTCGCAACCTCCTGCGAGGACAGGCTGAAGTCAGGGGCGCCTATGACAGAAACCTGCTATGCCAAAGGCCAGAAAGTTATCTTGGTCACTAGCCAGATCAAGAATGGAAAATGGCTGTGCAAATTTTCGATTCCAGGGTTTAGCCATCTCGACGGCGACCCACAGGGACAGGATTCGTCGAAAGGTCATAGTACGGAATGGGAAGCCAGAACCAACGCATTTCAGCGCGCCAAGGCGCTGCTGGCTGGGCCACAGGACGTACCGCAATCCCCTCCTGGAAATGTCTAAGAAACGGTCTTACGGTCATGGGACTATGACCGTGACAATGTCGGCAGGACTCACTTGCAGGAACTCCCCGGGCGATTCTCATCTCGGAACAACTTGATCATCCTGACAGACCGCTCGCACCCATCCTTCGCCTATCGGATCCGCACCGGCGCCTGATTCATTGGACCAGCCTGTTTACGAGACGATCACTTCAACACCGCCAGCAAACATCTATGCGAGGTACCTGCCCGCGTTGATCGTCACAATCATGCGGGCAGGCGCTCAATCTCACACGCTTACGCCCAGGTTCTGTGGACTTCGCTGACGTGTTCGATCCCGCCGACTGCGCTAATTTCCCAACGGACATCGTCCGGAATCGCGACCACCCGCAACTCTGCGCCATGGCCATTCGCCGCCACACCAAGCTCTTCCACAACTTGAGCCAACTTCAGGTCATCGCGCGGGATCAGGATTCCGCACTGATTGAGGCTCGGCTCTCTCGGCGTCGCCGCATCGGGCCAATAAGCGCCAGAATCTGTTTCCTTGAGCGCATCCTGCTGGCCCAGCTCACGCAATCGCACGAAAGCCAAATGACTCACCGAAAACTTGTCGTAGCTTCTATTAATCACAATCTTTTTCATAGACCCATCCTTTTCTCTCGTCGGAGTTCGCAATCACACTTTCCATGAACGGGCCACGTCAGGGGCCCTTCCACCTGAGCGACTCGTCAGGCCACCTTCACCGGATCGGCGTAGGCATTCGTATAGTTTCCTGCCCAATGAGAATGACGACGGTTGGCCCAGGTATTAACCTCAGCATTCTGGGTTGTGCCGTAGCGCTTCGCTAGCACGGCAGTAAACGTGACTAAGTTCCCCGCGATCTCCAGAAGATCCGCATCCGTGATTTTTTCCCACTTCGCTTTCAGTGGCGCCTTCAGTTGGGTCCAAAACGCGCTGAATTGTTCTTGATTCATCTGGCACTCCTTTCAGACATGATTTGACTGACAGCCGTAAATATAGAATGCCCCCATGCACGCATCTCATAGCCCCAACCAGCGTTATTTTGGCACACGCCATCAGGCGCAACTGCTTGTCATTTTTAAGAAAACTTACAGGGCGCACGAGGTAGAGTCAACGTAAGTAAGGCGGTAGACATCCATAATGGCTTGATATCATGGAGCAATAATTATTCAGCTTGCCGACTCTCATAGAGGATTTAGAGGAAACAAAAGAGGGGCAGGCTCTTGCAGCATGCTCAAAAATGCCGTCCAGCAAGGCCGCCGGCAAGCGACCACTTACACCTTATTTCGGGACGGCTGGGATGATCCCAACTGCGCGCGTCCAGCGAGGGCTTTCCGATCCAGATGTCGCTGTTTACTAAGGGAGTGGCCGAGGTTACCCTTTACGGCGCGCATCGAACGAGCATAGTTTACCGTGCGCGTTATGCGAGCAAAAATGGCACCTGGCTGTTCCTGCCTCTTCTCAAGCCGCGCGTTGCGCAAGCACGAGGATCGTCCCAGCTGCCCCACCTCCCTTTTCCGCATCCTGCTAGACGTCTGGAATCTGCCAATCAATCGGAGGCAGCCCAGCCTCGACAAGGTCTCGATTGATGCGCGAGAAGCACCGACAACCGAAAAATTTCCTGACTGACAGGGGCGAGGGGTGTGCGGCTTCGATCACGCTATGGTGCGATTGCGTAATCAAGTCCCGCTTCTTCTGAGCCTGACGTCCCCACAGGACAAAAACCACCCTCGTCTGTTTCTCAGCCACCAGTTCAATAATGCGATCAGTGAATAGCTCCCATCCACGCCCCTGATGCGAATTAGCTTGGCCGGATCGAACCGTGAGGACTGTGTTGAGCAACAGAACGCCTTGCCTGGCCCATGGCTCCAGACAGCCATTGTTGGGGACGGTGCATCCCAGGTCATCGTGCAGCTCCCGATAGATATTTCGCAACGAAAACGGAAGTGGACGAACGGTCGGCTGAACGGAAAAGCAGAGGCCATGAGCATGGCCGGGAGTTGGGTAGGGATCCTGGCCGACGAGGAGCACTCGGACATCATCGTATGATGTGGCCGCTAGGGCATGAAAGATATCCTCACGGGTCGGCAGGATAGATTGCCCGCTGGCCACTTCATGCTCAAGGAAATTATCGAGCGCAAGGTAATAGGGCTTGCGCGTCTCTGCGTTGAGCAAGGGTTGCCAGGAGACAGGAATAGAAGGAAGCATAGGAGAAAACTGATATCACAGAGCCAACTAACCTGGCCAGCGTTTATCAGACGATCGTCTCCGTCGTCGAGCCTGTGGCCATCGCAGTGCGGGCCAACATGATTCAGGCAATAAAAAACCCGCTGACCTTTCGATCAGCGGGCCTTTTTGTAACCCGGCAGCGTCCTACTTTCCCACTGCCTCACAGCAGCAGTATCATCGGCCTTGGAGGGCTTAACTTCCGTGTTCGGGATGGGAACGGGTGTGGCCCCTCCGGCAA
>JAPLLI010000212.1 GCA_026387615.1 Nitrospirota bacterium
CTTCCGTCAATTCGCTTGTCGGGATGCTGAAATGCTGCCACGTCCCGATGAGATCGACGAACTTCAAGTCCACGATCTGGACCTTATGCTTCTTCACAAACTCCAACACCTCACGTACGTTCATCCCACTCCTCCTTTCAAATCACCCGCATGAGACCCTGCCGCCTCTGCTAGGCCGCTTTCGCCTCGAGAAAATTCTCGATGGCCGTTTCAACTCCCGTTCGTAACCGCTCCAATTGTCCGTGATCGTCGAGCTTCTTGCCTCGATGATCCGCGACGTAAAACACGTCCGCCACCTGATCCAGCCTCGTGGAGATGCGGGCGGCATGGATGGACAGACCGAGCTGAAAGATCGTGTTCGTGATCACATACAGCAAACCCTGACGGTCATCGGCAAACACATCGATGATCGTATAGGCGTCCGACGTTTCATTGTCGATCCGCACCTCCGTCGCTTCACGGGCTTTCGGCAAGGACCTGGTCAGCTTCAACCGCGCCCCCCGGCGCAACACATCATCGACATGCTCCCACCCCTTAAGAACCGACGCAATCCGGTCGCCCACCGTCCGCAACCGCTCAGCCGGAGGCGCGCCCTGATAGTCCGGGTCCATCACTTGGAACGTATCGACCACGATCCCGTCCGCTCTAGTCAGAATCTGCGCATCGAGAATCTGCACTCCGCTGCCGGCCATCACCCCGGCAATCTTCGAGAAAATGCCGGGCGTCACGTCATTATGGGTCACGACGCTATATTCGCAGGTCCCCAACTCCCCGTTGAACTCCGCCTCTACTAGCACCTCGCCGACATGCAATCGCCGTACAGCCGCCAAATGCGCCGCGATACGAGCCGGCACCGTACCATAGACATAGCGCTCTGGGAATTGGCCCAATTGGCCCTCAACCCAGGCCAGCGTCTCACCGGCCTGCCCGGCGAGCAATGGGTGCCGGCTGACCTCTTCGGCAATCTGGCGAACCCGTTCCGGGTCCACGCCCCCATTCCGTTCCCCGGACACCTCGGCCATCGTGCGTTGATAGAGCTCGACCAGCAGCGATTCCTTCCACTTGGTCAAGACACCGGGACCGACCGCGGCGATATCGGCAGCCGTCAGCACCAACAATTTCTTCAAGACCTCCGGGGTCCCCACTTCNNNCACATCACTATGATCTTCCTCCTGGCCCTTTCCCAAATCATGGAACAGGACGGCCAGGTGCAGGAGGTCTTTCCGCTTGATGCTGCGATAAATCTCCCCCATCGCCCCCTGGTCCTGTGCGAGGTCCTCCGCCCGTGCCACCGCAAGCAGACTATGCTCATCGACGGTGTACTTATGGTACTGATTGAACTGCATCAGGCCGCGGACCGTGCCCATGGCTGGCACCAACTTCTCAAGCACCGAGGCCCGATGCATGGCCTCCAGCGTCTTGGCTGTGCCAGGCCCCGCGAGAATCGTGAGAAACGTCCGATTGACCTCCGGAGTCCGATAGGCCTCCGCTGAGACCGTATCGACATGCCGGTGAATATCTTCGAGCAGGGGCGGCGCAATGGTCAGCTTCTGCGATCGCGCCAAATCGAACAGACGAAGGAGCAAAGCCGGGCTTTCCAGCACCTTCGCACGATGTTCGTCCGCGACCGTCAATATCCCGCTGCGGACGACAAAGTAGCCATCGACACGGGGCGCCGGAAGAAACCGCGTCAACCGCTGCCAGAACGGCACGCTCCGGCACCGTTCAACAAATCGCATACAACGTTCATGCAACCCCATCGTGTGCTGATAATACTGTTGCATGAACTGCTCGACCGCCAACAAGTGAGGCCGGTCCTGGAACCCGAAATGCTGGGCCAGCCAGATCTGCTCATCGAACGAAAGAATCTCCTGGGCCGTATCTGCATGGACGTGGAGCAAGGCCCGGACCCGCCAGAGAAAATCACGCGCCTCCGTCAAGGCCATCGAGTCGGCACGGGAAAGGATCCCGCGATCGGACAGTTCGCGAATCGTCGGCGCCTGGTAGCGGGCCATGCCGGCCCATTGGAGCAGATGTAAATCGCGGAGACCGCCTTTGCTTTTCTTGACGTTCGGTTCCAGCAAATACACCGTCTCGCCGAACTTCAGATACTCGCGCCGGCGCTCTTCGAGCTTCTGATCCAGATAGGCATCCGTGCCCTTGGCCACGACCTTCCGCAGGTACCGGCTATGAAACTGCTCAAACAATTCAGGGCTGCCAGCCAGAAACCGGGACTCCATCATCGACGTTTTCACCGTCGCATCGCTCTCAGCCAGCTCGATACAGTCATGGATCGTTCTCACGCTATGCCCCACCTGAAACCCGCAATCCCACAAGGGATGCAGGACGGCGCGCACAAGCGATTCGACCTGCGATTGGGCCTCGGGACGGAAGAGCACCATCAGATCGATGTCCGAATGGGGGGCCAGTTCTCGACGGCCATAGCCGCCCAAAGCCACCAGACAACATTGATGGAGGCCGGCTGAGGCAACCGCAGCGCCCCCCTCCCGCACCGCATTGCGATACCGCCCAATGATCAGCCCGTCCACCAGCTCCGTCATGGCCGCCATGGTTTCCGCGCCAGTCGCGCCTGCCATGACCCGCTCGCCGATGATGCGGCGTTGCTCAGCGAGAAACAGGCCGACCGCCGACATATCGGCGGTCGGCCCTGAAGAGCTGGAGAGATCCTGTGTTGCGCCCATGGTCACAGAGCCGTTTCTCCGGTTTCACCAGTCCTGATACGAACCGCGGCCACTAACTCACGCACGAAGATCTTGCCATCCCCGATACTCCCGGTCTTGGCAGCCCGGGTAATCGTCTCAATCACCCGCGGCATCTGCGCGTCCGTGACGGCCACTTCAATTTTCACTTTCGGCACAAATTCGATCGTATATTCCTGACCCCGGTAGGTTTCCTTATGCCCCTTCTGACGGCCGAACCCTTTGACCTCCGTGACCGTCATCCCCTGCACACCCATTTCCAGCAGGGCATCCTTCACTTCATCCAACTTGAACGGCTTGATGATGGCTTCAATCATCTTCATGTCGCTGCCTCCTTACCAGGTCACCCGAGGACGCGGACTATCCATCGTCGCTGAGATCGCCGGCATGATCGCATGGTCAATTGTGTCATGGTCTGTCTATGAATAGGCCCGCTCGTTATGTTGGCTCAGGTCCAGCCCGGTCGATTCGTCTTCCGGGGAAACCCGCAACCCTACCGCCGCATCCACGACCTTCAAAATCATCCAGGTGCCAAGCACGGAAAACAATGCCACCGCGCACACCATGATGGCCTGAATCCCGAGCTGCCCCGCATTTCCGAAAAAGAGCCCGTCAGCCCCGGCGGCATTGATCGCCTTGGAGGCGAACAAGCCCGTCGCGAGGATGCCGAAGACTCCGCCCACACCGTGGATTCCCACGACATCGAGCGAGTCATCATAGCCCATCCTCCCCTTCCAAACAACGGCGAAATAGCATAGAAACCCTGCAAACACGCCGATTATGATCGCTGAAAACGGCCCGATATACCCGGAAGCCGGCGTCACAGTCGCCAACCCGGCCACCGCACCGCTGGCCACCCCGAGGACGGTGGGCTTCCCGCGATGCAGCCACTCCACGCCCATCCACACCAAGGCACCAGTTGCCGCAGCCGCGTGGGTCGCCAAAAAGGCACTCGCGGCCAGCCCATTCGCGCCCAAGGCGCTGCCCGCATTGAACCCGAACCAGCCGAACCACAGCAGACCGGTCCCCAACAGAGTGAACGGAAGGTTGTGAGGCGCCATATAATCGCTGCCATGGCCTTTGCGCTTGCCCAGCACGATGGCACAGACCAGCGCGCTGAGGCCGGACGTGATATGCACCACCGCGCCTCCGGCAAAGTCTAACGCGCCCATCTTGCCCAACCATCCACCACCCCAGATCCAATGGGCCACCGGAACATAAATCACAAGAGACCAGAGGACCGTAAACAGCAAGAGGGCCGTGAACTTCATCCGCTCTGCCACCGCCCCCATAATCAAGGCCGGGGTAATCGCAGCAAACATGAGCTGGAATAGCATGAACACTTGATGGGGAATCGTCGGGCCGTAGGCTGGATGGGGCTCGCTCCCAACCCCGTTGAGCCCAACCCACTCAAGGCTTCCGATAAGACCGCCCTGATCGGGACCGAAGGCCAGGCTATACCCGACAAGAATCCAGAGCAGACTGACCAGACAGAGCACGACGATGCTCTGCATGATCGTCCCCAGGATATTCTTGCTGCGCACCAGCCCTCCGTAAAAAAGCGCTAAGCCCGGTATCGTCATGGCCAGGACGAGCGCCGTGGACATGAGCACCCAGGCCGTGTCCCCTGTATCGATCTTGAGCACAGGGGCTGCCAGTGCCACCACTTCAACCGATGTAACCGCTATGTCCTGGGCCACGACCGGCCCAGGAAAAACTGCCAAGGCTCCCACCACCACGGCCGCGATGGTCAAGCCCACGACTGTGAGCCTCCCTTGGCGCTTGCGATTGCCCTCTCGTTCCTGGTCAACCACCATCCCCTCCTTCTCCTCGGTCACCCCTGCTCACGAATAGGACCGCTCATCATGTTGACTGAGATCCAAGCCCATTCGCTCTTCCTCCTCGCTCACACGCAGCCCCATCAATCCATCCACCAGCTTCAAAATTACGAAGGTCCCCACGAACGCAAAGGTCACGGAGACCAGCACGGCCATCGCTTGGATGCCCAGCTGCGCCGGGTTCCCGTAAAACAGCCCATCGGCGCCGGCAGCATTGATCGCCTTCGACGCGAAGAGCCCGGTCGCCAACGCGCCCCAAATGCCCCCGACTCCGTGAATCCCCACCACATCGAGGGCGTCATCGTAGCCCAGCCGGGACTTCCACAGCACTGCCCCATAACAGAGGACTCCCGCCCCCAGACCGATCGCGATCGAGGCCATCGGGCCCACGAATCCCGAAGCCGGCGTGATCGCCACCAATCCCGCCACCGCACCGCTGGCCGCACCCAAGACGGTTGGTTTGCCTCGATAGAGCCACTCCACGACCATCCAGGCCAACGCGGCAGTGGCTGCCGCCGTATTGGTCACGACAAAAGCGCTGGTGGCCAACGCCCCCGAAGCCACGGCGCTACCGGCGTTGAACCCGAACCAGCCGAACCAGAGCAGCGACGCGCCCAGCACGGTCATAGGCAAATTGTGCGGAGCCATATGTTCCTTGCCATAGCCCAATCGCCGCTTCAACACGATGGCACAGGCCAAGGCCGCCGCGCCGGAACTGATATGGACGACCGTCCCGCCGGCGAAGTCCAACGCCCCAAGATTTCTGACCCAGCCCCCGACTGCCCAGATCCAATGGGCAAGCGGATCATAAATGAAGGTCGCCCAGAGCAAGGTGAACACGAGAAAACTGCCGAACTTCATCCGTTCGGCGAAGGCGCCGGTCATGAGGGCCGGCGTAATCACCGCAAACATCATTTGAAAGATCATGAAGGCTTGATGGGGGACGGTCGCGGCATAGTCAACATTGGGCTCTAATCCGACCCCGTTGAGCCCGAACCATTCGAGCCCGCCGATCAAATGGCCCTTGTCCGGCCCGAAGGCCAGGCTATAGCCCCAGAGGACCCACTGGAGACTGATCAGACAGAGGATGATGAAACTCTGCATGATTGTGCTCAAAGAATTCTTCGAGCGAACCATGCCGGCGTAGAACAGGGCCAGCCCCGGCGCCGTCATCGCCAGCACCATCGCCGTCGAGACCAACAGCCAGGTCGTGTCGCCCGTATCGATCTTCGGCGGGACTGGGGCAGCAGCCGGGGCCGCCTCCTGGACAAGAGGGGCCGTCACCGCTGAAGCCGGGACTCCCGCGTCTTGGGCGTAAAGACCAGTCGCCCCTACCAAAATGGCGCAGGCCAGAACGGAAAGCATCGTAGTCATGATACGAACAGATCGGTTCATGATGAGCCCCTTTCCTTCCCTGTTTAGAACAGATAAATGACTTGGAACGACAGGGTTTCTTGATTGTTCACTGCGCGGCTGCCATAGAGAAACACATTCTTATCTGACTTGTCGTAGCGGAACTCGGTCCGCGTAATCAGCGCAGGGAACGGCTTGTACTGGAGCGTAAAGGTATTCTCCCAGAGCGTCTGGGCGATCCCTCCCGATCCCGCAGTACTCGAACCAGCAGGCGAACTTCCGACGGCGCAGGTATTGACCCCGCCGGCAAAGCTCACTCCTCCGGTACAGGTCCTCGCGCCACCTGCATCCTCAAAGATCTCTCCGCGGAACCTGGCACTCCATTCATCAGTAAAGTCATGGATCAGGTAACCGCCGACTCCATTCCATCTGGCATTTTTGGATCGGCTGACCGTGCTGGCATTTCCTTCATTGGCGTAGTAGGGCTCTATGATGATGGTGTCCTTGTCAGTGGCCTTGAAGGTAATAATCGATCCCGCCACCGTCCGCTTGGCGGTTGAATCGGATCCCGTGATGGCAGGCCCGGCCCCTTGCCGATTGGATTGCTCCGCCCCGTAGGACCCGTAGAAACTGACCCCGAACTTTTCGTGCGGTGTCAGGGCCAGCAGCCACTCGAAGGATTTGCTCTGATTGTTGTCGTCCACGTTATCCCAGCCGTTGATCACGCCGATCGAGGCGCTCACCACCGGGTTGAAGGTATAGTTGAGCCGGACGCCGGTGGTCGTGAAGGCCTGGCCCAGGCCGAACATGAAACTGCGTGAAAAATTTAAGTTGTCGGGACTGTTGATCACCTCATAGCCGATCAGCGTGTTGAGCTTCCCCACTTGAACTTTCAAACCGTTACCAACCGGGACGATGTATTCGCCGTAGACCTCCTGAAAATCGAGCTCGCTGTTGCTGGTGCCAGGCGCAAAATTTGTTCGCGCTCGCGTGACCCTGGCATCCACCCCGAAGTTCAGCCTGGTACGGAACCCGAGCCGGTCCATCCCACTGCCGCCTCCATCGGCTGGCCGCTCAAACATCAGTTGCGCCATATGAGGCGAGAAGGAATTCGCATCGGTGTCGAAGATATGCAGTTGATTGAGATTGGTATTAGGATTATTGAAATTGTGGGTATAGGCGACATCCAGAAACCCGGAGGCCTTAAAGCCCAAAGTCTTCCAAAGCGAGGACGCCTCGGTTTTTTTCTCCAGCGACTCCAGCCGCTCCTGCACCGTTGCCGTCGAGGCTGGCGCTGCCGGCGCTGCCGCTGGCCCTTGGGCGAACACGGCGTTGCCGCTGATCAGCAACAACAACGCACCGATCCCTATAATACCGATGAGATTGCGTACTGACATGATGACGTTCTCCCTCGTTCGATTGGTGATTCCATCGCTCACGTTCCTTGCCTCTCTCACCACGACGACGTCGTCTCCACGCACGCCCTTGTGCGCAACGCTCAGCCCTTCCCCGTCTGCTCGACTCTCACTACCAACTCGATTCCCACCAGCCAACCGATAGACCGTGTTTCTCAATTCTTCGCACAATTCAGCCTGCCATCATTCAGTCAAAAAAAACGTCCTCTAGCCCGTTGGGGCTGGAGGACGCCATTGTCCATGCCGTGCTATCGTCTGAAGGCCGGTGGGAAACGCCGTTGTTCCCCTGTCCGATGGGCACCCTTGTAACATGCCCTAAGAAAACCTGTCAACGCCCAGGTCTTTCTCAGGCCATTCTTGCCTGGCGCAGGCCTACCGTCTATGTTAGATTTGCTTCCATCTATGGCTCATTTCTCTCTACGTTTCGCACGAGGACGCTCTCGCAAGCCATTGCTTTTCCTCGCCACGTTCTGTTTAATCGGCACGGCCTGTAGCACAATATCCCCCAGCGACCAGGCCCTCCTTGAGGATCCACGCGGAGCCGTATCCCTTCACACGATTTCCAATCCATCAATTCAGGCCAGCCACCCGATCCATCTGGACCCAACCCTCATCGCCCAAGTCTTGAGCGGTATGCGGGTCCAGGAGCGCCAACGGACCCTTCAAGAACTGCTGGGAGGATCGGATTCCGTCCCGGTCTTTTCGGAAGAAGAAGTCCAGTTCCTGGCTCCTAGAATTGCCAAAGCCCTGACGACCGCCGAAACGGGAGAGTCCGTGGCCTTTCTTGTCACAAGCCCTCGCCACAGCACTGGGCGAATGGAACATGCCCTCATCCAACGCACCACCGGCTCCCTCTACGCCTATGGCCTCTCCCTGTACGTCACGCTCTCTCAATATCGATATGCGCCGGACCAAACAAACACAGACGGGCTAGCCCACCGGCGGCTGCCGGATCCCTCCAACCTTTCAACCCGCACCCTGCTCTTCACGCCAAGCGCGGCCCAGCGGTCCGATACGTTCCAACAGCCGGCAGGAAGCCCATCAACCGACAGATTTCTTGTGATCGATTATCCGCTGTTGCAACAAACCCCAGCCCCAGCCCCAGCCGCAACCATCGAACCGCCTGCGCCTCAGGTGGAACGGGCCACGCCACATCGCGAGCCTCTCGCGGGAGTCACACCGACCAATGCTCCATCCCGTGCCGCAGAAACGCCAGTGCAGCGCGACAGGGAGATTCGCGAACTCAAAGATCTCGTGGTCAAAAAAGACTTGGAGTTGGAAGCCATCAGGAAGGAACTGCAATCAGTTCGCAAACAACTCGACAACCAGAAACAAAAACCCGCACCGCAGCAAAAATGAAGGTTGAACGGCCGAAGGCGGAAGTCCGAGGGTAGAGGTTCGGGGGGGGGCAACATATTCAGCCTTCGGCTGTGGACTTCAAGCTCGCTTCGCACTTCAGCCGTCAGCCCGTTTTCCCGCCTACGAGTTCCGATAGCCGTTCGTAATCGGCATCCGCCGGTCCTTGCCCAACGCCCGCTGTGTAATCTTGATCCCGATCGGCGCCTGCCGGCGCTTGTACTCGCTGCCATCTACCAGCGCAATCACGCGCGCCGCTGTGGCTCGGTCAGACCCGGCCTCGACGATCTCATCGAGCGACCGGTCTTCCTCCACATAGGCTTGAAGAATGGGATCTAGGATCTCGTAGGGCGGCAACGAGTCCTCATCCTTCTGGTCAGGCCTTAGTTCGGCAGTCGGCGGTCGATCCAACGTGCGTTTGGGAATCACCGGCGTTTCGCCTCGACGATTACGGAGCTTCGCCAAGTCATAGACCATCGTCTTGGGCACGTCTTTGATCGCGGCAAAACCGCCGGCCATATCGCCATACAAGGTGGCATAGCCAACGCTCAGCTCGCTCTTATTGCCCGTGGTGAGGACCAGATGGCCGAACTTATTGGAAAAGGCCATGAGAAGATTACCCCGAATGCGGGCTTGGAGATTCTCTTCCGTCGTGTCAGGCGCACGGCCCTCAAACGTCTCCGCAAGCGATTGCCGATAGGTAGCAAACAGCGTCGTGATGGGAATCGTCCGGACGGAGATCGCGAGCCGAGCTCCCAATTCTGCGACATCCTCGTGGCTGTCTTGCGACGTGTAGGGCGACGGCATGAACAGGCCCCACACATTGTCGGCGCCGAGCGCATCGACAGCCAGCACGGCGGTCAGCGCCGAATCCACTCCGCCGCTCAACCCAATCACCACCCGCGTAAACCCGTTCTTCCTGACGTAGTCGCGCACTCCCAGCGTGAGAGCCCGATAGACTTCCTCCAGTTGGTCCAAAACCGTCGCCAACTCGGGGATCGCGCGCGATCGGGTTTTCGGCACAGCAGGAAGCGATGCAGTACAGATCTCCACCACAGAGGCAACCCGTCGCGGCAAAGGCTTCTTCCTGCCCTGGGCCAGCCTCGCCCGCGCGACTGCCTCCATATTGAGGTCGGCCACGATGAGGTCTTCCTCGAAGGCCTTCCCCCGCGCGATCACTTCCCCCTGGTGATCGAGAATCACGCTGTTCCCGTCAAACACCAGTTCATCCTGCCCGCCAACTAGATTGGTGTAGGTCAGCACCACGCCGTTTTCCCTCGCGCGGGTCGCCAACATCTGCTCGCGCACCCGGCTCTTGCCCAGATGAAAGGGCGAGGCGTTGATATTCACGATGACTTCGGCGCCCGCCGCTGCCTGAAACCTCGTCGGGCCCTCCGGCAACCAGACATCCTCGCAAATATTGACTCCAACCAGCGTCCCGCGCAGACGGACGAGCGGCAACCGCCGGCCCGGATGAAAATAGCGGCTCTCGTCAAACACCCCGTAGTTCGGCAAATACCACTTGCAATAGGTCGCGATGAGCTTCTGATCTGCGATGACCGCCGCCGCATTGTAGAGTTCGTGCGCACCGGCCGGCACCACCGACGAACGAGCCGGTTTCGGATCAATGCCATCGCTCTGGCTGACAAACCCCACCACCGCGGCAAGGCCACGGCATTGGCGAACGACTTCCTGCAGCGCACGGCGGTTGTCTGAAATAAAGCGCGGTTTGAGCAGAAGGTCTTCTGGTGGGTAGCCCGTAATCGCCAGTTCCGGGAATGCGACCAAGTCGGCCTTCGCCTTCTTGGCCTCGCGCAGCCAGGCCGTGATCCGGCGGACGTTGCCATCCAGATCCCCGACCGTCGGATTCATCTGCACCATCGCGATACGAAATGTGCGCATAGCCGGCCTTAGTGCCTGACTCGATCGGCCCGTTCTTCGATATCGCCCGCGAGGAGAATCGCCTCAGCAATCTCGCGCATCGATTTCCGAAGGTCCATACTTTGGCGTTGAATGAGCTTGAAGGCCTCTTCCTCAGTCAGCTTCTTCGCTCGCATGAGATAGCCCTTGGCCCGCTCCATGAGCTTCCGCACCGCCAGCGCTTCCTGCATCTCAAAGGATTTCTCGATCAGGGTCGTATGTTCGATGGCGATGGCGGCCTGGTTCGCGATGGCCTGAAGCAACTTGACCTCTTCCCCGGTAAATACGTGCGGGACGGCCGTATAACTATTGATCACGCCCACCGCCTTCTCCCGCACCATCATGGGAACCGAGACCATCGAACAGAGCCCTTCCTTCTTGGCCATATCCGGGAACATATAATCCTGCTCTTTGGTGACGTCGGCTACAATGATCGGCCTGCGGTCTTGGACAGCGCGCCCGCTGACGCTTTGTCCAACCTTAAGATTCGGCTTCCGGCGATACTGTTCGCTCAGGCTTTGGGTCGCCTCGATCCGCAGCTCTCCGCTCGCCTGGTCCAGCAACATGATCGAGCAGATCTTGGAGTTCATCATTTGTGCGGTCATCGTCACCAAAAGCTGCAACACATCCTGGATCAGCCGATTAGAAGCCACGGTTTCCGACACCAGCGACAGGGTCTCCACCTGCAAGGCCTTACGTTTCATTTGATCATAGAGCCGCGCGTTTTCGATCGCGCCACCGACTTGATTGGCAATCGTGGACAATAACGCGATCGCATCAGGCCGATAGCGCTTGGGGCGCTTGTGCTGGACATTGATCACGCCGACCACTTCCTTCTTGGCCATGATCGGGACCGACACAAAGGCTTGATGCCGGTCTTCAGGGAGGTTGTGAAAAAACTTGAAGCGCGGGTCGTCGCTCGCATTACTTGGGATCACGACACGGGTACGTTCCTGGGCCACCCACCCGGTGATGCCCTCGCCCAACCCGATCGTGATACGGCCGATCAATTTCGGATGAGGATTCTTGGAGGCCCGAAGAATCAATTCGTCCTGGCCATCCGACAACAGATAGAGAAGGCAGGCATCCGCCTTGGTGGCTTCCACAACCACGTCGACGATATGCTTGAGAACCGCCTCGAGATCCAGTTGATTACTAATCGACTCGGTAATCCGATGGAGCACATCGACTTCGCGTGTTTTTTCACGTAAGGCCTGTTGCAGGTGAGCCACGGAGGGTGTGCGTGCAGTCGTCATCGTGACCTATCACCTTTAGCGCGGGGCTTTCGCCCGACAGGAGCCTTGCTTGGCAGCCGGCCAATCGACGACCGGCGCCCCCGTCCATGCCTGGTCTGAAACCACTCGGCACAAATCGGTTGCTCGATCGGCTGTATCACGACCGCCCCAATCCTCACTGGCCAGACCCCGACAACCCGCCCCCCGACCACCTTCTTGTCATGTTGCATGGCCTTCCACATCGGCAGAAAGGACCGCTGCGAAACCCGTTCTGACAACCCGGCGCGCTGCACCAGACTTCTGATCCGTTCAACCACGTCACGATCGCACAGGCCCATATGGCAGGCCAAATCCGCTTCCTGCACCAATCCGATTCCCACCGCTTCACCATGAATTAAGCCACGATAACCTGCGAGTGATTCCAGGGCATGCCCGATCGTGTGACCGTAATTAAGGATACGGCGGCGGTCCGATTCCCGCTCGTCCGCGGCCACGACCTGCGCCTTGATCTCACAGGAACGCGTAATCACGTGGTTGACCGACGTGGCCTCAAGCTTCAACAGGGCCGGCATCTTCTGCTCCAGAAAAGCAAAGAACTCTTCGTCCGCGATAATCCCGTACTTGATGACTTCGGCCAAGCCGGCAATCCACTCGCGGCTTGGCAGGGTGCGTAACGTCAGGGGATCGATCAGGACGGCCCGCGGCTGGTAAAAGGCCCCGATGAGATTCTTTCCCAGACGATGGTCCACGCCGGTCTTGCCCCCCACACTGGAATCCACTTGGGCGACCAGCGAGGTCGGCACTTGCACGAAGGGAATGCCTCGTTGATAGATCGCGGCGGCAAAACCCGTGATATCGCCCACAACCCCGCCACCGAGGGCCAGCAACAGGGACTGTCGTTCGAACTTATGCCGGGCCAACACATCGAGAATCTTGGCGATGGTGCCGAGCGTCTTGGTTCGCTCTCCCGGCGGCAAAATAATCTGGGTGGGATCGTATCCCGCCTTGCGAAGCGAACGGAGGGTTGTTGAAAGATAGTGGCTCGCCACATGCCGATCCGTCACCACCCCGATCTTCGGAGAGGTCGTAAAGGCGCTCAGTCTGTCACCCACTGTCGCGAGTAGGCCAGGTCGAAGCACGATATCGTAGCTCCGCTCCCCTAACATCACCGGCACAATCTGTTCAATTACAGCAGCCATGCTCAACGACGGATCGCTCCTGATCCAACATGCCAGACATTCCGCCGATTCCGCTTGGATGGAACGGGCAGGATTCACAATACTCTTCGCCTGGCGTGAAGAGAAATTACGAAGGGTAAAATCGGCAGGATGGTATCACAACGGTGTGAAAACTAGAAGGTTTCCGTCGGCCTTGCTGACAGCACTATTCATCAAACTGCCGCAGGGAACGACGGAAAAATCGAGACGAGACAAGCAGATATCAGCCCTCTCAATACAGAGCTCAACAATTTGACGTCTAGCTCTTCACGATACTGGGCGTCAAGAAGATGAGCAGCTCTTCCTTCGACACAGACTCCACCTTATTCTTGAAGAGCCATCCCAGCATAGGAATACGGGAGAGATAGGGGATACCGCCCACGTTATTGAATTGCGTTTCGATAAACACCCCGCCGATCACCATGGTCTCGCCATCACGGATGATAACCTGCGTATTGGCTTCGCGACGGTCGATACTTGGGCCGGCCGGATTACTCCTGGCGCCCACGGCGTTTCTCGTTGCGCGAACCTTCAGCATGATCTGCTTGCCAACCTCTTTGGGATCACGCGAGGTAATCTGGGGCGTCACACTCAGCTCCAAGTTCGCATCCACAAAGGTTGTCTGAGTCCCCTGGAGAGAGGTCGTCTGAAAGGGGATTGATTCCCCCTGTGAAATCTTGGCTTCCCGCTTATCCAATGTTGTCACTTTTGGCGCAGCAATGACCTTGGTCAAACCAAGAAACTCGCCGGCCGACAACCGCATGTCCAATAACGCTCCGCCGCCATCTGTCCTCCCGAATGCAAACCCGACGGCAGGCACTGAGGTTAACCCAGCAACCGAAGCGGGAAGGTTCACCAGAAAGTCAGTCGTTCCTTTCCCAAATCCGCCACTGTTTGTGTTGCCGGTCCTGAAATTCGCCACGCCCTGGGGAGCCCCGAGGGGGTTCACATTCTGCACCCCCCACTGCACACCGAGCGAGCGCGCATAATTCGTATCTGCCTGGACAATCCTGGCTTCAATTTGTACTTGCGGCACTTCCAGATCCAACCCCTCAACCAACTGCTTCATCACCCCCATCTTGCTTTCTGTATCCCGGACGATTAACGCATTCGACCCCTGACTGACTTGCATAAGCCCTCGTGGGCTCAAGTACGGCCGCAGAGACGTCATGAGTTCTGTCGCTTGGATGTTGCGCACGTAGAAGACCCGATCCACCAGCTCTTCGGCCTTGGCCTTCGCGTCCTTC
>JAPLLI010000062.1 GCA_026387615.1 Nitrospirota bacterium
ACGAGCATCCCCATCGAAGTTCCGCCAGGGCGCAGCGGCATGCAGCCGAATCTGGCGCTCACCTACAATAGCGCGGCGGGCAACGGCTGGCTTGGTATGGGCTGGGAACTCCAACAAGAAGGCATCTTTCGCCAAACCAAGTGGGGCGTCGATTACAGCAACAATACCGGTGACAAAGCCTTTGTTGTGAAGATGGCGGGAGTCAGTGGTGAGTTAGTGCCATCGCCTGCACCAGCACCGTCCAATCAATGGAGTGCCAAGATCGAAGGAAGCTTTAGCCGGATCGAGAAGCTGACAGCCGGGGATGGCCAGATCACCTGGAAGGTCACCACGAAGCAAGGCCGCAAACATTACTTTGGCCAGACCACTGCCTCACGCCAGGTGGATCCCGCCAATGCCAGCCGCATCTTCGGCTGGCTGCTCGATCGGATCGAAGATCCAGATGGCAACTATCTCACCCTCAGCTACTGGACCGACAGCGCGAATAACCAAGTCTATCTAGATCACATCGACTATGCGGGGAACATGTCAACTGGCGCAGCCCCGACGAATGCCGTGAAGTTCTATTTGGAAGATCGTCCAGATGCGTCAGACCTGTACACGAGTAACTTTAGGGTCAAGATGGCGAAGCGGTTGAAGACGGTTGAAGTAAAAGCCAATGGCAATCTTGTGCGGGCATATAAGCTCACGTATACGACTAGCAGAGGTACCTCGCGGTCACAGCTTTCAGGTATTCAGCAGTTCGGAAATAATTCAACTGTGGATGGTACGGGGACTGTAACTGGGGGGAGTAGTTTGCCAGTTACCACGCTGGAATACGCAGCTGAAGCCAATGGTACATTCTCAATTGCCGGGTGGAATAGCGTGCCTCTGGGTGGCTACAACGTGTGGACGCGTGGGGTGGCCGACGTGAATGGGGATGGCAAGGCGGATTTGTTCTTCCATTACGCAGACGGCATCCAGATCGCCACCCAGGTGTTATTTTCCAACGGCAACGGGACCTTTACGGTTGGAGGGTGGAACAGCGTGCCTCTGGGTGGCTACAACGTGTGGACACGTGAGGTGGCCGACGTGAATGGGGATGGCAAGGCGGATCTGTTCTTCCATTACGCGGACGGCACCCAGATCGCCACCCAGGTGCTGGCATCTTCGCCTGGTGAGCATCTCGCCCTGAATACCATTTCCAACGGTCTTGGCGGTCGTACGGCTATCACCTACCTCCCTTCGACGCAGCATGCGAACACGCAACTCCCGTTCCCGGTGCAGCGCGTGAGTGCGATTGCCACGTGTGACAACTGGAACGGCACGACGTGTGCTGGGCTCTCCTCGACCACCACCTACAGCTACAGCGGGGGCTTCTATCACTTTGGCGAACGGGATCTGCGCGGGGTGAACTACGTCAAAGTGACGGGCCCGGCTGCGGTGAACGGCGATCAGACTATCAGCGAAACCTGGTTTCATCAGGGCTCCCGCGTGGATGCGGTGGCGGAAACCGTTGATGAGCTGCGCGCCGATGTGGCGGCCTCCACCAAGGGCTTGCCGGTCAGGACCAGAGTGACCGATCAGACGGGTAGGGTCTATTCGGATACGACGACCATCTATACCGCCGATGCGGACGGGGTCGCGCCCTGGTTTACCCCCGTGGCGCAGGTCGATACTTCGATTGAGAACGGCGCCAAACAGACGCGCGCGACCTACCCGAGCTACGACGCCTACGGCAATCTCCTTATCGAAGCGCAGCAGGGGGATGTCAGTACCTCCAGCGATGACAAGACCATCGTGCGAACCTACGGCAACAACATGGCCGACTGGCTGCTGGGATTTCCCACCCAGGAGTCGATCTGGCAAGGCGTTCCGGCTACCACAGAGCTGGCCCGCACGGTGTTCTCCTATGACGGAACCGGGAGTTGTGCGACGCCCAACGGATCGGCCATGCCCACCAGAGGCCATGTGACCAAAGTGGAGCGCTGGTTGAACGGGGGGAGCAATCCCATCAGCGGCATGGAATACCAGGCCGTCGGGGGCCTCATCTGTACCCGCGATCCCCAGGGCCACGTGACGACGCTGGCCTATGATCCCACCAGCACCTTTCCCCTCACCAGCACCAACGCGCTGGGCCACGTGACCACCACGAGCTATTACGGCGTGAACGGCGTCCCAATGGACAGCGGCCTCTATGGGCAGGTCAAGACGGTCACCGATCCAAACAATCAAACCGTCACGAACACCTACGATGCGCTGGGCCGCAAACTCACCACGACCACCCCCGATTGGCTCGTGACTACCATGGCCTATAACTATGGCCCTGGCTTCGGGGTGGGGACCCAGCATATCCAGCGCACCACGAGTGGCGGCGGCCTGACAGCCAATCTCGTGAGCAAAACCTACTTTGATGGGCTGGGCCGCACGATAAAGAAGGAGGGCACAGGACCGGAAGGCAAAACTCTCGTGACCGAAACCCAATACGAGGGACGGGGCTTGGTGAAACAGACGAGTCTGCCCTATCTCCAAGGCACCGAATCCGTGACTGGCCGCTGGCGCGTGATGAACTATGACACGCTGGGGCGGATGATCCAAAGCACCTATCCCGACAGTACCACCAGCCAGGTCTGTTACAGCAGCTGGACCACCACGACCCTGGATCCCAAGCACCATAAGAAGGTGGAGACCAAAGACGCCTATGGGCGGCTGGTGACCGTGCAGGAATATACTGGCACGCAAGCGACCTGTGCCACGTCCGGCGGGACCCTCTATGCCACGACAACCTATCAATCCGACTTGCTCGGGAATCTGCTCTCCGTGACCGATACCAAGGGCAACGTCAGTGCGATGACCTATGACACCCTGGGGCGCAAGCGCACCATGCATGACCCGGACATGGGCAACTGGTCCTATGCCTACGATGCCAACGGCAATCTCGTGCAACAGACCGATGCGAAGGGCCAAGTGCTTTGCTTTGTCTACGATGCCTTGAACCGCCGGACGCAGAAGAACTACGGCACCACCAGCCAAGCCTGCGGCGCCAATACCGTCGTCTATGCCTATGACGAGACCGGGTCCAATCGCAAGGGCCGGCTGACACAGGTCACCGATCCGGCGCAGAGCGTGACGTTCCAATATGACAGCCGAGGGCGCATCACCCAGACGGCCAAGACCCTGGATGGGAGCACTTATACCACCAGCAGCACTTATGACGGGTTGGGCCGGCTCACGAGCGTGAGCTATCCGACCAATCCCAGTACGACCGTCACCTATACCTACGATGGGCCTCAGCTCAAGCAAGTTTCAGAAGGAGCGACCACGTACGTGACCTATGGAGGCTGGAATGCGCTTGGGCAACCGGCGACTAGCACCTTTGGCAATGGCGTGGTGACGATAAATACCTACGCCAATATGAACAATGCCGCCTGTACGCAACAGACCTTCCGGCTCTGCACCCTCAAAACGCAGAAAGGGACGAATCCGCTCTATCAAGACTTCCGCTACGACTATGAGGCGAACGGCAATGTCTGGAATATCTACGACGGCACCGTGGCCGACAATGCCGGGGATCAGCACTTCTCCTACGACGACCTCGACCGGCTCACCCTGGCCAACGGCCCCTATGGAGCCAGCGGGGCCAATGCCTCCCTCCTGTATCAATACGACGAGATCGGGAACCTGACCCTCAACAGTCAGCTCAGTCCGAATCCCTATGGCTATCCAGCCAGTGGCCCTAGCAGCGTGCAACCCCATGCGGTGACGACGGCGGGGGCGAACAGCTATACCTACGATGCCAATGGCAATATGACGGGCGGCGCGGGCCGCACCTATACCTGGAATCCCGAGAACAAGCCCCTCACGATCACTCAGGGCGAGACCACGACCACCTTCGTCTATGACGGGGACGGCGGGCGAGTGAAGAAGATCCTGGGCAGCATCACGACGCGCTACATCAGTAAGCTCTACGAGTGCGACAATACGAACTGCTCGCGCTTCATCTGGGTAGGAAGTACGAGAATCGCGACCATCGCCAGCAACGGCACGGTGAACTACTGGCATGGGGATCATCTGGGATCTAGTAGCGTGATCACCGATAGCACCGGCGCCAAGGTGCAGACGGTCACGTACTATCCCTACGGCGGGACTAACAGGAACGAGAGTTCCAGCAATCCCGCCATTGATGTGCCCTACAAGTACACGGGCAAAGAACTCGATGCCAGCACCGGCCTCTACTACTACGAAGCCCGGTACTATGATTCGGTCCTCGCGAGATTCATTAGTGCGGATACGATCGTGCCGAATGCAAGCGATCCGCAAAGTTATAACCGGTACAGTTATGTGCGGAACAATCCGCTCAAATATACGGACCCTAGCGGGCATAGCTTTTTGGGAAGTATTGGTCGTGCCGTCAGCCGCATCACCCACGATCTCGTCACGCATCCCCTATGGGCCGTGGCACCTCCACTGTATGTGACGTCGAATCACGGCTATAACGCGATCTCGCCGGTCCTGAGGCCAGTTCCGCTCACGGGACGGGCGCTGGATAAGGGATATGAGGAGACGGTCCGGTTTGTCCAATCAGACACCTTCCGCGAGATCGAAGCGGGAGTCATTCTTGCGGGATTGGCTGTAGCCTCGTGGGAATGTGGTGGCTGTGCGGGGTGGGCGACGGGTGGGTTGATTGGTGCTTCGAGCGGAGCTGCATTGGGAGGATACAGTGCGGCGCGGAATGGCGGTAATATTAGTCAGGGTATCCTTTTCGGGGCGGTGGTGGGAGGGGCCACGGGTGCCCTCACCGGGGCAGCAAGTGCTTTGGTTGACGCGCCTAAGTTCGCGCTGCTGGCCTTGAATTCCGGGCTATATTTCGCTGAAGCAGGCAAGTTTCTCTTCATAAATATGGCCGCTGGCACCGTGCTGAATTATGGGACGGGCACCATCGCGGCCTACGCGGGCGGAAGGGGACAGATCGGCCGAATCCTTTCCAGTGGCGGGACGAATGCGCTTTCTGGATTTGGGCAAGAAAGTGCCTTGGACTTTTTGGGGTTAGGGTGGGGAGGATTAGGAATGGGAGGCCTAAATATTTTGACCGTTTCAGTTGGCGACATTCCAGTTGCCACCATGTCACTTCAAGTCCCCGAGGCACTCCGTAGTTATGGCAGTAAGGTAATTGAGACCGTGCAGACGATTAATAACTCGTATGTGCAGCCTGACATGTTGAATTACGGGCATTTCACAAAGGAGTTCGCCCCGCGATAATTGCCAATGACCGGACTCCTTGCTTGTGCTCAAAACAAAGGGGTCGTGAATGATTTCTCGATTCTCCGTGCCCCCGCACGGCATCCGTCTCGCGGCTGCCTGGCGTATGCCAGGCAGAAGAGAAGGACGGGGTTTGGGTCGTGCAAGCGTACATTGAGATCGTCCGGTGGGCTTGAAGCCGTCAGCCAAGGCGCAGGGTCCTCTCCGAGTTGATTGTGCGTCCGCCACATGGCTGTGAATCTTCAGCCTGCTTGCCAGTACAATGACCTAGGCATTATGATTGTCAATCGCATTGCCATTAGGAATAGTGCCGCCCTCTCATGACCCAGCCGTTCTGTTCATTTCATGTTTAAGAAAAAGACGTGAGGGTTCTGTCGGTGGATCATGCTGTGGAATCATTTATGGTTTCGTTCCAAGAAGGAAGCCACAGCATGAGGAGCCGGTGAAAGAGTCAGGTGTGACGCTTTTGGAGCTCATGATCACGCTGACCATTGTGATGGTCCTCGCCTCTGTCGCGATGCCGCTTAGCCGGGTGTCGGCGAAACGTACTCATGAGATAGAGCTGCGGCAGCATTTGAGAATCCTGAGGGCTGCCATCGATACCTTTAAGCTTGAATGGAATCGCGATGGCGATCTTTTATTGGGGCCAGTCTGCGTGAAGAATAAGCTCACATGCAAAGACGTGACGAGTGTCTATGGCTATCCGAAGTCGCTGGATATGCTGTTGGGTGTTACGTTAGGCAGCGAAGAGGCGGCGGTCAGGGGGACGATGACGAGGCGCTATCTGAGGCGTCTTCCCTTTGATCCCTTGACCGGCAAGGCTGATTGGCTGTTTCGATGTTATAAGGATGCGCCGAACACATTGAGTTGGTGTGGGGAGGACGTGTACGACGTTATGACGCAAAGCCAGGATACGGCATTAGATGGGACGAAGTATCGAGATTGGTAGGCGTGGAGGGCCGGTGTCGCCATGTGGTTGTATGCTGATTAGCCGCCAGCAACGAGTCATGAACGAGCGGGGGGTGACCTACCTCATGCTTATGTTCGCGATTGTCCTTATCGGCATTGCTACGACCGCTGCGGCAAAACAATGGAAGGTCATCGTCCAGCGGGAGCTTGAGGCGGATCTCTTGGCCAAAGGGATCGAGATTCAGAATGCCCTCGCATTCTATTCCGCGGCGACCAAGGCCGGCCGCGTGATGCCGGGAGAGGTCTACCCCCAGACCTTGGCTGATTTGACGAGATTGCCTAAGCCCTTCTTGCGCAAGGTCTATCTGGACCCCATGGGGCATGGAGAATGGGAATATCTTCGCGCGCCGACCGGCGGCATCATGGGGGTCCGAAGCAAGAGCCACGCGAAGCCATTCCGACAGCATGACTTTCCCTCTGCGGTCCGCCATTTCGAGGGCCGTGACACCTATCATGATTGGGTCTTCCAATACCCGAATCCCTCATCAGCTTCAGTCGCCCCGTAAGGGGGAGAGGCGACCCGCTTGTTTGCCGATGCGGGCATGAGCCATGTGCGGAATGCAGCCCCATGTCCAACAATATTCTGCTCCTGTCATTCGCCGGCCAGCTCACTCTCAGTCATTTTCCGGCTGAGACTGTCCCTTCAGTCTCCGTGACCCCTGATGGATCCGTCCCGCGGTTCGGCCATGCGCGTGCCTGTCGATGGCGTGGATCAGCGTCCCAGCGTAGGATGGACCGATGGATCCATGAGGGGACGTGGTTGGACCGTCAATCGAGAAGAGTGGGTTGAGAAATGCTGAGCGTGCTCTCAGGGGAGGAAGCGGGCTCGCTAATCGGATGTGTGGTGCCGAGGGACAGAATTGAACTGTCGACACCAGCCTTTTCAGGGCTGTGCTCTACCAACTGAGCTACCTCGGCACGGGGCATGACATGAAGAGCGACGCAGAGTTACAGGATCGACCGAGAAAAATCAAGCACCTTATCCGTCTACCATCTGCGAGCGGCGACGGGACGCTGTGGCGGAGAGGGAGTGATTTGAACCCTCGGTAAGGGTTTTGCCCCTACGGCAGTTTAGCAAACTGCTGCCTTCGGCCGCTCGGCCACCTCTCCACTCTTCTCAGCTCTATGCAGGGTTCCCGGTCACCGGTGCTGTTTGGTGATGACCGTCGGATGACCGGCAAACGAGTGGTGATCTTACCTCAGGCCATATGGGAGGTACAAGCAATTCGCGCGATAGATCAAGAAAAACTCTTGGGGGATGCGAGAGGGTGTACGGGGGGATGAGCGGAGCGTTCCGGTGCTGTGACGGTGGCTGTGGGCGTTTCGCGATGGGACTGGTATCGGGGGCTGATGTCACGGCCGACTGAGGCCCAGCTTCGATCTGTGTGGTTTGGCGGAGGGGGCGAGATTTGAACTCGCGGACCCCTTGCGAGGTCTCCAGTTTTCAAGACTGGCGCATTCGGCCGCTCTGCCACCCCTCCGCGCAACACTCATTCGACCCGGCACGCTCGCTTTGCGCGCGCGACGGGCTATTGCTCATGATCGCCTATTCTTTGCGAATCAGCTCAAGCCCGCCCATGTACGGACGTAGCACTGCTGGTATCGTGACGCTTCCATCCGGCTGTTGATAGTTTTCCAGGATGGCCACAAGCGTGCGGCCGACGGCCAGGCCCGATCCGTTGAGGGTATGGACGAACTCGGTCTTGGCATCTTTTTTTCCGGCTGCGCCTTTATAGCGAATGCCGCCTCGCCTGGCCTGAAATCCTTCAAAGTTGCTGCAGGAGGAGATCTCTCGATATTGGTTCTGGGAGGGAAGCCAGACTTCGATATCGTAGGTCTTGGCCGCGGAGAATCCCATATCGCCGGCACAGAGGGTGACGACCCGGTAATGGAGTCCCAGCCCTTGCAGGATCGTTTCTGCATGGCCGGTCAGCCGTTCCAATTCCTCATGGGACTGTTCCGGTTTGACGAAGGCGACCAATTCCACCTTGTTGAACTGGTGGAGGCGAATCAGCCCTCTGGTGTCTTTCCCATAGGAGCCGGCCTCGCGGCGGAAACAGGGGGTATAGGCCGTATACCGGACCGGCAGGGCGGTCTCGGCGATGATCTCGTCGCGATGGAGATTGGTCACGGGCACTTCGGCCGTGGGGATCAGGAAATAGTCTTCGTCGCGGAGGCGAAAGAGATCTTCTTCGAACTTGGGGAGCTGGCCTGTCGCGGTCATGCTGGCCCGATTGACGAGGAGCGGCGGCAGGACCTCCCGATAGCCATGCTGGGTCGTATGGAGGTCGAGCATATAGTTGATCAGGGCCCGTTCGAGTCTTGCACCGGCCCCGGTCATGACGGCAAATCGCGCGCCGGCAATTTTCGAGGCCCGGTCGAAATCCAGAATGCCGAGAGCTTCGCCGAGATCCCAATGGCTCTTGGCCGGCGCCGTCAAGGCGGGCGGGGTTCCCCAGCGCCTGGCCTCCACGTTGCTGCTCGCGTCTTTCCCGTCCGGGACCGAGGCATGGGGGAGATTCGGGATGCGCAGGTTCAGGTCGGTCAGGGGCTCTTCGACGCCCCGCAGCTCGTCTTCAATCGCTTTGATCCGTTCGCCGACTGCCTTCATAGCTGCCATGGCGGCATCAGCCGGCTGTTTCTCCCGCTTCAGCCTGGCCACCTCGTCCGATCCCTTTTTCAGTTCGGAGCGAAGCTGTTCGACCTGGCTGGTCAAGCTGCGACGTTGTTCGATCAGCCCGCGCAGGCTGTCCCAGGGAACGTCGGTGCCGCGGGGACCCAATTGGTCCCGGAGGGCGTCTAAATTGTCGCGTAAATAGCGGAGATCGTACATCGTGATCTGTTCCTGAAAGCGGTGAAATCTAACATCGGGGTAGGGGTTAGTCAATCGATCGGGCCCTGTGCTTCCATTTTAGCGGGGTGGTGGCATCCCGTTGACAGGAATGGGCGGATCGAGGACCATAGTTCCATGCGCACGGTGATGAATCCCCCCAATCCATTTGAATCGCAGCACCGGGATCTTCTGGAGCCGGCTCCCCCTGTGCAGGTGCAGATGTTTGAGGAGAGGACTCGCGAGATTCTCAGCCGGAACGAGAGCCCCGATTTGCCGTTTCGCTGGAGCCTGAATCCCTATCGCGGCTGCTTTCACGCCTGCGCCTATTGCTATGCCAGGCCGACGCATGAGTATTGGGGCTTCGGCGCAGGGACGGACTTCGAGTCCAAGATCATCGTGAAGCGGGAGGCGGCGGCCTTGCTCCGCCGGACGTTCGAGAAGCCCTCGTGGAAGGGCGAGCGGATCCTGTTTTCCGGAAACACCGATTGTTACCAGCCGCTGGAGGCCTCGCTGGAGTTGACAAGGGCCTGTCTCGACGTGTGCGCCGAATATCGAAATCCGGTCGTGATCATCACGAAAGGGCTGCTGGTGCTGCGCGACCTTGATTTGTTGCGCCGGTTGCAGGAGGCGTCGTCGGTGCTGGTCTATTTCAGCATTCCCTTTTCCGACGATGAGGTGGCGCGTAAGGTCGAGCCCCAGGCTCCCTCCAGCAAGAAACGGTTCGAGGCGATGGCGGCCTTGGCGAAGGCCGGGATACCCACCGGCCTCTCGCTCTCTCCGATCATTCCCGGTCTCAACGACGAGGATATCCCTGATTTGTTGGCCCGAGCGAAGCAGGCAGGGGCGGTGGAGGCGATGGCGACGCTGTTGCGCCTGTCCGGCCCCGTCGAGCCGGTGTTCATGGAGCGGATGGGGGCGGCCTTTCCGGATCGCATCGCCAAGATCACAAATCGGATTCGTGAGGTGCGCGGCGGCGCGATGAGCCAGGGGGCCTTCTTCGATCGCCACCGTGGCGCAGGGCCCTATTGGGCCATGATCGAACAGTTGTTGAAAGTGGGGAAGCGTAAGGCAGGGTTTCCGGCGCTGGCTGAGGAGGCGGTGACTGCGACGTTTCGCCGGCCGGGAATCGAGCAAATAGTGTTATTTTGAAACAGGGGAGGGAGTCAGGATGTCACATAATCCGGGTTTTCTGAAATTGGTGAATGAAGCACGGGCGCGGGTCAAGGAATGCACGGTGGCCCAGGCCAAGGCCAGGCTTGAGGGGGGAGCAGTCCGGCACTTTCTGGATGTGCGCGAGGACCATGAGTTTGCGAAGGACCATGCGAAGGGCGCCAAGCATCTGGGGAAGGGGATTATCGAACGGGATGTGGAAACCCTCATTCCCGATAAAGAGGAGGCCATTCTGCTCTATTGCGGTGGCGGGTATCGCTCCGCGTTAGCCGCTGATGCGTTGCAGCAGATGGGCTATACGAATGTCGTGTCGATGGATGGGGGCATCAAGGCTTGGCGGGATGCGGGCTATCCGATGGAACAGTGATGGGACCTCAGAAAGGCCGAGGTCCCATCAGCGATGAATCCTGTATCGAGGTCGGTGACGGGGACTACCGGCTGTTCACCCGATCGAATTCCTTGATCACCTGCTCGGTTAAATCGATCGTGTCTCTGTTGTAGATCACAATCTTGACCGTCTGCTCACTGCCCTTATCGAGGACGATCGCGAACCCGCCTCGTTCCGCTACGTTCTGGGTGGCAATGGCAATTCGCTTCATGTAGTCATCGACCAATTCCTTCTGCTTTCCCTGCAACTCCTGATTAAATTCCTGCGCGCGCTTCTGGTAGTCCTGGATCTTTGCGCGGAAGAGGGTCTCTTTGTCTTTCTTCTCAGCGTCGCTGAGCTTCGCGACCTGCTCCTTGAGGGTCTTCTCGGTGTTGCGGAGCTCTTCTTCATCACGGGACAGCAACTTCTGTCTGGTGCTGACATATTCCTTGAGCCCGTCCAAGGCTTTTTTGCCCGCTTTCGACTTTTCCAAGACCGATTGGGGATCGACGACGCCCATCTTGAAGGCGTCGGCAGCTTCTGCCGCTGGATGAGAGGTGAGCAGTAACATGCCTGCGGCGATCAAGGGGAGAGTGATCCGCCGTAAGAGGGGTCCCGTTGTATGCATAACACGCGCTCCTTGTTAGTAAACAATGCGATGAGTACAGCCGGGGCGAGAATAACTGGGGGGCCAGGCCCTGTCAAGAGAAGGGCATTGTCAGCCGTTCCTTTGCGCCGGTAGAATCCCTACCACCTGTGAGCCTCGTGCCAGCCGATATGATGCAACGACCGACCCATATCCTCTGTTTTGGAGACAGCCTCACGGCAGGATTTCAATCGCCCACTGCCGATCATCCTCGCGGTGCCGAGACGCCCTATGGGCTGTTCCTGCAAGAACTGACCGGGCCTTCCGTGCGCCTGTCTGTGAGCGGCCTCTGCGGGGAGCTGACTGGTGACATGGTGAGGCGGTTCCCGTCGGCAGTGCTGGCCCAGCAGCCGACCTCTGTGGTGATCCTCGGCGGCACGAACGATCTGGGATGGAATGCCGCGCCGGCAGACATCATGGGGAACCTTCGGCAGATGTATGAGCAGGCCGTTGCGGCCGGGATTACGCCGGTGCTTGTGACTGTTCCCTCGATCAGGGTAGGGGACGATCTTCGCAGTGAGGAGGGGCGCCGGTGGTTTGCGGAGCATCTGGAGCGGCGGCGCCAGCTGAACGGGCTGATTCTTTGCTATGCCGAATCGCAGCAGCTGGCGGCCTTCGACCTCTTCGCTGCCACGGCAGAGCCGGAGACGCAGCAGCTCGCGGCTCTCTATTCCAACGACGGCCTGCACCTGACCACCGCCGGCTATCGGCTGATGGCGGAGCGCCTGTACCGGGAGATCTTTGCGGCAATGCTGGCTGGTGGGGCCTGATGCGCGCCGTGACCGATCGGGACTTCGACCAGGTGGTGGAGCAGGCGGGACTACCGGTGTTGGTGGCGTTCTGGAAGCCTGGTTGCGGAAGTTGCCGATCGCTGATGCGCGAGCTGGACAAGCTGGAGCTGGAGGTGCTCGGCCAGCTGCTGATCCTGACCATGAACGTCGAGGAGAACTATCAGATTCCCGCGGAGCTGGAAGTGCGCGCCTTGCCGGTGTTGGCCCTCTATCGCCAGGGATTGTTCGAACGGTTTATCGGCGGGCTGGGAACCAGGGAGGAGATCCTCAAGCAGTTGCAGCTGGCGTGACCTGAACCGTTACAGGGTCCGCCAGGTCCGTCCATCCTTCTCAATGAGGCGGTCGGCCTCGACCGGCCCGCTGGTGCCGGCTGTATATTCCGGCAGCCATCGCAATCCCTGCTTCTGCCATCCTTCCAGAATCTTGGTGACCCAGGCCCAGGAGGCCTCCACGGCGTCGCGTCGCATGAATCGGGAGGCATCGCCCGCCATGACGTCTAAGAGCAACCGCTCATAGGCTTCAGGGGAGGGGCGGCCGAACACATCGCTATATTGAAAGTTCATTTCCACCGGGCTGGTCTGGGCTCTGGTCCCGGGCACGCGCGAGACGATGCGGAGCGAGAGCCCTTCTTCCGGCTGGATGCGTAGCGCCAGCACGTTCGGCGGTTGCGGCTGATGGGCATTGGCATTGAACAGGATTTGCGGGATGTCCTTGAACTGCACCGCGATTTCGCTGGCGCGGTTGGGGAGCGCTTTCCCGGTGCGCAGGTAGAAGGGCACGCCGGCCCAGCGCCAGTTTTCCACGAAACATTTGATCGCGACATAGGTTTCCGTCGTGGAGTCAGGATGAATGCCGTCCTCCCGACGATACCCCGGGATGGGTTTGCCGTGGGCCGTGCCGGCACTGTATTGGGCCCGGACGGTGACCTGTTCGATATCCTGATCGGTGATGGGCTTGAGGCAGCGGAGGACTTCCATCTTCGCGTTGCGCACCACATCAGGATCGAGCGAGTAGGGGGGCTCCATCGCGACCAGGCAGAGCAATTGGAGGATATGGTTCTGCACCATGTCGCGCAAGGCCCCGGCTTCTTCGTAGTAGCTGGCCCTGGTGCCGACGCCTTCCGCTTCGCTCACGGTGATCTGCACATGGTCGATGTATTTGCTGTTCCAGATCGGCTCGAAGATGCTGTTGGCGAACCGGACGACCATCAAGTTCTGAACGGTTTCTTTGCCCAGATAGTGATCGATGCGGAAGATCTGCGACTCGTCGAACACCCGTCCCGTCACCTGGTTGATGGCCTGGGCGGAGGTCAAGTCGCGGCCGACCGGTTTCTCGACGATGATGCGGGCATAGGGAATCTGCGCACCGGGCTTTGTGGCCAGTCCGGCTAGCTCCAGCCCTTCGCACACCGGCGCAAACGAACTGGGCGGGATGCTCAGGTAGAAAATCCTGTTGCCGGGTAATGACAGATTGCGTTCAATCTCTTCTGCCCGTGACTTCAAGTCGGCATAGGTCTTCGGGTCTTCATTTTCCCCCGATACGAAGAAAAGGCGTCGCGCGAAGTCCTGCCACTTGTCCTCTGCCAGGGCTTGCCGGGAATGGGTCACGACGCCCTCGCGCACCGAGGCGCGGAACTCCTCGTCGGTCATCGGTTTGCGGCCCAATGCGATCACCGCATAATTGGGCGGCAGGAGCCCGTCGAGGAGCAGGTTGTAGAGGGCCGGGACCAGCCGCCGGCGCGCCAGATCGCCGGACCCGCCGAAGATGACGAGGGTACAGGGCTCGACCGGGGGAATCGTTTCCTGTGCGGGGCTGATATCGATGCGCGGGCTATTCGGTGACATAGGGCTCCGGTGTTACCGGCGGACGGAATGGCCGCCGAAGGCATTTCGCAACGCGGCTAGCATCTTTTCTGCAAACGACTCGCTTTGCCGCGATCGGAATCTGGTGAAGAGGGCCGTCGCCAGGGTCGGGACCGGGACATCTTTTTCGATCGCATCGGCGATCATCCAGCGACCCTCGCCGGAATCCTGGACGTAGCCTTTTAATTGTTCCAGCCTGGGATCTTCTTTCAGGGCGCCGGCGGCCAACTCCAAGAGCCAGGAGCGGACGACGCTCCCGTGCATCCAGAGGTCTGCGATTTTGGCGAGGTTGAGCTGGTAGTCGCTCTTCGCCATCAGCTCGAAGCCCTCGGCATAGCCCTGCATCATGCTGTACTCGATGCCGTTATGCACCATTTTCACGTAATGGACCGCTCCGACTCCGCCGACGTGAGCCCAGCCTTGTTCCGGCGCCAGCGTCGTGAAGATCGGCGTGAGCTGTTTGACCGGCGCGTCGTCGCCGCCGACCATCAGGCAGTAGCCGATGGTCAGGCCCCAAATGCCGCCGCTGGTGCCGGCATCGACATAGTGGATCTGTTTCTTTTTGAGATCTGCGGCCCGCCGCACATCGTCGTGGAATCTGGTGTTGCCGCCATCGATCACCGTATCGCCGGCATGGAGCAGCGCCGCGACGGCCTGCACGGTTTCTTCGGTCGGTGCGCCGGAGGGGACCATGATCCAGACCGCGCGGGGGCCCTTGAGCTGGCCCACGAGGTTCGCGAGCGAGGAGGCACCGACACAACCGACTCCGACGGCTTGTTTGACCAGATCCGCCGATCGATCGTAGACGACCACCCGGTGCTTGTCGCGTTGCAACCGGGTGACCATGTTCATGCCCATTTTCCCCAGCCCGATGAATCCGATGTCCATAGGAACTCCTTCTGGTGCTGTCGTGGAGAGACTGGATCGAGCAGGCGCGACCCTCAAGGAGGAGTCTATCCTCTTAGGGGTTTTGTCACCATGAATAACTGACAAAATGCATGCGAGGGCGGAATCCTCGTCGACTCCGCAGTCCTGTCAGTCGATTCTGGCAGGGTTTGGCACGTCCTTGAACAGGAGATCGGCAAAGTCGCGGCCTACGTTGAGCCGCTCAGGCAGGGTGGCCGCCATGAGAAATCGTCCGGCCAGGTCCCCCAGGGTGGCATCGCGGGAGGCGAGGAACTTTAGCATGTCCACCGGTGCGGTCAGCCAGAAGCCCCGGAGCCGGAAGAAGGCGTTCACGGCGTCATCGAAAAAGAGCGCGAGGAGGTATTGGGAGGTGGCTGGTTTGTCGGCCAGGTCACGGGCTTTTCCCAGCCAATGGAAGCACTCCGCCTTCATCCGGATCTGTTCATTGATGCTGAGAGGGGGCGGTCCCTGCCGAAACCGTTGGTTGGCTCGTTCGAGGAGCTTGGCGCCGATGCCCTCGTGATCGAAGAGGATGCGCGCTTTCCGGAGGAGCGAGGGGAGCCGCGGCGAGTAGGCGAGGTCTTCCTCAAGCTCCCGGTGTCCGCGATACCGGATGTCGGCCAGACGATCGGCGACCCGGACGATCTCATGCCCGTCGGCCTGCCCTTTCACGAGCGCCACGAGATCGATGTCGCTGTGGGTCGTGATGGCGCGCCGCACGCTGGATCCGACCAGGATGACGCTGACGAGATCGCCGCCCCGGCGGCCGCGGACGTGGCGCAAGGCCACGGCGACGAGTTCTTCGTATCCCGGCTCGGTGATCGGGTCCGGTTGTTCCGGCGGCTCCGGTAGGGGCAGCAATTCGGCGTTCAATTCTTCCGACGTCGGGACGGGGACGAGATGGGTGGTGGGGCTATCCATTGGTTAGGCTTTCTGTACGAGCGCAATATGTTGCGGAAGCGAGCCCAGCCAGTCTTCGAACGGTTGGTCCGCATCGACGATGATTTCCAGCTTGCCATTGGCCAATCGACGGATGAGGCCTGGGCTTTCCGGGGACAAGGGGATTTCAACCCATTCGCGGTTTAGGCCGAGCGAGTCGGTGACCTCAAGGATCCGGCTGATCTGTTTGAACGATACAACGTCTAGCGGCATGGGTGCTCCATCAGGCGGCATTCTAGATTTCAGTGGGAGAGCTGTCAATGAGCGGGGGCGTCATTCCCCAGCACGCGGGCAAAGATCTCGCAGGCCTGATCGGTCATGGCGCTGGAGACATCCAGGTGGGTGACGGCACGGAAGCTGGTTCCGCCGAGGGCATGGATCAAGAGCCCTTCCTCTTTCAGAGCGGCGACAATCGCCGGAGGCGTCAGCCGGTGGCCGATCACATCGAAGATGATGATGTTCGTATCGACGTCTGACGGGCTGATCCGGACCGTCGGGATTTGCTGGAGGTGCCTGGCTAGCCGTTTCGCATGGCCATGGTCGATTTTCAATCGTGCGATATGGTGTTCGAGCGCATAGATGCCCGCGGCGGCGAGAATGCCGGCCTGTCGCATGGCTCCGCCATACATCCGGCGCAGCCGCTTGGCCCTTTCGAGGAGGGTGAGATCATTCATCATGAGGAGCGCGCCGGCCGGCGCCCCCAGGCCTTTTGAGAGGCAGACCGATAGGGTGTCGAAGTGCTGGGCGTAGGAGGCCGGCGGCAGGGTGGTGGCGGCGATGGCGTTGAACAGCCTGGCCCCATCCAGATGCATCGGGATATGGTGGCTGGCCGCCACGGCGCGAATCCGCTCAATCGTCGCCAGCGGGTAAATCGTGCCGCCGCCGCTGTTATGGGTGTTCTCCAGGCAGATCAGCCCTGTTTGAATCGTATAG
>JAPLLI010000257.1 GCA_026387615.1 Nitrospirota bacterium
TGAGAATGTCGCGAGGCATAGCTTATAATGGCGCGTTTTTCCATGTGCTTAGCGGCGAGGAACCGACACGATGATTGAAAGCGACGCATTCGTTCAAGCCCTGCAAGATATCGGGGTGGATTTCTTTACGGGGGTCCCTGATTCGATCTTGGGCGGCATCATTGCCGAGTTGATGGAGCGGCGGATCTATGTCCCGGCCGTGCGAGAAGATGAAGCGGTGGCCATGGCAGCCGGGGCCTATATGGCGGGCAAGATCCCGGCTGTGCTCATGCAGAATTCCGGGCTGGGCACGTCCCTCAATACGATTATTTCGTTGAACGCGATTTACCAACAGCCCTGCATCCTGATCGTGTCCTGGCGCGGACAGCATGGCAAGGATGCGCCGGAGCATCTGGTGATGGGCGAGGTGATGGAGCCCTTTCTCGATCTCATGAAGATTCCCCATCGCACCCTGACGGAAAAGACGGCGGTCGAGGATCTGAAATGGCTGGCGGAGACTTTCATGAAGCAGCGGGTTCCCGTCGCCCTCTTGATTACCAAAGGTGTCGTGAAAGGGTTGCACCCATGAGGCCTGAACAGGGAACCATGCAGAGTCGGGCGATGGCCATGGCGGCCTTGATGGAATTGCTGACCGATCAGCCGGTGATCATTTGCAACGGGTTTCCCTCGCGGGAGGCCCAGAAAATTGCCGACCGCCCGACCAATTTTTACATGATCGGGTCCATGGGCTCGGCTGCGGCGATCGGGCTGGGTGTGGCGCTGGCCAAGCCGAAGAAGCAAGTCGTGATCTTTGACGGAGACGGGAACGTGCTGATGGGGATGGGCACCCTGGCCACGATCGGCGCGCTCAAGCCGAAGAATTTCATCCATGTGGTCTTCGACAACGAGGTCTACGGGACGACCGGCAATCAGCCGACGATTTCCAACGTGGTGCCTTTGGAGAAGGTGGCGAAGGCGGCCGGCTACGTGAACGTCGAGCGGGTGCGGGAACGGGAAGACCTCGTCTACGAGTTCAAGGACATGCTGAAGAAGGACGGGCCGAGCATGTTGCTGGTGAAAGTCAACGAGATGGTGGAAGATGCCGGACGTGTGATGCTGGATCCGCCGGACATAACAAAGCGGTTTATGCAGGCAATACAATAGCGATCAGCCTTCAGCTGTCGGCTGTCAGCGTTCGAAAGAGCTGACGGCTGAAAGCTGATTGCTGAAAGCTGAAGGGAAATATGATTCTTCTGAATCCTGGGCCAGTCAACGTCAGCGAGCGGGTGCGGCAGGCCTTGTTGCGTCCGGATATCTGCCATCGGGAATCGGAGTTTACGGAACTCCTCCACGGGATTCAGGCAAAACTGCTGAAGCTCTTTGTGCCGGGCGCGGAGGCTGATTATGCCGCCGTGGTGCTGACCGGATCTGGGACGGCGGCGGTCGAGTCTGCCGTCATGTCGTCGCTCCCGCAAGGCAAGCGGATGCTGGTGCTCAACAACGGCGTCTATGGCGAACGCATCTCCCAGATGATCGGCCTCTACCGGCTGGGCGTGTCCGAACTCAAATACGACTGGACGACGAAGCCCGATCCGGAACGGCTCAGGCTGGCGCTCCGGCAACATCCGGAAGTGCAGGCGGTGGCGATGGTCCATCATGAAACGACCACCGGCCTCATCAATCCGGTCAAGGAGATCGCGGATGTGGTCGACAGCCAGAACCGGGTCTTCATTCTGGATGCGGTCAGCGCCTTGGCAGGCGAGTCGTTGGATATCGCAGGCCCCCACATCTATATGGTGGCAGGCACATCCGGCAAATGTATCCAGGGATTCCCCGGCCTGGGCTTCGTGCTCATCCGCAAGGGATTTCTGGAGAAGATGCGCAGCTACCCCAGACGGTCGATCTATCTGAGTCTCACGCAATATGTAGATAACCAGGGAGCCGGGACGACGCCCTTCACGCCGGCCGTGCAGATCTATTATGCCTTCGACGAAGCTTTGAACGAACTGATGGAGGAGGGGGTCGCCAAGCGGATTCAGCGCTACAAGAAGATCGCGACCTTGATCCGGGATCGCATGGCGAAGCTGGGTGTGAAGCCGGTCCTGACTCCCGACAAACAGTCCAACACGATTACGGCCTACCATCTCCCCGAGGGCATCACCTATCAGTCGCTGCACGACAAGCTGAAGGAACAGGGCTACGTGATTTACGCGGGCCAAGGCCAATTCGAGAGCCAGATCTTCCGCGTGGCCAACATGGGCGTCCTGACGGAGCCGCAGATCGCCGGGTTCCTCGACGCGTTTGAACGGATCTGTACCAAAGCATGAAAGCCATCATCCTCGCGGCCGGGGTCGGGAAACGTCTGTGGCAGGTCACGCAGCACCGGCCCAAATGTCTCATTGAGATCGGCGGGAAGACGCTCCTGCATCGCTACCTCACGTCGCTCCGGAGCGTCGGGATCCAGCGCGCCGATATCGTCGTGGGCTACAAGCAGGAGATGATTCGCGCGGCGGTGGAGGCGAACTCCTGCGACGTGCGCGTGAACTTTCTCGTCAACGAGGAATTCCACCGAGGGAGTATCTCCTCGCTCTGGATCGCGCGCCATGCGCTGGACGACGATGCGATCGTCATGGATGCGGACGTCCTGTTCCATCAAGAGATTTTGCGCCGCCTGGTGCAGTCCCCCTGCGCGAATGCGCTGCTCATGGACGAAACCGTCAAGCAGACCGGGGAAGAATGTATGGTCGTGGTCGAGGGAGGGCGCGTGATCGCCCTGACCAAGAAAATGCCTTCGCGCTACGATTACGCCGGAGAAGGCGTGGGCTTCCTCAAGGTCCGTCACGCCGATGCGCCCCATGTGGTGGCCTCGCTCAAGACCCATGTGGACCGCGAAGCCTGGCAGATGGAATATGAGGATGCGCTGGTCGGGTTCTTCGCCGACGTCAAAGTCGGACATGAAAAGATCGGCGGGCTCCCCTGGACCGAAATCGATTTCCTGGAAGACATAGACAAAGCGGAACGGGACGTATTGCCGAAACTGTGATCGCGTCGTTCGTGAAGCGTCCCTCGTGAAGCGCTGGCCGGTCTTGCGAGATACGAACGACGAGATGCGAGCGACGAGAACTATGAACGAGAGCGCAATTCAGAAACAGACAGACGTGCAGGGATTGAGCACGGCGATTCTCTTGCCTTCGGTCAGTCTGTTCGGCGAGCCGGCTGAATTGTATGCAGAGGACGCCGGTCCACTCACCAGCGTTGTAGGCATCGGCCTCTTCCATCGGACGGTCCTGACGTTGCAGCGAGCCGGCATCCGGCAGCTCATGGTCCTGGTCGGTCCGGAAGAGGATCAACTCAAACAGGCTTTGGGCAAAGGGCCCCGCGTGACGATCCCCGTGCGCTGGATGCCGATTCGCGAATTTCCTCTGGACGATTCCCGCACCTGGGAAGCCCTTGCTGCCGAAGTGCGAGGCTTCTGTCTCCTGTCCGGTGTGCAAGGCGTCTTCTCCTGCCCCTTGATCGAGAGTCTGCGCCGGGAGGTGCAGGAGGGCCAGGCGATCGTCGTCGCCCAGGCCCATCATGAACGGGATCGACAGCCCCGCCGGTCGAGCCTGCGCGTGAAGGTGCAGGAGGGACGGCTCCTCTCGATGACAGCCAGACAGGACGAAGCCTCGCTGATCGCCACGGATCTCGTCGTGCTGCCGAGCAGCTTCATGAAGGTTGTCGGGCAAGCCGGTTTGGAAACAGGCATTGTGCCGGTGCGCCGTTGGCTCGAATTGGTCGCGGTGGAGGGGCAGGTGCGAGTTCTGTCCACGGAGACGAACCGCTCCCATTGGTATCAGGCCGTGCGCGAGGCAGCCGATGTGAAGGCTGCCGAGAAGAAGCTCTTCAATTCCCTCAAGGGCGACCTCGAAGGGTTCGTCGACCGGTTTTTCAATCGCAAGGTTTCCCGCTGGTTCACCCGTCTTTTTCTCGTCTCAGGCCTCTCGCCGAACGCGATTACGATGATTGCGACGGTGGTCGGACTGGTTTCAGCAGCTGGCTTCGGCCTCGGAACCTACAGTGCCGGCATCGTGGCAGCGTTGTTGTTTCAGCTCGCGGCAGTCATCGACTGTTGCGATGGGGAAGTGGCGCGGCTCACGTTTACCGAATCGCCATTCGGGGCCTGGCTCGATATCGCGATGGATAACGTGGTGCATATGGCGATCTTCGCCGGCATCGCAGTGGGTTCCTATCTGCGCCTGGCCGGGAGCGAGGATGCCTGGATTCCCCTGGCCCTTGGGGCTGCGGCGATCCTGGGCAATGGACTCTCGTTCTGGTTCGTGACGCTCGCACAGAAGATCAAATCGGCGAATCGTTGGAAGACCCCGGTGCAAGCTGCCTGGGCCGACTTCATGCTCAAGAACGTCGCGAGCCGCGATTTCTCCGTCGTCGTGCTGCTCTTCGCGATTCTGGGCAAGCTGGACTGGTTCCTCTGGATGGCGTCAATCGGCTCCGTGGTGTTTTCCTGCTTGATGCTCTGGGTGATCAGACCTTCCGCCACCACCCGTGCTTAAGAGGTGGCAGGGAGCGGCCAGGTGCCCTTCTTGTTCGCAGAATAGAGAAGGGGATGGAGCCTGATGATCTTCTGTGCTCGCGCAACGCGCGGCTTGAGAAAGCCCTCGTTGGACGCGCGCAGTGGAAGATCACTCAGCCCCCATCCCTGAGAGAGAACAAGCGAGCTTGGACGGAGCATATATATCGTTCGATGCGCGCAGTAAAGGGCAGCCTTGGCCACTCCCTTGCGAAGGAGTGGAGATAAAGGTACGTTCCTCTATGATCTGTCTGCTTTCCCCCCTTTATTATGGATCTCTAGCCTAGCGTGTTTAGACTCTTTCTACTTTTTGTCGGTCTCCTCACTCTCGGCCTTATCGTCTGGCATATCGGTCCTGGGAATATCTATGACGCGGCGGCGCAGCTCGGGCCGGTCGCGCTCCTCGTGATGCTGATCCCTTCCGTCATCATGTATGCGATCGAAGCCTACGGGTGGAAAGTGACGCTGGGACCCTCGGCCCAGGCGATTCCCTTCTGGCGCATCCTCGCGATCAGGACGGCAGGGGAAGTGGTGAACATGACCACGCCGACCGCCTATGTCGGAGGCGAGCCGCTGAAGGCTTATCTGCTCAAGAAACATGATGTGCCGATGGTGGAGGGGCTCGCCTCGGTCATCATCGCGAAAACGACGATGACGATTGCCGAAGTCCTCTTCATTCTGCTCGGCATCGCGTTGGGCGTGTGGCTGTTGGGCGGGAACGATTCATCCGGCCAGACCGTGGCAGCGGCGCTCTTGAGCGTGGGCCTGCTGGCCTTCGGGACCGCGGCCTTCGTGTTCGTGCAGCGGCAAGGGCTCTTTACCTGGCTCTTGGAATTTCTGCGGAAGGTCGGGCTGAAGATTGCTTATCTGGAAGCGCGCGAGGAACAGTTACGGTCGCTGGATCGCACGATCCTGGATTTCTACCGCCAGAAACGTCCGGTCTTCTATGCTTCCACCGGGCTCTTTTTTCTCGGCTGGATGGCGGAAGCGTTGGAAGTCTACGTTATCATCTATTATCTCGGCGGCCCCGCCATGGCCCTCTCCGCTATCTCCATCGGCGCCCTCTCCGTCTTCATCAAAGGCGGCACCTTCTTCATCCCTGGCAGCCTCGGCGCCCAAGACGGAGGCAATCTGCTCCTCCTCAAGGCCTTCGGCTACAGTGACGTCACCGGCATCACCTTCGCGCTACTCCGGCGCTTCCGCGAATTAGTCTGGATTGGACTTGGCTTACTCTGTCTGACTTTTGTCGGTGGGCGTTCGGTGGCCATTCAAGAAGATCTCACTCAAGACTCAGGAGATGGGAGGGCGGGCTAGACGGTCTCTTGTGCTCGTGCAACGCGCGGCCTCTGAAGGAGGAGAGGGGCGCCGCCAGACCATCCTTCTTGCTCGCGGAACGCGCACGATCAGAATGTGCTCGTTCGACGCGCGCAGTGAAGGACAGTCCGGCGACTCCCCTGAAGGCAAAGTGTGGAAAACCGGAAGGCCCTTGCTCTGGCTCATGGCACGTCTCGGCGTGCCAGTGGGTGGGCGGGTGAGAAAGCTGCGCGCAGAGGGAGACCCTCTGGCCTGCCCTCAAGGGAAAATAGAAGAGCTGTGCATCGCGTAGGTCAGCCGCTGAGCGCCCTTGTCTCATGTTGTGATCCCCTGTAGAGTCGCTACCACTGAGATGAAATTGCCGCGCGATATTCATTCCTGGACGTCAATAAAGAGGAGAGCAGAATATGAAGATGCTGGTTGTCGGTCTCGCCATCACGATCGGTGCGGTTTTCGGAATCGTTACTGTTCCCGCACAGGCCGCAAAGCCGGATACGGAAGCCGTCTCCAAGGCCACGCAACAGTTCTATTCCGCTCTGAATGTCCTCTTTACCGGGAGTTCCGCGCCCATGGAGGACGTGTGGTCTCATGCGGCCGATATCACCTATATGGGCCCGGCAGGCGGCCTTCGTTCCGGGTGGAGCCAGATCCAGGCCGAATGGAAAACGCAGGCGGGCTTGAAGCTCGGTGGCAAAGTGGAATCCAAGGACCTGCATATGACTGTGGGGCGCGACCTGGCCATCGTCAGTAACTACGAGGTCGGGGAAAATGTCGGGCCTGATGGCCAACCGCAGAAAGTTGAAATCCGTGCCACCAACCTTTTCCGCAAAGAGCAGGGCAAGTGGAAAATGATCGGCCATCATACGGATCTGCTCCCCTTTTTGCAGAAATAATCGGTAGCGGCCAGGGGTCCTGCCTTGGCCATTACTTGGCGGTTCTATGAATGGCAATCTCGGCCACTCCCTCTTATAAGAGGGAGTGGGCCGTAGACGGTCTTCATTCAGGCGATTTCGCGAGCTGATCTGGATTGGACTGGGACCGCTCTGCCTATCCTTCGTCGGCGGGCGATCGGTGGCGATTCAAGAGGATCTCACTCGCGACTCACGGAACGGTTCCTGACACCTTCCTCTCCTCGCAATAGTTCAGATGGAGCGGTCATGCGGATGCTAGCCGAAGGTGCTCTGGTTCACGAGTCGAAACGAAAGAGGAGCGCCAGCCCGGCGAAAATCAACGGGAGAGGCACTGTATGAGCTATCGATTAGAACACCGTATTCACACCCTAGCCCAAAATTGTATAGATGGAACCTCTGCCAGCCGATATGCCTTTACGGTTGAAGATGTGACCTTCTCACAATGGCCAGCGGGGGGCACAAATCCGTGGGAGCATCAGTACTGGCTGGCTACAGCAGATATTAAAGCTGCTGATTACATGACGGCATGGCGGATACTAAGAAGCAAACTGATCCGATTTGTACCGAGGATTGCGTTGGTGAGCCAATGCTACATCGAGTTCCTTGGGCAACCTGTTTTGATTAAACGTGATGACCAGGACGTGGCTTTCATTCACTGGATAGGAGAAGACGGGCCCAATGGACTACCGTTTATGGAGCGCGAGCGGAAAGCACTTGAATTTCTACTTCGAGAGAATGAACTCCCAGAGGAGTTTTTTTATTACTGGAATGATGCCACTAACTGTGATGGATACGCATCGAAGCTGTTGTTGATGTTATCTGCAGTGGAAACGCTTGTGGCCACTCCGACGGAAAGCGGTCTACCTTGCAAAGACTACGACAAGATGGAATTGATTTTAGGGTCAGGCGTGAAAAAGGCGCTTTGGGGAGAGAAGGGAATGTCTGGTGATGCTCTGCGCAATCGACTGGTACATGGTGAGTATTTCGATGCCGAGGATGGAAGTATAGATTATGTTGAGGCCATTCACCGCCGGGTTATCCATTATCTTAACGAAGTCGTTTTTAAGGAAAGATTGATTGAAGAAGAAACCGTTACTCCTCAAAGGCATCCATCAGGCAGCAGGAGCCAGACACGAGCGTTCATTCGAGCTTTGGAGGGGGCATCACTCAATCTTGTCAATGTGTTGGCTGAAGCTACGGAAGACATTGACAACATGACTAGCTATGAAGTGCTTTCTTTTGATGATTTTCAACCGTTGTATTGAAACGCCGTGAATCTGCGGATTCTACATTCGCAGCCTGTGTCTAACGCTGTGGTTACGATTATCCCCAATTCATCGTGCCGACCTGCGCTTTGTTAGACCGCAGGTCAAGTCGGTACGTATACTCCTTCCAAGCTTGCTCGCCACTTCTCTCAGCGGGAGTGACCAGGTCTGCCCTTGATTGCGCGCGTCGAACGAGCACCTTCTGAGCGTGCGCGTTCCGCGAGCACGAAGGGCAGCCTGGTCGCTCCTGTCTCTTCCCCCTTAGAGCAAGTATCGATTTATGCTCAGAGCTCCGTGGAAGACACCGAGGATGTCGATCCCTCCCGAGCTTTTGATTATGTAGGCGATTCGGTAGTGACCGTAAAGAAGGATGCGGATGTGCCGGTCCGGTCGCTGCCAGTATCGGTAGCCTGATTCGGGGAACTCTCGAAGGATCTCTGCCTTCTGATAGAGCGTTTCAACGGTGCGGATTGCGGCGGCGGGATTATCTTGTGCGATGAAATCGTGGATGTCGCGGAGCCATCGCTCTGCTTCAGCTGTCCAGGTCAGCTCCGCCATGTCTTGATGCGGCGTCCCATCTCTTCGTGGCTGATCGTCCTCCCTGCATCGGAGTCCGCAAGCCCCCTCTCAACCATCCTGGCGAAGGCCAATTCCCGCAGAATCTCATCGTACGAGCTGTCGTCCGGTTGATCCTGGAGAATTTTTGCGATCTGTTCCTTGGCGGAGAGCATGGTTACCTCTCTTTGCTGGGCGCCTGGGGTTTCGTGCGTCGGTGGAGGGCCGATTCCCAGGCGATCTGTCTTCAAGGATAACGGGAAGCCCTTTGATTTACAAGCGATCAGGGGGTTGTTAGTATGCCGCCCGTGAAACACTTTCTCGTTTTGATCTGGGGCCTGGTCGCCATTCTCGGTGCCGTTGCGCTTGCCTTCGTGACCGGTCTCGTCAATCCACAGGAAAAAGTAAACGGGCTCTGGCTGGTCGTGGCTGCGGCTTGCATCTATGTGCTGGCCTTTCGCTTCTATGGCCGCTGGATTTCGCAGCGCGTAGTGGAGCTGAACGATCAGCGGGTCACGCCGGCTGTGCGGTTGAACGACGGAGTCAATTTTCATCCCACCAATAAGTATGTCCTGTTCGG
>JAPLLI010000218.1 GCA_026387615.1 Nitrospirota bacterium
GCGCCCGGTCACGCCGACACGCGCGCATCCGTGGCGCAAGCGCCTGCTGCCGGAAGGAACACGACACGCGGCGGCGGGCATCACATAAACCGGACATTTCTACTATGGGAGAAAGAGGACATTTCTACTGTGGTTTGACAATCCCCTCCGGCTGCCTTGTCACTGTCTATCCCGTATGCTAGAGTGGCCAGTTGGTTTTTCCTTTCATTGGTAAGGACTTAGGAGCTTTCTTTGTCTAGCGGAGTCGTGCAAGAAAAGGTGGCCAGCGCGCTTCTCGGAGCGCTCAATGGAGCCAAGAAAAAAGGCCAACTGAAGACGGAAGCCTGGCCTGAATTGAGCCTAGATGCTCCCAAGCGGCCTGAATGGGGAGACCTTGCCTCAACGGTCGCGATGTCTCTTGCTGCCTCCGAGCAACGAGCGCCCCACGACATCGCTCAAATCATCATCGACAATCTGTCTCAGGACGGGCAACTCTTCGACCGGGTCGAAATCGCCAGGCCCGGCTTTCTCAACCTCACGCTTAAGCCTGCCATCTGGCAAGAAGTGCTCAGAGAAATCGAGATGCAGGGGGCGGCTTATGGGCGGGCTGCGGTGGGAGAGCGACGTCGCGTTTTAGTGGAATATGTGAGTGCGAATCCGACCGGGCCGTTGCACGTGGGCCATGGGCGCGGCGCAGCGGTCGGGCAAGCGGTCGCGAATATGCTGAAGGCCATCGGGTATGACGTCGAAAGCGAATACTATATCAACGACGCAGGCCGGCAAATGAAATTGCTGGGAAGCTCCGTCTATGCTCGGTTCGAGGAGCTCTCGAATCGACCGGTCGAATTTCCGATAGAGGGCTATCACGGGGCCTACATCACTGCTGTGGCCGAGCGAGTGAAGCAACGGCTTGGGGGCGAGCTGGCCGGACGTGCGCCCTCAGAGGTGGAGGAGCGCTGTCGCACCTTTGCCTATCAGGAGTTGCTGGGGCTGATTCGCGAGGATTTGAAATCTTTCGGGATCGAGTTCGAGTCCTGGTTCAGCGAGGCCTCTCTCGTGGAGTCAGGGGCGGTCCAGCGGGTTTTGGATGAATTGAAAGCGCAGCAGTTTCTTTTCGAAGAGGAAGGGGCCTGGTGGTTCCGGTCTTCGGCCTTCGGTGACGAGAAAGATCGCGTCGTCAGGAAGCAGGACGGCGAATATACCTATCTGGCTTCCGATATCGCCTACCATCAAGATAAATTGCGACGCGGATACGATTTGCTCATCGATGTCTGGGGCGCGGATCACCATGGCTATATCCCTCGCATGCAAGCGGTGGTGCAGGCCTATGGCCATCCGAAAGATCGCCTTCAGGTCGTGCTGGTCCAGATGGTGAATTTGTTGCGCGGCGGGAAAAAAGTGGAAATGTCGAAGCGGGCCGGCGAGTTCATCACGATGCGGGAAGTCATCGATGAAGTCGGGGCCGACGCGGCCAAGTTCTTTTTCCTGATGCGCGATTCCAATTCGCATCTCGATTTTGATTTGGAACTGGCCAAGCAGCTGTCCTCCGATAATCCTGTCTACTATGTGCAATATGCCCATGCCAGGATCGCCAGTCTCTGGCGCGTTGCGGCTTCCAGGGGCATTGCCTGCCCCTTGCCGAGCGAGACGGACCTCACCGTATTGACGGACCCGGACGAGTTGGGGCTGATTCGCAAGCTTTCTGCCTATCCCTCTGTCTTACAGGGGAGTGCCATGGCTTACGAGCCTCACCGGATGACCTATTACCTTCAGCAATTGGCCGGGCTGCTCCATACGTTTTACAACAAGCACCGAATTCTGCCTCCTGCTGCGGATCGCGACCTCCTGGCGGTCACGCCGGAGGGATTGGTTCCAGGCGAGGGACTGCCGAAAGAGGTGTTGTCTCCCGAACGGACTGCGGCGAGATTGGCCTTGATGCGGGGTATTCAGCAGGTCTTGAAGAATGGACTTGGCGTGCTCGGGATTTCCGCCCCGGATCAGATGTAGGCAACAAGAGGGACTGTGGATTTTTCCGTGCAACATGTCGATCGTGAGACGGGTGCGCGGTTGGGGAGACTCAGCACCGCTCATGGTGCCATTGATACGCCGGCTTTTATGCCGGTTGGCACCTTGGGGCCGGTAAAGGGCATCGATCCAGCCGACCTGGAACAGCTTGGCTTCGGTCTCATGCTGAACAACGCCTATCACCTCTATCTGCGGCCTGGGCATAAGGTCGTGGCTGAGCTGGGCGGGTTGCACCGGTTTACCGGCTGGCCCGGCGCGATTTTGACTGATAGCGGTGGATTTCAGATTTTCAGTCTCGCTAAACTGTGTAAGGTGACGGATGATGGGGTGAGTTTTCAGTCCCATCTCGACGGGTCGGCGCATTTCATTACGCCGGAGACCGCCATTGAGATTCAGGAAGCGCTGGGGGCCGATATCATGATGGCCTTCGATCACTGCGTGGCCTTGCCGGCAGAAAAAGATGTGGTGCGTGATGCGGTGCGCCGGACCACGCTCTGGGCGAAACGTTGCCAGGATAGCCGGCGCCGTACGGACCAAGCCCTCTTCGGGATCGTACAGGGCGGCTTGGACATGGATCTCCGCGTGACCTCGGCGCGCGACCTTGTGGGGCTCGGGTTCGAGGGCTATGCGGTGGGGGGGCTCTCGGTGGGGGAATCGAAGCCTGAGATGTATGCCATGTTGGATGTGGCCGTGCCGGAGCTGCCGGTGTCGAAACCGCGGTATTTGATGGGTGTGGGGATGCCTGAGGATTTGATCGAAGGCGTGGCCCGCGGGATCGATCTGTTCGATTGCGTCGTGCCGTCGCGTCATGGACGGACCGGTTCGCTCTTTACGAGCTTCGGCCGAGTGGTGATCAAGCAAGCGCGGTATGTGCGGGATGAACAGCCGATCGATCCAGCCTGTGGCTGCCCGGTTTGTACGCGCTATTCCCGTGCCTATCTCCATCACCTCTTCCAGGTGAAAGAGATGTTGTCGTCGAGACTGAATACGATTCACAATCTCTGGTATTTTGCCGATCTGATGAGCCAAGTGCGGTCAGCGATCGCGCAGGGGACCCTACGATCGTTCAGGGAAGAGTTTTACCGATCCCGGGAACAGGCTGTGTCGGATGTGTCAGCTGCAGAGGTGGCTGAGGCCGATGCGCCACGGCAGGCCAGATGGGATTAACCCTGTCGAGGAGGAACCAGTTCGTATGGTAATGCAATCGGTCGCATGGGCTCAAGGAATCGGTGGTGGGAGTTCTGGTTCGAGTTCCGGGACGCTTTTGTCCCTCGTGCCCTTCGTGTTGATTTTCGTCATTTTTTATTTCCTGCTCATTCTGCCGCAGCAAAAGCGTCAGAAGCAGCAGAAGGCCTTGCTGGAGGCCTTAAAAAAGGGCGACAAGGTGATCACGGGATCTGGCATCTGGGGTACGGTCACGAATCTCGGCAAAGAGACGGTGACGTTGCAGATCGCCGATACGGCGAAGATCCGGATACAACGGGAACATATCGCGCGATTACGCGCCGAGGATGAGGACAAGGATAAGGATTCGTAGTCCGCGAGTGACAAAGGGGTTACAGACAACATGAAAAAAGTGGGTGGGCGGTTAATAGTACTGGCGTTGGTGGTGGTGCTGTCGGTGATTTTCTTTATCCCGTCCTATCAGCCGTTCTATCAGGCGTTGCCTGCTTGGCTGAAGACCGTGATGCCGAACAAAGGCATTACGCTGGGGTTGGATCTTCAAGGCGGGATTCATCTCGTCATGGAAGTGGACGAAGATCGCGCGGTCGAGATTGCCGTGGATCGATCGGTTGTGTCGCTCCAAGACTTGTTGGTGGATAAGAAAGGGAATTGCGGGAACTGGAGATTAAGCGCATTAAGGATTCCGCGATCAATCAGGCCTTGGAGACGATCCGGAACCGCATCGACCAGTTCGGCGTGGCCGAACCGATGGTGCAGCGGCAAGGGTTGAAGCAGATCGTCGTGCAGCTGCCTGGCGTCAAAGAGCCCAAGCGCGCCAAGGATTTAATCAAAGAAACGGCGTTGCTTGAATTTAAGCTGCTGGACGAAGACAACCAGGTGAAGATGGATCTTCCCGCCCGTATCCCGAAGGAGAAAGAGGCGGAGATTTTGAAGCAGGCCGAGGCGAAGCTGCCGGTCGGTGACCAGATCCTGTTCGAGCGGGCGGTCGATAAAGATACCGGCCGCGAATACCGGATTCCCTATCTCGTGAAGAAGCGGGTGATGTTGACTGGCGATGTGTTGAGCGATGCGCGGGTCTCGATCGGCCAATTCAACGATCCTTACGTGTCGATCACCTTCGACGCCAAGGGCGGGCGGGAATTCGAGCGGATTACGGGCGACAACGTCAAGAAGCGCATGGCCGTCGTGTTGGATAACACGATCTACTCGGCGCCGGTGATTCAGGAACGTATTACAGGGGGCCGGGCGCAAATTACCGGGACGTTCTCGATGCAGGAGGCGAGCGACTTGGCGATTGTTCTTCGGGCCGGCGCTTTGCCGGCTCCCCTGAAGATCATTCAGGACCTGACGGTCGGACCATCGCTGGGCAAAGACTCGATCGATAAGGGGGTGCAGGCGACTCTGTTTGCCGGCGCCCTGGTGGTGTTGTTCATGATGGTCTATTACCGGACATCCGGCGTGATTGCGGATTTTGCGCTGGCGCTGAATCTGCTCTGTTTGATGGGGGCGCTCTCGGCGCTGAACGCGACCCTGACCCTGCCTGGGATCGCTGGAATCGTGCTCACGATCGGGATGGGCGTCGATTCAAACGTGCTGATCTTCGAACGTATTCGTGAAGAGTTGCGGCTGGGGAAAGCGGTCCGGTTGGCGGTGGATGGAGGCTACGACAAGGCGCTGCTGACGATTATCGACTCGCACGTGACCACGTTGATCACGGGAGTGGCGCTGTTCCTCTTC
>JAPLLI010000054.1 GCA_026387615.1 Nitrospirota bacterium
CTCGGAAGCGGTTCTGAAGCGGCCCAAGCATCATGTGGACGTCGTCGGTCCGGTCTGCGAGTCGGGCGATTTTCTGGCCAAGGACCGGTCGCTGCCGGAGGTCAACCCGGGCGATCTGCTGGCGGTCATGAGTGCAGGGGCCTATGGATTTGTGATGGCCTCGAATTATAATTCGAGGCCGCGGGTGCCGGAAGTCTTGATCAGGGACGGGGAGATCCACGTCATCAAGACCAGGGAAACCTATGAGGATTTGGTGAAGGGCGAAACGATTCCGTCATTTCTTGATTGAGGCGTGAGCGCGTCCGACGTGTTCCCATCGAAGGAGCCAGCATGTTTACAGGTGCATTGATCGCCATCGTGACCCCCTTCAGGAATGGCAAGGTCGACGAACGGGCCTTCGGGGACCTTATCGAATGGCAAATTGCCAACGGGACGAACGGGATCGTGCCCTGTGGCACTACGGGAGAATCGGCCACCCTTTCGCATCAGGAACACCATCGGGTGGTCGAGTTGACCGTCGAGGTGGTGAATCGCCGCGTCCCCGTGATTGCCGGGACCGGCTCCAACAGTACGGCCGAAGCGGTGTCCCTCACGAGGCATGCCAAGGAGGCGGGGGCCGACGGAGCCTTGATCATCACGCCCTATTACAACAAGCCGATGCAAGAGGGGCTCTACCGCCATTACAAATTAATCGCGGAGTCCGTGGATCTGCCGCAGATCTTGTATAACATTCCCGGTCGGACCGGCGTGAATATGTTGCCCGCCACCGTGGCCAGGCTCTGCGGGTTGCCGAACATTGTGGGGATCAAGGAGGGGAGCGGGTCAGTCCAGCAGGCTTCTGACATTGTGAACCTCTGTGGCGACCGGATGACGGTGCTGGCCGGCGACGATGCCCTGACCCTGCCCATGATGGCAGTCGGAGGCAAAGGCGTCATCAGTGTGACGTCGAACATCCTTCCCCTCCAGATGGCGCAATTGGTCAAGGCCTTCTTGCGCGGGCAGGTTGAGGAGGCGCGGCGGATTCATTTCGCCCTGTCGCCGCTCTTTGCCGCGCTCTTTTATGAGACCAATCCGATTCCGGCGAAAACGGCGTTGGGCCTGATGGGGAAAATCGATCCGGAGCTGCGTTTGCCGCTCTGTGCCATGGCGACTGAAACGAAGGACCAGCTCACGCGGGCCTTGAAGGATGCAGGCCTCATTTAGCCGGGATTGTCCTGGCACAGGTGATGATGTTATGACCAACGTGATTGTTGCAGGGGCTGCCGGTCGCATGGGCTGTCGGCTGGTGGCGCTCATCAAAGACTCGACCGTTCTGACGCTGGCCGGTGCGATCGAAGGGAAGGGCAGCCCGGCTGTGGGAAGCGATGCCGGAGAGACGGCGGGCTGCGGCCGCGCTGGCATTCCGATCACCGATGATCTTGCGGCGCTGCTCGCGCGAGGCGAAGTGGTCGTCGACTTCTCCGCCCCGGAAGCCACCTTGAATCACCTGCGTATGGCGGCGCAGCATCGGCGGGCCATGGTGATCGGCACGACGGGGTTTTCGCCCTCCCAGCTCGAAGAGGTGAAGTCCCTTGCCAACCAGGTGCCCTGCGTGATGTCCCCCAATATGAGCGTGGGCGTCAATTTGATCTATAAGGTCATCAGCGAGATGGCGAAAACGCTGGGGGACGAATACGACATCGAAGTGATCGAAGCCCATCATCGGCTGAAGAAAGATGCGCCGAGCGGCACGGCGCTCAAGATTGCGGAGGTCTTGGCTGAAGCCGTGAATCGTGATCTGGATCAGGTCGGCGTCTATGCCAGAAAAGGTCTCATCGGGGAACGGAAAAAGGGCGAGATCGGGATTCAAACCATTCGTGCCGGCGATATCGTCGGCGACCACACGATCCTCTTTGGCGGGATGGGGGAGCGCATCGAAGTCACGCATCGAGCGAGCAGCCGGGATACCTTTGCGGGAGGCGCCCTGCGTGCTGCCCGGTGGGTCGTGCAGCAGCCGCCAGGCCTGTACGACATGATGGATGTGCTCGGACTGAAATAGCGCACAAATAGCGTAGGATGCTTCAAGGGCTTGCAGGTCTCGTGAATAAATACGTGCCGACCATGTGACGCTTCTTCATTCTCCTC
>JAPLLI010000252.1 GCA_026387615.1 Nitrospirota bacterium
GTTATCCTTGTCGCAAGAACCTGCTTTGAAGGGGCGGCCAACAGGAATTACGCTACCGATTAAAGAGGTGCGAATTCTAGCAGGGGCCGGCTTCCTTACGGCAGTCTGTTCCGGCATTCAACTCATGCCGGGACTGCCCAAGAAGCCGGCAGGAGAACGGATCGGCATCGACCCAGCCACTGGTGAGGTGGTGGGTCTGTCCTAATCTGACCTGACGGGTAGCAGGGTGTCGATAAACGATTTTTGATTCAATGACACGCAGGGTTCGAGAGGACGCGAACAGTTCATTCGCCTTTCTGTAGGCTGTTCAAAATGGCCGTCCAGCAAGGCCGCAGCGAGCGAAGAGGCGAAGCGTACTCTTCGCTGTACGTTGAGCCTCTTCGCGATGCGAGAACGACGCTGGCGGACTTTTTGAACAGCCTGCTAGCGATGCTTCAGGTAGTGGAAGAACTCCGAGTCCGGACTCACCACCATGGTGGATTTGTCTTTGAAGGCCTTCTTGTAGGCTTCCATCGAGCGGGTAAACTCAAAGAAGTGCGGGTCCTGCCGGTAGGCATCCGCATAGACCTTAAAGGCCTTCGCATCCCCGGCTCCACGCAGCTCTTCCGATTCCTTGTAGGCCTGAGCCAGAATGATCTCGCGGTCTTTTTCCGCCTCTGAACGGATCTTCTGCGCTTCCTCAGCCCCTTCCGCCCGGTATTGCTTCGCCTGTCGTTCCCGCTCAGCTTGCATTCTGGCAAATACGGCCTTCTCGTTCTGTTCCGGTAAGTCAGCGCGTTTGATTCTCACGTCCTGAATCTCGATCCCGTAGGCGGAGGCCTTTTCGTTCGATCGTTGAGTCACGATGGTCATGAGCTCGGCGCGGCCGGTCGCGACGATTTCCAGCAGGTCATGGCGCCCGAGTTCGACTCGGAGCTCGGAATAGATAATGTCGTGCAGCCGTTGCAGCGCGCCACGCTGGCTTTGAAAGTTCTGGTAAACTTTTAGCGGGTCGACAATCCGCCATTTGGCGTAGTTGTCCAGGAGGAGGGTCTTCTTGTCCTGCGTGATGACATCCTGGGGATCCGAGTCATAGTCCAGCAGGCGCTTGTCGAAGTAGGTGACTTCTTGAATGAACGGCACCTTCATATAGAGGCCCGGTTCCGTGAGATTGCGAACCGGCTTGCCGAGCTGGACCACGATCGCATTCTGGGTGATGTCCACGATGAAGAGCGGCGAGGCTCCCAGGAGAAACAACCCCAGGACGACCGCGAGCATGGCAATGAGGAATCCCTGTTTGGTCATGGCTTGGTCTCCTCAGCGGCGCTGGCTTTGGCTCTGAGCCGCTCAAGCGGCAGGTAGGGCAGCACGCGATCGCCCGCTTTGCCGTCAATGATGACTTTTTCCATGTTCGGCAGAATCTCTTCCATCGTTTCGATATAGAGTCGCTTGCTGATGATGTCTTTGGCCTGGGTGTATTCTTTCAGGGTCGCCACGAAACGGTTGGCTTCACCCTGGGCGCGGTTCAGCCTGGCCTGGGCATAGCCCTTGGCCTGGTTCACCACCTGCGCGGCTTCGCCTTTGGCTTTCGGGAGAATGTCGTTGCGATAGCTCTGCGACTGGTTGATCAGCTTCTCCCGATCTTCCTTGGCATTGGTCACATCTTTGAAGGCCGCCGCCACCGCTTCCGGAGGATCGACGTCTTGCAACTGGATGGCCGCGATTTTGACGCCGCCCTGATACTGGTCGAGAATGGACTGCAACAGAACCATGGTGTCCTGCTGGATCTGGGCTTTGCCGGTGGTCAGGGCCTCGTCGATCTTGCTCTTGCCGACCACTTCGCGCATGGAGGCTTCGGCTGCTTTGCCGATCGTCTCATGGATTTCCGCGACGCTGAAGAGATAGTTCGCCGAGCCTTTGATCTTATATTGCACGATGAATTCGATGGCCAGGATGTTCATGTCGCCGGTGAGCATCAGGGCTTCCTGCGCCAACATTTGCTGGCGGCCCTGCCGATCGGTCCGGAAACCGATCTCGATTCGATGGAGTTTTTCAACTTTCGGCTGCAGGACCGACTCGATGAGAGGAATTTTCACATGGGGGCCAGGTCCCACGGTGCGGACCGGGGTGCCGAATCGTTTGACGACGCCTTCTTCGTCCGGGCTCACGATGAACGCGCTCTGCCAGGCGAGGACAATCAGCAACGCGGCCATGGCGAGGTTTCTGATGCCGCTTGAGGGCATCAGGTTCTTGAACTGCGACTGGGCCTGCCGGAGGACATCCTCAAGCTGGTCGCTCTTCTTGCTCCAGGGATCTTTGGGGTCATATACCATGCGATGTAGTCATCCGAGAATAAAGGGTGAAGCTGCTCCAGCCAGGCCAGACTAGCAGACTGCTCGAAGCGACGCAATCAGGATCCTTGCCGGTTGACCCATCATGAATTCTTGATGTATAAGGAGGGATGCCTACGTTGTCGGGGAAGAACCGGGCCAAGACCGCCGAGCTCTGCCATGCATTGGCAGACGAGACCAGGCTGGACATTCTCGGCCAGTTGAAGGACGGCGAGCGTTGCGTCTGTGAACTGACCGATGCCCTGCAGGCCGGACAGTCGCGGCTGTCGTTTCATCTGAAAGTCTTGAAGGATGCAGGTTTGATTCAGGATCGTCCCGAAGGCCGCTGGATCTACTACGCCATCAATGCCGATGCGGTCGAGGAGCTTGAGGAGCTGGTGGCCTCGCTCAGGGTCATGAGGAAGAAGGGCCGTTCCGATCCCCGCTGCTGACTTTTTCGGGTTCGATGAATCAATAATTCTTGATGATTGACTTGGAGGGATCATGGAAGCCACGCCGCCGGCAGTCGAGAAGCAACTGAATCCCTTTGAACGGTATCTGACCCTCTGGGTGTCGCTCTGCATGGTTGTCGGCGTGCTGCTCGGGCAGGCGGCTCCCGGCCTTGTCCAGACCCTGCGGACGATGGAGTTCGGCCAGGGCAGCCATATCAACCTGCCGATCTCGCTGCTCATCTGGCTCATGATCGTGCCGATGATGATGAAGGTCGATTTTGCCTCGATTCGCCATGTCGTGACTCGCCCGACCGGATTGTTCATTACCCTGTTCGTCAATTGGGTGGTTAAACCCTTCTCGATGGCGTTCTTTGCCTGGCTCTTCTTCCGTATCGTCTTTGCTGCCTGGATCACGCCAGCCGAAGCGGACCAATATATCGCCGGGGCGATCATCCTGGCCGCAGCCCCCTGCACGGCGATGGTGTTCGTCTGGAGCTACCTGACGGACGGAGATCCCGCCTATACGCTGGTCCAGGTGTCGGTCAATGACCTGATTATGCTCGTGCTGTTTGTGCCGATTGTCGGCCTGCTGGTGAGCGGCGCCTCGTCCCTGTCCGTGCCCTATGATGTCTTGTTCTATTCGGTCCTGGCCTTCATCGTGATTCCTCTGGCGATCGGGTGGGGGCTTCGGGCCTGGCTCGTGAGGCAACAGGGGCAGTTGTGGCTGGAAGAGGTGTTGTTGCCGCGATTCGCTCCGGTCACCATCTCGGCCCTGCTCCTCACCTTGGTCTTCATCTTTGCCTTCCAGGCCCAGAACATCATGGGCAAGACCGTACATGTCGCGTTGATCGCGGTGCCGATTTTGTTCCAGGTGTATATGAATTCTTCATTGGCCTATGGGCTCATGTATCGGTTTCATGTGCCCTATGAAATCGCGGCGCCTGGCGCCTTGATCGGGGCCAGTAACTTTTTCGAATTGGCGGTGGCGACCGCCATTGCGCTCTTCGGCCCCGAATCAGGAGCGGCCCTGGTCACGGTGGTGGGGGTCCTGGTGGAGGTGCCGGTCATGTTGTCGGTCTGTGGCATCTGCAACAGGACTAAACACTGGTTCCGGCGCGAGGGGGTCGTATGAAACAGTCGGTTCTGTTTCTCTGTACCGGTAATTCGGCCAGGAGTCAAATGGCAGAAGGCTGGCTGCGGCATTTGGCTGGCGATCGGTACGAGGTCTTCAGTGCGGGAACCCATCCGGTCGGTCTGAATCCAGGCTCGGTCGAGGCCATGGCCGAAGTCGGAATCGACATCTCGCAGCATCGATCCAAATCGGCGATGGAATTTGCGGCGACCCCCCTCGACTATGTGGTGACGGTCTGCGACCGGGCCAAAGAAACCTGTCCCCTCTGGTCAGGCAACACGACATTGATCCATTGGAGCTTCGATGACCCGGCAGCCGTCGCAGATGCGGAGGGCCGCCGCCTCGCCTTTCGCCGCGTCCGCGACGAGATCGCCTCGGCCATTCGGCAGTTTCTGGCTGATCGAAAGCCGTAGCGAGATTACGCCGTGACAGCGCCGCCGCAAGACGAACCGGCTCCGGCAGTACAGCCGTAGCAATGGTTGTTCGTGACGATCTGGCGCTGGGCGAGTTGAACCGGGTCGAAGTCGCGGATATGGGCGGGTTTGCGCTGGTCCACCGGTAGATCCAGCATCTGGTTGAAGTCGCAGTCGTAGAGTCTGCCATCCCAACTCACGGAAATCGTGTGGCGGCACATCACGCTGGCCGCAGCAGAGGGATTGAAGGCGTTGGCCAGCCGCTCCATATACTGCTCGTAGTTGCCGCTCTCCAGGAGAAATTCAAGAAATCGGCTGATCGGCATGTTGGTGATCGTATAGAGGTGGTTGAACGAGACTCCCTGCTTGGCCAGAAGTTCTTTCCGGAACTGCGCTTCGATGGCCTCCTGCTTCGGCGGAAGAAAGGCCCCTGTCGGATTGTAGACGAGATTCAACAAGAGCCCGCTGTCGGGCTGGCCATAGCCAAGCCGGTTGAGCAGCCGTAGGGCCTCGATCGATTTCTCGAAGATGCCTGCGCCCCGCTGCGCGTTTGTTTGCCCCGCTTGATAGGAGGGGAGCGAGGCGACCACTTCCACGCGATGTTTGGCCAGGAACTCGCCCAGATCCGCTTGCGACGGAAGCAGCAGGACCGAAAGGTTGCAGCGATCCAGCACATGACGACCGAGGGAGTGGGCCTGCTCGATCAGCCAGCGGAAGTTGGGATTCAGTTCCGGCGCTCCGCCCGTAATATCGACGGTCGGAATATCGGTTTTTGCGAGAGCCTGGATGCATTGTTCCGCCGTCTCGCGGGACATACTTTCGGTCCGGTCCGGTCCCGCATCGACATGGCAGTGTTTGCAGATCTGATTGCAGAGCTTGCCGACATTGAGTTGCAAGACCGTGATCCCCGTGGCACGGAGGGGGAGCAGGCCGATGCGATCGAGTTGTGTCTCGAAGGGGGGACAGCTTGTCGTTCCACCGAGAATCTTCAATTGCTCAGCGGGGGAGGCGAGGGGGTTCTGTTGCCCGAGCAGGGTCAGAGCCATGTCTCAGCAACAGCCCCCATCAGGGGAGCAGCAGTCGGCTTGATCGCTCACGCTCTGGCTGGCGCGATTGATGATCGCGAAATGGGGTTCATAGCCAGTTGTTTCTAGTACGGCGAGTGTCTTGTCGCAAATCTCCATCGGCTCACCCCGACGAAAGATATGGTGATCGTCGTCAGCTGCTTCGACAAAGGGTCCTGCGAGCAGGGCGAAGTGCCCTTGCCAGAGGCAGGAGACCTCTGGCGGACAGACTGCGGTCCATCGGCCATCGGTTTGATCCAGCCTGACCTGGTCAGGGGACAGGACAAAGTGGCTAGCCAACGGAGCCAGGCTCAAGAGCGTGGCCACGTCCTGCGTGATCGGCTGGGGGACGCCCCGGACATAGATTGTGCCCAGTTCATCGACCACCCGGCTGAAGGGTCCGCGGAGCGTGGCATAACGAACGGGTGAGACCGGCGCTGTGGCGGGAAGTTTATAGCCGGTCAGGGTGACGGAGAAGAAGTGGATGCCGTCGATCACCTGCCAGGGCGAGGACGTGATCAGGTGAATGCCCAGAAATCCTGCTCCCGCCAGTCCTGCGATATAGTCGGTGAGCGTCAGGGCCCCGGAGAGGCAGTCGCCCCATTTTTCCGTGTCATGGATCAAATATTGCGGCACCGGCTGGTCCGCCACGATATCGGAGATCGTGAACCGCCCGCCCGGCTTGGCCACGCGGAACATTTCCCGGAAGACCTTCCGTTTATCCGGCGCCAGGTTGATCACGCAATTGGAGATGATTAGATCGACGGCGCCTTCGTCCACCGGCATCGCATCCGCCATCCCTTTGCGAAATTCGATATTGGACGCAGGATAGCCAAGGTTGGCTGCGACGATCGGCGCGTTTCTCCGGGCGATTTCTAACATCGTGTCGGTCATGTCGATCCCGATGACATGGCCGGTTTGGCCGACGAGCCGGGAAGCTTCGAAACAATCGATGCCGCCGCCGGACCCGATGTCCAGCACGGTTTCCCCCTGGGAGACGGTCTTCAGTCCGGCCGGCGTCCCGCAGCCATAGGAAATCTTGAGGACCTCTTCGGGGATGAAGGATTGAAGGTTGGCCATGTCGTAACTGGTCGGGCAACACATCTGTTCGCCCGTCGAGGCGGCCTTGGCATAACGGTCGCTGACTTTTTGGGTAATCTCATCCATCGGCATAGAATCCTCACATTCGAATGAATAGGCGCGGGCCCGTTCCTCTATCAAGACCGGACCACCACGTCAATATCTCTTTATCTCGCAGGTCTGCCGAACAAGATGAATCGTCCTATTTCGCGCCTCGCGTTGTCTTCACGTTGGTGCGGCGCCAGAGCCAGCCATAGATCGCGAGGTTCACCGCCAAGACCAGCATCCCGAGTAGAATCTGAATCTCTCTCGTGAGGCCGGAGGGATAGAGGGCCGGCAGGAGATATTGTACCAGGGAGTCGGAAGGAGAGGAGGTTCCCCCAGCCTGTGAGCGCAGCCAATGTTCCAGCGGCGTGAGGGGACAGATCCAGCCGGTGCATTCGACGACCACGCCCCAGGCTGCAGCAGGCAGGTGCAGCCAGGCGATCCAGTGCCATTTCAGCACGAGCAGCCCGCCGAATAGGACGAAGAGCACGAACGCCAGGTGGATAATCAGGGTCAGGTCGGCCAGGAGGGGATACATCATGGGCTCTTGCCGTGGCTAGTCCGGAGGGAGTTTGGCAGGATTCAGTTCCAGTAATCGGTGGCGGCCGTTGGAGACATGCTCGACTTTGAAGAGGCGCTTGCCGACGTGGATGGTAGCGGCCATGACGTTGCCGTTGATATAGAAAATAAAGTCTCCCTGCTGGCTCTGTTTGAGGAGCCCGCGGATCACAGCCGAGTCGTTGCTTCGGGAGATGGTGGAGGCGATATCCAGCTCATATCTGAGGCCATTGAAGAGTTCGATGGAGATCGGAGGATGTGGCCTGGCTGCCGCGTCTTTCAAGATTCGAAGCGGCTGGAGGCTCAAGGCGATGGCCCGGTCGCGGAGGATCCAGGGCTTTTGCGTGGCCGGCGCTGGATCCGGTGCGGTCAGCCACAGACTCGAAGGCGGAGGGGGCGCATCGGCCCATGCAGGGCAAGAACAGGCGTATCCGAATAGCCCGGCAAGGAGCAGGCCCCGGAATAGCGAACGACTGAATAGGTGTAAGGTCACAGCCATAGGACAGCCTACCACAGTTCGCCGTCAGGGCACCTCACCGGGCCATTTCACTTTCTTTTTAGCATCCTGTGAGACGACTTTCGTTGCATTGCAGTCAGAGTCTCCCGATAATGCCTGAGAAGTTCTCGTTCAGCAGTCTTGTGTACGTGACAAGGGGTAATGCATGTCGTCTGTGTCTCTGGCCCTGCTGATTTTCGGTGTTTGTTATCTGGTCATCATTACCGAACGGATTCACAAGACGATTGTGGCCCTGTTCGGGGCGGCGGTGATGATCGGGCTGGGTGTGATGTCGCAGGATGAAGCCTTCTATTCCCATGAGTTCGGCGTCGACTATAACGTCGTATTTCTGTTGATCGGAATGATGGTGATCGTGAACATTGTCCGGGAGACTGGTCTGTTTGAGGTCCTGGCCATCTGGGCGGCGCAGCAGGCCGACGCGAAACCGTTCCGCCTGCTGGTGTTGCTGTCCCTGCTGACGGCGGGACTCTCGGCCATGCTGGATAACGTGACCACCGTGTTGCTCATGGCGCCGGTCACGCTGGCCATTACCAAACGGTTGGAGCTCAATCCCATTGCCTTTTTGGTCACCGAGGCGCTCGCGTCGAATATCGGCGGGGCCGCCACGCTGGTCGGCGATCCGCCTAATATCATGATCGCCAGCAAGGCGGAGTTGGGCTATCTCGATTTCCTGGTGGTCATGGGTCCCATCGCATTGATGATCATGGTCATGTTCGTGGCGGTGTTGTGGGTGATCTTCGGGCGGAAAATGACCGTGGCGCCGCATCTCAGGACAGCGGTGATGGCGTTGAGCTCGCGGGACGCCGTGGCAGATCGGCCCTTCATGTACCGCTGCCTCTGGTTGTTGGGGCTCGTCAATGCGGGGTTCTGCATGCATTCGCTCATTCATCTTGAGCCGGCCACGATCGCGCTCCTTGGCGCGAGCCTGTTCATGCTGCTCGGGCATGCGAGACGGAAACCGGAAGATATTGAAGAATTGTCCTATCTCACCGATGTCGAATGGAAAACCATCTTCTTTTTTATCGGGTTGTTCATCCTGGTCGGCGGCCTGGTCAAGGTCGGCGTGATTCGCTACTTGGCGGATCAATTGGTGGCGGTGACGCAGGGGAATCTTGCTGGCTCCACGATGGCGGTGCTCTGGGGGTCGGCCATCCTCTCAGCTGCGGTGGATAACATCCCCTACGTTGCGGCGATGAATCCGTTGATCGTGGACCTCGCCCGCTCGCTGCATCCGGAGATTACGGACTATGCCACCCTGGTGCATCAGCCGGACATCTTGCCGCTCTGGTGGGCTCTGGCGCTGGGCGCCTGTCTGGGAGGGAACGGCACGATCATCGGCGCGAGCGCGAACGTCGTGATCGTGGATATGGCGCGTAAAGCCGGCTATCCCATTTCCTTTTGGCAGTTTTTCAAGTTCGGGTTCCCCGTCATGCTGGGCTCGGTCCTCATGAGCGCGGTGTATCTCTGGTTCCTCTTCCTCCGCTGAGCGTCACGCACAACAAGAAGCTGCATGGACTCGTTCTGCCTAGGTAGTTCAATTGCCTAACAATACACGTATTTAATGCTAAGTGTAATTGACTCTTTTCTCTTCGGGTCGTAGCCTGGGGCCGCTTAGATTCTGCGCAAGAGGTCTTACCCTTGAGGAAGGGCTACCCATGAGACAGAGACGTCGCCTGTCGATGCTCACAGCGATGGCCGGACTGTGTTTTCTCAGCGGATGCGATGTGTTGGAGTCCGAGATTGCCTGTCTGAAAGTGCTGGCGCACGGCGATATCCAGCGAGTTGCAAAAGAGAGAGAGCAGCGATTCCTGGGAAAGGTTCCCGAAGAGCGGGCCCGCTGTCTCGGAGGAGAACGGGCTGTGGCGTTGAGGCAAGGGCCTTGGCTGGATTGGCCGAACTTCTGGGGCGCGGGTGATGTCTTGTCGAAAGCCCCGCTGCACCTATTGTCCGACGCCAAATACATCGGTCCCAACGCCCATGGGATCAACGGCGCTCTCTATGAGCTGGAGCTGCAGCGGATCGAACTCATCAAGTTCAACCTCTTGGACAACAACGGCACCTACAAATCCTACGTCACGGGCCGCGAGGGCAAGGCCGGGCCAGTGCTGAAGACCTGGTCTGAGATGCAGTTGCCCCCGACCCACCCCCACTTCAACGATGTCGGCGCGCAGCAGGTCTGCAAGGGCGAGCTGATCCGTTTCCGCACGCAGACGGGCATCTGCAA
>JAPLLI010000205.1 GCA_026387615.1 Nitrospirota bacterium
TCGTGGCCAACTCGGGGACGTTGACGGGGAGCATCGGGGTCATCATGGAGATGGCCAACGTCGAGGGGTTGCTCAAGAAGATCGGGATCGAGGGAGTTGTCATTAAAAGCGGACGATTCAAGGATGTGGGATCGCCGCTTCGGAAGATGAGCGAAGAAGAGCATCGGTTGCTCCAATCCGTCATGGACGATGTCCATCAACAGTTCATTGAGGCGGTGGCGGAAGGGCGTGGCCTCGACGTGGCGGATGTGAAGGCCTTGGCGGATGGCAGGATTTTCACGGGCCGTCAGGCTAAAGCGTCGAAGCTGGTGGATGAACTCGGCGATCTCGACGATGCCATCCAGCTTGCGGCGGATGTGGCCGGCATCGAGGGCGAGCCGAAAGTCATTGAGCCGCGCCGGCGATTTTCGATCAGGGAATTAATCGAGTCGCGGCTGTCGGCGCTCTTTCCCAAGCTGGATTTGTACTCCGGGGTCGGGCTTAAATATCTTATGGCGTTCTAGCGCGATCGGATCGACGCGTTGGTCGATTTATTGCCACGAAAGGGGAGTCCAATATGACGAAGGCCCAAATCATCGAGCGCGTTTCCGAGCAGGTGACGACCTTGACGAAGCGGCAGGCGGAAGTCGTCGTCAATACGATTTTCGACTGCGTGCGCGATTCGTTGAAGAACGGTGATAAGACGGAGATTCGAGGGTTCGGCAGTTTTCGGTTGCGGGCTCGCCGGATGAAAGAAGGCCGGAACCCCAAGACTGGCGCGACCGTGGCGGTGCCTGCCAAGAAGGTGCCGTTTTTCAAAGCCGGCAAGGAATTGAAGGAACTCCTGAACCAGTCATAACAGGAAGCGGATCATGAACTCACCAGACTCCCACGATGCGGTTGGAATAGATGTCCGTTGGACGGACGAGGCCTCTAAACGTCTTGAGCGGGCACCGCTGTTCCTGCGTGGCATGGTTCGACGCCTGGCCGAGAAGAAAGCCAGAGAGCTCGGCTACGCGGAGATTACGGGGGAGCTTCTCGATCAGTTCAAGGGGCAAATGATGGGTGGGATGGGCGGCGAAGCTGGCATGGCGGATGCGGCCGAACAGATGGCGCAAGGGCATCTCCCCTGGACGGCCTCCGCCAAGGAACGGTTGAGCACGGTTCCGGAATTCATGCGCAGCATGACCAAGCAGATCGCCGAAGAGATCGCGAAGGAGCGAGGGCATCTCGAGGTGAACGTCGAGCTCTTCGAAAAAGTAGAAGCGCTGGGCGATCTTCGCGAGGCGTCGGCTCCTCCCTTGGAGTGGAGCGAGGGGGCCTTGGCCCAATTGCACGAAAAGTTGAAACAGTCGCCGCCGATTGCCGTCGAATTCGTTACGGATATGTTAAAGCGGGACACCGAAGATTTGGCGAGGGAGAAGGGCATCGCGAAGATCGATGAGTCGACATTGCTACAGCTGTGGGCCGCGCCCCTGGAGCGAGTCGCCTGGACTGATGAGGCATGGAAGCGATTACAGACGTCACCGGATTTTGTGCGAAGCGGAATCCGTAAAGCCGCTGAGCGGCGGGCGCGGAAGCTCGGGCTCAAAGAGATTGATTCGGAGCATCTGACGGGGTTTCGGAATCAGGCCATGATGAAAGCCGTCAAACGGATTCGTTCATTCGGATACAACGAGTTGACGTTTGAGGCTTTTGATACGGCGCTGGAGAAGACCAAGCGGCTGCAGGGGAATGAGCAGGCGGAAAAGCGCCTTCAGGAAATTCGCGGGCATTTTGCCGATCCGGACGTGAAGAAGCCGGAAGGTGGGACGCTCGGCGCCGATTTGATGGGGCGCTTTCGCCGGTATCTTAAGGGCGAAGGGTCGCTCTAGCGGTAGGATGCTGAAAAAGGCCGCCGGCAGCGCTCTGGAAACTTGTGAAGCGTGAATCGTGAAACGTATCTCGCAAGAAGTCCGCCTCCTGGTCTGCGACGAGATACGAACGACGCTTCACGAACGACGGACAAAAATGGCGGTCTTTTTCAGCATCCTGCCAGTTCGCACTAACACGCAATGGATTACGCACACGGTTCTCGGCCACGTTGTAGAGGGACAGGCTGGGCTGATTGCTATTGAGGCGGAGAGGGGCCGTCATGGACGGCCCCTCTCTGAGCTAGACGGCCGCTGCTTGTTGCGGCCAGAACTTATGACGGATTTGCGGGAGCGGTTCACTGTCCAAATTGGGGATATCGTAGAGACAGCGATCGATCGTTGAGACTTCTTCTTCGGTCAGTTCCAGGAGGACTCTCGTCTTCCAGAATTGATCGAGGGCGAAATAATCTCCAGACTGGGGCTTCTCAGCCAAGAGCGTCTTCATCTTCTCGAATCCTGCCGTGTCCACCCCCGGGATACGACCCTTATTGCGGTCGTGGCACCAGTGTAGTATCTCGGCGATTCCGTACATCGACAGATCAATTTTCAGCATCTTGCTCATGGGTCCTCCTCCTTGCCAAGGGAACAGTATATCCCAAACCCCACGCCGTTTTCAAAGCCTTGCTGCGCCCGCCAAGACCGGGGAAACTGCTGTTTGGCGGGGATTGTGCCATGGTGGATTGATTGCCAGGGGAAAGCCCTGGTCTGTATACTGGCCCGACTGACGTCGACTGGACGGCCTGGTGAAGGGCATCTGTATGCAAAGATATCTCCCTGTCGCCGGTTCTCTGCGTGAGGAGTCCTGCGTGAGCAGAAGGAGCGACGGCCATAACGGGCGCAGCTGTTGGAGTCTGGCTGTCATGGCGACCGGTCTCGTTTTGTTTGTTGTCAGTGGTTGTACCAAGCAGGATCCGTATACTCCGCCGGATCTCTTCTATTATTTTGCCAGCTACAAAGTCGGGAAGAATCCGACGACCGTGACCCCCGCCGATGTCAATCAAGACGGGTTTACCGACCTCCTGACGACCAACATCGGCAGCAACACGCTCTCGATTCTCTTGGGTAACGGGGACGGGACTTTCCGCGATCAAGTGCAGCTCAGTACGTGCAAGGAGCCCCGCTCGCTCGCCCTGGGAATGCTCAATCACGATGCCTATCCCGATGTGGTGTTGGCCTGTTCCGGGGGGGATGAAATTGCCGTGCTGCTTGGGCGAGGGGATGGGAAATTTGAGGAAGGGCCGCGCTATCCCGTGCACCGGACCCCCATTGCCATTGCCAGCGACGATCTCAATGGCGATCAGATTCCGGACCTCGTGGTCGCATTGCGAAACGACAAGATTAAAGTATTTCTGGGAACCGGCACCGGCGAATTTACCCATGGGGCGCAGTACGAATATGGCGACACGCCCACATCCGTTGCCTTGGCAGACGTGAATGGCGATGGGAAAATCGATTTGGCCGTGACGAACGGGGGGCCAATGTCGAACGCCGTGTCTATCTGGGCTGGGAACGGGGACGGAACCTTTCGCCTTCCCACCGACTACCGGACCGGCAAACGGCCACTCGGGGTGAGCTTCGCCGATTTCAACGATGACCGGATCCGTGACCTGCTGGTGATCAACGGCGAACGGGACAGTTTCACGACCTATCTCGGCAACAGCGACGGGACGTTCCAGCCCGGGCGTGACTCCGGGGCCAATGCAGGGCCGAACTTCGGGCTCGCCAGAGATTTCAACGGCGACCATCGCACCGATGTGGCCATCGTGAATCTGCAGTCGAGCGATCTCTCCATTCTCTTTGGCCGGGGCGATGGGACGTTCGAATATCCGCCCAGGAACTATCGGACGAAGTCCGGTCCCTTTGCCCTCGCGACCTTCCAGGTCACGACGAAGGAGGCTGAAGAGCCCGGGCTGGTAATCGCGGACAATGGCAATGAAAGCGTCTCCATTTTTCTCCATCGAGGCTTGAAGCCGACAGACGCTCGCCCCGTAGCTGCGCCATGAGGGTGCGCAATGTGTGCTGATTGTGGAAGCCACGGCAAAGGTCCGTCTGCTTGACAGCCTATCGACCCTCGGCTAGAGTGCCGATAGTGTAGATTCATGCCTGTTGATGCGCTGTTTCGAGGATGCCTGTGAGATCATTTGGGTGGTGGTTTGCGATCGGCTCGTTGCTGGCCCTGTCTGTGCTGATGGTGCAGGGGGGCGTACGAGACCTGCTTGATGGAGCGCCTCCCGGCAGCGGGGCGAGCCCCTACCTGTCGTTCGGTACGACGATTTTCGGCGGAGGCCTATTAGCCGGGTGCTTAGCATTGGTGATGAATCGGCTCCGGTAGGCAGAGAGTCTGAAGGCGGGCACGTCGATGGACTGTTTGAAATGCAAAGGCTTCATGATGATCGAGCGCCACTACACGCTGGTGAATCGACGTCTCTATGCCCGTTGTCTGAATTGCGGATTCTGGATTGACCTGGCGGACCTGCTTCGCTTTTTCCATAAAGTGATCGACAGCGGGTTTCGTGGAGGGAAGGTCCGTGAGTCATTTACCCTCTGAGTAGGAGCGACGATTTTATGGCGACAAGAGATTGCGGGAGATCCCTTCGTCCGCGACTTCTCCCCGGCACGGCGGGGTTGTGCCTGGGGCTTCTATTGATCGGCGCCGCGGCCGTCACTCCATCCATCGCTCTGGCGAAGAAGGTCACGGCCCAACCGGTGCATGCCAGGCCGGCGATGGCCGCACATCAGTTTCCGCCCTGGCGCGTCGCTCCAGCCCATGGCATTCTGCTCAAGGACCTCAAGACCGGGCGGGTGTTGTATGAGCACGATGCCGGAAAGCGATTGTCTCCGGCCAGCCTCACGAAAATCATGTCGGCCCTCGTTATTTTGGAAAGGGGCCGGTTGGATGATCTCGTCACGATTAGCCCCAATGCCGCCCGGGCTCACAAGACGCACTTGCGCGTGAAGGCCGGGCAGATTTTTCGGCTGGAAGATCTGCTGAAGGCCATGTTGATCATGTCTGCGAACGATGCCTGCCTCGCTGCGGTGGAGCATGTGGGGGGCGACGAAGCACAGTTCGTGACGTTGATGAATGCCAAGGCTGTGGCGCTCGGCCTGGTCGATACCCATTTCAGTAATGGCTGCGGATTCGATAACCCGGACCATTACTCTACAGCGGAAGATCTGGCGACGTTGAGCGTCATCGCCCTTGATCAGCCGACTTTTCGGCAGTTGGTCCGCGAGGAACGTGCGATCATCACGCCGGTCAACGGTCACCATGCCTATATTTTGCACACGACGAACAAATTGTTGGGCCGCATCCCCGGTGTCGAAGGCATTAAGACGGGCTTTACGTCTAAAGCCGGCCGGTGCCTGATCGCGAAAGTCTCTCAGAACGGGAGCGATCTTCTTCTCGTGATCCTCAACTCCAACCATCGTTGGAATACCGCGACGAACCTCATTAGCTATGGAATGCAGGTCGCCGACGCGCCCCACTGAAATCACTATTTGACCACCGGCTGAGCGATGGCGAGGCTGAGGCGGGAAGGCCGGGCCTGTTCGCGCCAGTTTCCTTCGCACGTCCCCCGTGAGGGGAGAAGCGAAGCGCTCGTCAGATTCAGTCTGTCTGTAGAGGCTGAGGCGGGTGAGTGAGATTGCAGGGGCCACTTCTGTGGCCAGACCTGCTACCGAATCGGGGAGAATTCGACGTTGACGTCCTTCCCCAGATAGTTGATGACGAATCCCTGTTTATCGTACGCCAGGATGGCGCCCATCACATTTTCGTCCCCGTATTCTTCCTGTCCCAACAGTTTCCGCACATCATCAGGGCTCTCACTGTTCAAGACGTTGCGAAAGATGCCGCGGGTCTTGTAGGAGAATCGGTTGTTGATAAAGATCAGATCGACTTTGCCATCCTGAATGCGCACGCCAGCCATTGGGCCAGTGGGCTTCCGCTGATCGATCAAGAAAATAAACAAGGCTTCCTGCTCCACCTTAATTCCCGGAATCTTTTCATTGACCAGCAAGTCCAGGGTTGTGGCTTCGGAGTCTCCTAATTTGACGCCAAACAGGGACACCTCGGTGCTCTTTAAGGCTTTGGGATCCATCACATCGTTCTTGCTTAATTCATAGGGCTCGGCATACCCGGGAGACATCCATGGGCCGACGACAGCCATGACCAGACAGGTTAGCGCAACGACTCGCAGTACATTCCTCATCGACTCCTCCTTGCCCCGGGGTTCCTAGAGCTGTCTGGTGCGTGAAATCTGTTTGGTAGAACTGGTAGGACCATGCAGCGTGGGCGCATTTTATCGAACGGTCTGCGAACTTGCAAGGAATGGTGTTTAGTTAGTGCGGCGGCTGGCGAGGAGGAGGGATCCGAGGCGGCGGAGCCGGTGAAAATAGGGCTGACAGTCTGCGCCAAGTTCGCCGGTCAGGCTATCCAGGTCGGCGACACAGTCTTCGATAATTCCGAGTCGCTGGGCATCAAGCCCTTCTGGGCTTTCGAGCGCATAGACCACGCATCCGCTGATTACCGTATCCAATGTCATCAACGGCCCTTCCTGCAGGCTTTCCACGTGCGGCCATCGCTCGTCCTTATGAGCTTCCCAGAGGGAGAGCAGGGTATCCCGATCCATGCTGCAGTCCTTTATGCTTCCACGTGACTCAGTTCCGGCCGATCCACCCTAGCGCATGAAATAACAGCGCTGCAAGCGCACAGAGGCCCAGCCCCCAGAATCGGTAGTCGATGTCTTCGCGGCCGACACACCACACGATGACCGGATCACGCCATGAGGGTGATCCCATCGACAGGAAGGCGCCTTTGGCGATCATGCTTCCGGCCGTCATCATCCAGAGCCATTGGTGAGGGAGTTCCTGTGCGGCATAGAGTAATACGAGGCCTCCGATGATCGAGAGCAGCTCCCATCGCAAGAGGGTAGGGGACTGCTGCAGTAATTCACGGACCTGCGTGATGATGTAGTGGGGAGCCAGTAGAAGGATGATGCCGTCGGCCAGCCATATTCCGGCCAGTGCGGCCAGCACATAGTTCGTCACGCGAGCGTTCCCGGCGAGATGAGCCGCATGGCCTCATGTCGTTGCGCGCTCACGGGTAAAGCCCCCGCTGGAGATGGGCTTGGGCCACCTTGTCGATTCCATTCATCAGGGCTGCCATCCGCATGGAGGTGTTCCTGGAGAGAGAAAACTGTAAGGTCCGGTGGAAGGCGTCAGTCAAAATATCGTGCAGTCGTGTTTGAATGTCAGGCTCTTTCCAGAAAAAGCGCTGCACATCCTGCACCCACTCGAAGTAGGAGACGATGACGCCGCCGGAATTGGCCAGGATGTCCGGGATGATAAAAACTCCCTTGTCCTGGAGGATTCGATCGGCCGCCAGGGTCGTCGGCCCGTTGGCTCCTTCTGCGAGGATTGTGCAACGGAGTTTCGGGGCGTTGTGTTCGGTGATCTGCTCGGACAGGGCGGCGGGAACCAGCACGGTGCAGTCGAGTTGCAGCAATTCGTCATTGGAGAGCCAGTCTCCCAGCTTGGTGTCACGAAGGGATTGGCCATGGGTCTTGTGGCGTGTGAGGAGTTCTGGAATATCCAAGCCGTTCGAATTGTAGAGGCCTCCCGTCACGTCGCTGACGGCGATGACGCGGGCGCCACATTCCTTCATGATGCGAGCGGTATGGGAGCCGACGTTGCCGAATCCCTGGATGGCCACGGTTGTGTTCCGCATGTCGAGTTTGAGATGGCGCAGCGCTTCCATGGTGACATAGGCCACTCCGCGGCCGGTGGCTTCCTCTCGGCCCAGGCTGCCACCAATCGAGAGGGGCTTGCCGGTCACGACACCCGGCACCGAATAGCCCACTTGCTGACTATAGGTGTCCATGATCCAGGCCATCACCTGGGCGTCTGTGCCGACGTCCGGGGCTGGAATGTCCTGTTCCGGCCCGATCAGCGGGAAAATTTCCGCTGCATACCGTCTGGTTAGGCGCTGTAGCTCTGCTCGAGATAACTGTTTGGGATCGACCGCCACACCGCCTTTGGCTCCGCCATAGGGCAGGTCGGTTAAGGCGCATTTCCAGGTCATCCACATGGCGAGGGCTGCGACTTCCCCGAGGTTCACATCCGGATGGTAGCGGATGCCGCCTTTGGTAGGGCCGCGGGATGAATCGTGCTGCACACGATAGCCGGTATAGACTTCGACCCGGCCGTCATCCATACGCACCGGCACACTGACAATGAGCGACCGCTGCGGAAGTTTTAGCCGCTCGCGTAAATTGCGATCCAGCTCCATGGTTTCGGCTGCTTGATCAAACTGAGCGACCGCCAATTGGAACGTCTGGGTATTGAGTTCGTGCATGGCTGTTCCTTTGGTCAGATTGACAGTTGGGCCGTCGAGGCGAGGTGGTCGTGAGATTTCTGCTGGATGAGGTCGAGCGGGAGATCTATCCATTGGATGTTAAATATTCGTGAGAATTCCTGCGCCACCTGCTGTGCGACGGCTCGAGGGGATAGGGCAGACTCTCGAACCTCCGCCATAGAGGTGATGGGACATTTTGTCAGGCCGCAGGGCAGGATATGGGAGAAGGGGGAGAGGTCCAGGTCCACGTTGAGTGCAAATCCATGAATCGTAACGCCATGATCGATCCGGACTCCGATCGCGGCAATTTTCGCATCGGCATGGTTCGCGTGGACCCAAACGCCAGGCTTCTTGTCGAGGCGATAGCCGTCAATTTCCCAGTGCGCGAGGGTCTGGATCAGGACTTCTTCCAACATCCGCACATACTGTTTCGGCCCTGAACAATATTGTGACAGTTTGAGGATGGGATACCCGACGACCTGTCCCGGTCCATGGTAGGTGATCGAACCGCCCCGATCGACGGTCTGGAGGCTGGCGCCTGTCCGGCGAAGGGCCTCATCCCCGCTGGTCCAATGGGCCGGCTGGGTGCTGCGACCCAGGGTATAGACTGGCGTATGTTCAAGGAGCAACAGGGTATCCCCCCGCCGTTCCGCAATCCGTTCTTCCTGTAGCTGTGTCTGCAATGTCCATGTTTCCGTAAAGGGGACCGGCTTAGAGAATTGGATGAGCCTGCCCACATGTGGGGCTGGTGTCTGGAGAGGCGCCGTCCCTTGAGTTAGATAATCGTGACTCATGGGATGGATTTTTGCAGCCAGGGTTTCTGAATTGAGATCGTGGACTGGATGTTCTTTCGCTGAATGGCCAGTTGCAGGGTTGGCTGATCCCCGGACCGGCAGAGGGCATGCCAAAAGTCTCCGAGATTATAAATCTGATGCTGTTCCACGGCGGTAATGATGTCACCGTTTTGGAGTCCTCCGGCTGCGGCCGGTCCGGTCGGCTCGACATTGAGAGCCAGGACCCCGCGGTCACCTTCCAGGCCGAAGCTGGCCATGATGCTTGCGGTGATGGTGACAGGCGTGAAGCCGGTGTCGGGACGAAGGACCGAGCCACGGGCGATCATCGATTGAATATGGGGGTAGATGGCCTCCATCGAAATCGCATAGCTGATGGCTTGCGCGGAAGGGGCGATGGCCACGTTGATGCCGATCACATGACCGGACAGGTCGACGAGAGGCCCCCCGCTATTGCCCGGGTTGATGGCGGCATCGGTTTGGATCAGGTCGTAGAGCGTTTCGCCGTCCGGGGTGAGCACTGAGCGATCGACCGCGCTGACGACACCGACCGTGACGGTCGAGCCTCCCTTGAGCGCGAGGGGGTTGCCGATGGCGACGACTGATTCGCCAATCTCCAGCAGCGGTGTAGGGCTTAGCGTGGCGGGAACCAGGTCCGTCGCCGTGATCTTGACGAGGGCCAGGTCGAGCAGAAAGTCCCGGGCGACGACACGGCCCGGGGTGAGCCGACCGGTTGAGAGCCCCACGACTAAACTTTTGACCCCCGCGACCAGGTGATTGTTCGTCAGGATGTAGCCGCTCTCGTCGATAATGACGCCGGACCCAGACCCAGATTGGGCCTGTGAGGGAGTGGCCGGAACGCCGCGCGTCAGGATGGTGACGACCGAAGGGCGCACTTTCGCCACGACGGCTGGGATCGTGAGGGCCTTTTCGTGGGAAGAGGCCGATCCAATGATTGGTTCAGCTGAGGCGATCGGCGGCTCCAGTGCCACGAGGATGCCGAGAAGAAATGGAATGATGGGAAGTTGAAAGAAGGGGGAATTTGCTTTTGCCGTGCGCACAGTCGTCATGGGGCCTCGTTCATTCGGGAAGGCCTCATTGTCGCACAAGTGCTTTCAAGGGGAAAGCCGTAGGAGAGGAAAGGGGCAAGGATTGTCCTTGCCCCTTTCCTGCAGATACGTTTTCGCTTACTGGATGGCGGCAAACATTTCTTTAATTTCTGGGGTCTTCAGCTTCTTGAGCGCTTTCGCTTCAATCTGGCGAATCCGTTCCCTCGTCACCGAGAGGCTCTGCCCCACCTGTTCCAGCGTGCAGGCCTGATCATGGCCGATGCCGAAGCGCAGGCGGATGACGGTTTGTTCGCGCGGTGTGAGCGTGCCGAGAATCCGTTCAAGTTGCTGCGCCATTTCGGTCACATGCACATTGGCATCCGGCGGGACTGCCTGCAGGTCCGGGAGCAGTTCCCCGAATTCCGTGCTGCCGTCACCCACCGGTTTTTCCAGGGCGACCGGCTCTTGAAAGGCCTGCACGGTTTCGTGGAGTCGTTCCGGTCTCATCCGGAGCACCTCAGCCACTTCTTCGATTCGTGCCGGACGGCCAAGTTGTTGTCCGAGTCGTCTGGTGACGCGGAGGATGCGGTGGGAGGCTTCGGTCTGGTGGACCGGAATACGAATGGTCCGTGATTGATCCGCCATCGCTCTGGTGATGCCTTGACGGATCCACCAGGTGGCATAGGTGCTGAACTTGAACCCCTTCCGATATTGATAGCGCTCAGCCGCTTTCATCAGTCCGATATTGCCCTCTTGCACAAGGTCTAGCAACGTCAGGCCACGGCCTGTGTAATGTTTGGCGATATCCACAACAAGTCGCAGGTTGCAACGTACCAATTCGTCCTTGGCCCGTTCGAGCACGACTCGCGCAGAACGGAGGGTGGCCAACTCTTCCTTGAGCTGCTTGGCGATGGCAACCGGAAGTTTCTGCTGTCCGGCTGATCCTTCGATCAGCTCGGCGAGACTCAGCTCGGCCTTGTCGATCGCAGTGGCCGAGAGTCCGCTCAACCCTCTGGTCATCTGGAGCGTCTGGAGCGCCTCGATCACAGAATCCGGCCGTTTGAGTTTGGGGACGGCTTGGATGGCGCGCCGGAGAGCCTTCCGAATGGTGCTGGTTCCATGATCGATCTTTTTGGCCAGCTCGACTTCTTCTTCTCTGGTCAGCAGGGCTCGTTCGCCGAATGAGCGAAAGTAGAGCGACTCCAACATGAAGGGACCACCGCTCACGGCGGCGCGAGTCACTGCTTTTGTCGGTTCTTCCGGCTGGTCCTCTTCGGAGGTATCGCGACCGATCACATCCAAGAGGTCGCTGGCCTCAGGATCGTCCGCATCGACGTCCTTCGTCATTGCAACCAGTTCTTCCGGCTCAGGAGTTGGGAATAAATGTTCTCTCATCTCGTTGTCCCTCCTCTGACTCTCCGATGTTGTATGTCGCACCGTCATGAATTTCGCAGATTCCATTTTTCTGTTCTACTTCATGAGAGACAGCAATTCGCCAAACGATTCATTTCCGGCTTTCTGTCATGGTCTTTTTATGAAGCAAGTCCTGTGCTGGCCTGCTCATGAGAATGGCGGATCTCAAGCCACTAGAAAAGACAGCACTATTAGAGCGTCTTAATGAGGAGCGTTGAGGGGGGAGGTCTGCAACCTTGCCACAGCCGCGGCAATTGCGGCACGAAGCCATGGGCGTAATCGCCACATTGCTGAGTACATCGGCTCAGTTGGGGTGGGGATCCTACTGATGGGAGTAGAAAGGATTTGGTGGAAGAGTTCTTTGCCGCGGTTGCAGTCGGTGTCATCCTCAAGAAGCTCAATGGAAGAGGCCAAGAAATCCCCCAGCGCGGTCGTTTGTTTGGTTGAAAACCCAGCGTGGCGCTTCTAGAATGGCCGGATGTCACATTTTCAATCAGGCGAACGTATTCATTTGGTCGACAAGAAGGGGCGACAGTATGCCCTGACCTTGAAGTCCGGAGATCGCTACCAACTCAGCGGTCACAAAATTGCTCACGACGATCTCATCGGGAAGCCTGACGGCTCTCTCGTCACGCTATCCGGCAATAAGACGATGTTGGCGCTCAAGCCGACCTTCGGCGACTATGTGCTGAAGATGCCACGCGGCGCACAGGTCTTGTATCCGAAAGATTTGGCCCTCATTCCCATGTGGGCAGATGTCTATCCCGGCGCCCGTGTGTTCGAAGCGGGGACCGGCTCCGGGGCTCTGACGATGGCGCTCTTGCGCGCCGTGGGGCCGAGTGGCCTGGTGGTGACCTACGAAGCGCGCGAGGATTTCGGGCAGACGGCGATGACGAATATCGAACGGTATATGGGCCCGATGCCGAATCTCATCCCGCTTCGCCGGAACGTGTATGAGGGGATTAGCCTGCCCGAGGATGGCCGGCCTTTCGATCGTCTCGTCCTGGATCTTCCTGAACCCTGGCAGGTGGTGCCCCATGCAGCACAGGTCCTTCGTTCCGGCGGGATCTATTTGAGCTTTGTCCCGACGGTCCCTCAAGTGGTGCAGACAGTGGAGGCCCTTGAGAAAGCGATGGTCTTCGGCATGATCGAAACCTTTGAAACGCTGTTGAGGACCTGGTCGATTCAGGGGCGCAGCGTGAGGCCGGATCACCGGATGGTTGCCCATTCAGGCTTCATCACCGTCGCCAGGAAAATCGAGTCCGGCTTGTGGCCAACCGCGCAAGCGGCTGAGGCGGCAGGCGAGGCCGCGGAGGATCACGAAGCGCGAGAGGATGACGGGCGATGAGCCGGTTGCGCGGGAAGGTCGCGATCGTCACGGGAGGCAACGCCGGTATCGGTGAAGCGGTCGCGAAAGCCTTTGCGCGGGAGGGGGCCTCGGTCGTCATCACGGGAAGGCGGCAAGGGGAGCTGAACCGGGTCGTGAGCGACATTGTGAAGGAGCAGGGCCAGGTCTTGGCCGTTGCCGGATCGGTCACAGATGAAGCCCATGTCCAGGAAACGGTGCGTCAGACGCTGCAGCAGTTCGGGCGGCTGGACATTCTCGTCAATAATGCGGGAATCGGAGAGTTTGGGAAACGTCTGCACGAGACCGATGATGCAACCTGGGCGCAAATCCTCGACGTCAATCTGAACGGGGTGTTTCGCATGACGCGGGCCGCGTTGCCGCAAATGCTGAAGCAGGGGGCTGGCGCGATCGTCAATATCTCTTCCATTGCGAGCCTGATGGGGCTCCCTTCTTTGCCGGCCTATGCCGCCTCCAAAGGGGCGCTCGATTCCCTGACGAGTGCCCTGGCGGTCGATTACGCCAAGGATGGCATCCGTTGCAACGTGGTGAATCCAGGACTGATCGATACGCCGATGGCCGCTCCTCTGATGAGTAACCCGGAACAGCTGGAGCCGATTCTGTCCTGCTATCCGATTCGTCGTGTCGGGAAACCGGAAGAAGTGGCCCATATGGTGCTTTATCTGGCCTCCGACGAGGCAGCCTGGGTCACGGGCGGGACCTTCCCCATCGATGGGGGGATCACCATCTCCTGAGGCGTGGCGATTTTCGAACCTATGGACATCAACGCACATACGCAGTTCTGCGGCATCATTGGCAATCCGGTTGAGCATTCGCTGTCACCCGCGATTCACAATGCCGCGTTTCAGAAGCTCGGATTGAATTTTGTCTATTTGGCCTTTCGCGTGGAAGCGATCGGCGAGGCGATCAAGGGGCTGCGCGCCCTGGGCAACTTTCGCGGCGCCAGCGTGACCATTCCCCACAAGGTGGCGGCCGTTCCCTTTCTCGATTTTGTCGAACCGACGGCCCGCCATATCGGCGCGATCAATACGATCGTGGCTGAGGGCGGGAGCCTGACCGGCTATAACACCGACGCGACCGGTGCATTACGCGCGCTGCGTGAAGGTTCGGTGACCTTGAAGGGGCAGCATGTGGTCATGCTCGGGTCCGGAGGCGCGGCTCGCGCGATTGCCTTTGCGCTCGGGGCAGAGGGCGGAATCGATTGCTTGACCCTTTTGGGAATCGATGACAAGGAGCGGGCGGCGTTGGCCCGGGATCTCCAGTCGAAGACCGGGATGGCGGTGGAGGCCTTGCCTCTTGATGAGGAGACCTTGCGAACAGTGCTGCCGGAGGCTCAGGTGCTGATCCATTGCACCCCGATGGGCATGTCTCCCAACGTGCAGGGAACTGCTGTGCCGGCTCCGTTGCTCCATATGGGGCTGACGGTCATGGATATCGTCTACAACCCCCGGGAAACCAGGCTGCTCAAGGATGCGAAGGCGGCCGGCTGTCGTACGATTCCCGGTCTCGAAATGTTCCTTCATCAAGCCGCGGCGCAGTTCGAGCTCTGGACCAATCAACCAGCCCCAACCGACGTCATGCGCGCCGTCCTGGAGTCCCGCTTCTCATGAACATCGTGCTGATCGGCTATCGAGGCACCGGCAAGAGTACGGTGGGACGGCTGCTGGCGGCGCGATTGGGACGAGAGCTCGTATCGACCGATGCGGAGGTCGTCGCCCGGGCGAAGCGGACCATTCCGGAAATCGTCGCCCAGGAGGGATGGGAATATTTTCGCGACCTTGAGTCCGCTGTGTGCCGTGATCTGGCTGGCCGCGACCAGCTTGTGATCGATACGGGAGGCGGGGCGATATTACGTCCGCAGAATGTTCAGGCCCTCAAGAAGAGCGGCATGCTGTTTTGGCTGACGGCCTCCGTCGAGACGATCGCAGCACGCATCGGCGGGGATACTCAGCGTCCCTCGTTGACGGGCACCAAATCGTTCATTGATGAAATTCAGGATGTGTTGCGGGAGCGGGAGCCGAAGTATCAAGCCGCCGCCGATCACGTGATCCAGACGGACGATCAATCGAGCGACCAGCTGGCGGAAACGATTGTTTCGTTGCTCTGAAAAGCTGTGTCCTCGCTCCGTTCTTGACAAGGTCTCAGTCGAAGTGTTTGAAATAGCAGACTGCGCCCGTAGCTCAATTGGATAGAGCATCGGACTTCGGATCCGGGGGTTGGGGGTTCAATTCCCTCCGGGCGCACCACATAATCAACCGGTTGTATCTCCTCCTTCCATTCCACCTCCCGGCGGGTCACGGCTTTGGTCACGATTGCCAATGTGCCGCCATCGCCACTGATCTCATGCCCGAATGGCCTAATCGCTTGTATCCATGGTGGAAGCGTCGCTGTCTTCATTCCTGTTCGCTCTCAGTATTAGAAGCACATTGGTCGCACGAGGTGACCGTCATTGAGGCGGTTTGACTGGTCTTGCTATGTTTCCGAGGCTAGCTAGGCTATAATTCTTTGCGGCATAGGTGAGCTGAAGGAGACTGACACATGGCGGCCAATAGCTATACAGCAGTTGTGGAGAAAGAGGGAGAAGGGTACGTCTCTCTCTGCCCAGAGTTGGACGTGGCCAGCCAGGGGGCTACGGTTGAAGAAGCGATGGCTCACCTGAAAGAAGCCGTTGAATTATTCCTGGAATGCGCGGACCCCGAAGAAGTACAGCGACGGGTGCATACCGAAGTCTTTGTGACGCGCTTCGAAGCAACGCATGGCTAAATTTCGGATTCTTTCCGGGCGTGAGGTCTGCCAGATTTTAGGACAGCATGGTTTTGTAGAAGTCCGGCGTCGTGGCAGTCATATCGTCATGCAGCGCCGGACCACTACCGGAACCGTGACTGTCCCTGTCCCCGATCACTACGAAATTCGACTGGGCACCCTCCAATCCATCATCCGCCAAAGCGGCATCGCACGCAGCGAATTTGAATCGCAGGACTGATCTGCCCAAATGGGTTGGGGGTTCAATTCCCTCCGGGCGCACCAGTTTTTTCGTGAGCTGTCAGGCTCACAGGGTTGAAATGTCACCGACTTGTTGCGCGGTATCCCGGCCTTCCTGAGCGAGTCGCTCCCGCCAGTGCGGCACCCTGCCAATCCGTAATGCCATCATCTAAGTGATTGATAATCATGACGGAATCTCATGCGTGGCCGACGCGCGACTCGTCTTTTTATTTAGGTGCTATATTTGAATTGAGCAAAGGACATTCTTATTTCAAGGGGGGGCATGATGGCTGGACATTCGATGAAGATGAATGTGGTGATAGCAATGGGGCTTGTCCTGTTGGCTGGCCAGGGTTGTAGTATGAAATGGTTGCAGTCCAATGGAGACACGGGAGCTGAGGGTGGGGTGAGCCAAGGTTCCTCAAAGGGAGGGCTCAGTGGCCTTTCTCGGAATCCTGCGGAAGAGCGTGTGGGGAAGGGCGATATCGCATCGCTGGCTTCCTTGGGGATCAACGATCGTCAGCGCGCGGAATTAGCGAGAGAAGAAAGAGCGGCAGCCGAAGCCGGTTTGCTGGACGTGTTCTTTGGCTATGACCAATGGACCCTGTCGGAGAATGGCATGAATGCCTTGAACCGCGATGCCCAGTGGCTGAAGAGCCATCCCGGCTCCGTGATGAAGGTGGAGGGCCATTGCGATGAACGGGGAACGGCCGACTACAATGTGGTGCTGGGCGATAAGCGAGCGAAGGCCGCCAGGAGTTATCTGATTGAGTCTGGCGTGAGTCCTCAGCAGGTCGCGATCCTGTCCTATGGGAAGGAACGTCCGTTCTGCACGGACGCAAGCGAGTCTTGCTATCAGCAGAACCGGCGCGGCCATGTCCTGTTGAATGTGAAGCAGTAGCACAAAGACATCGGATGTTCGAGGAGCCCCGGCCTGCTCGGTTGACGAGCGGCCGGGGCTCTTCGTTTGAATGGCCTGAAAAGAGCCTCTTGAGCTTGCTGCCAGGTCATCGCGACCTCAGGATGTCCTATGGTATAAGACATCGATAGGATCTGAAACAGCGATGCTCGGTTACGATATGTTTTCAGGCCGGAGGTGAGGTCTATTCGTATGGTGCAATCCGCCGCGTCAGCGCAGACTCAATATGAAATTGCCACGGTCGCAGGCGGTTGCTTCTGGTGTCTCGAAGCGGTCTATGACCAGATGCAGGGTGTGGTATCGGTCGAGTCCGGTTACATCGGTGGTCAGATGGATGGCCCGACCTATGAGGCTGTCTGCAGCGGCAGAACCGGCCATGCAGAGGCCGTACGCATCACCTTCGACCCCGCCGTCGTCAGTTATCGGGAGTTGCTGGAGGTGTTGTTTGTCATCCATGATCCAACGACGCTCAACCGGCAGGGCCATGATGCCGGCACGCAATACCGTTCAGCGATTTTCTACCATAGCCCGGAGCAGAAGCAGGTCGCGGATGAGGTCATCGCAGCCATGACGAAAGAGGGTATCTATCCCCATCCCATTGTGACGGAAGTGGTGCCGACCGGGATCTGGTATGAGGCCGAACCCTACCATCAAGAGTATTTTGTGAAGCACCCCTTCGAGGGCTATTGTATGTCGGTCGTCCTGCCCAAGGTGGCGAAGTTCCGTAAGCTCTTCACGGCAAAACTCAAACCATAGCGAAGCCCGAGTCGTCCATTCCGCTCTGTCGCACGAACCGGCTCACTCGTCCAGCCAGGCATCCTCCTGCCCTTCCGCCTGGTCAGACACGCGCAACGCCTGGAAGTCGAACAGGCTCCGGTCCAGGAGCAGCGGCGGCGCCACGTTCGAGAGGGCAGTAAACATACTGTCCGTGCAGCTCGGGGACCGTTGTTCCCATTCGCGCAAAAATTCTTTGACCTCTTTCCGCTTGAGGTTTTCTTGTGAGCCACAGAGGTTACAGGGAATAATGGGAAACGCGCGCAGGTCCGCATAGCGGGCCAGATCGCTCTCCCTCACGGAGGCCAGCGGACGAATGACGAGATGTTTGCCGTCTTTCGAGCGCAGTTTCGGCGGCATCGTCTTAAGCTTGCCGGTATAGAACAGGTTCAGGAACAGCGTTTCGACAATGTCGTCGCGGTGGTGGCCCAGGGCGATCTTGGTCGCGCCCAATTTGGCGGCCACGCTGTAGAGGATGCCGCGTCGGAGTCGGGAGCAGAGGGAGCAAGTTTTCTGCCCTTCAGGGATGAGACGTTTGACGATGGCGTAGGTGTCTTGTGTCTCGATATGAAAGGGGATTCCCATTTTTGTGAGATAGTCCGGGAGCACATGGGCGGGGAATCCCGGTTGTTTTTGATCCAGATTCACCGCAACCAGGTCGAAGTGAATTCGCGCCCGCCGCTGTAAGACCAGTAAGAAGTCGAGCAGGGCGTAACTGTCTTTTCCGCCTGAGAGGCAGACCATGACCTTGTCGCCTTCTTCAATCAGGCCATAGTCTCTGATGGTTTCCCCGACGTGGCGAAGCAGTTTGGTTTGCAACTGTTCGGTGGCGCCGTTGATGTGGAATGGGCCCGAGGGGCTTGCCGATGGAGACATAGGTTGGCATTCTACGTGGTCTGCCGCGTACCTGTCGATCATCAACCGGGGGAATCATGGGGAGAGACGACTCTCAATCGGGCGGGAACGTGCATTCAGTGCTCTTCGTCTGTACGGCGAATATTTTCCGGAGCGTGACCGCGGAATATGCGCTCAAAGTCAGACTTGGTTCACACCGGTCCTGCGTCGTCAGCTCGGCCGGGATCCATGTCACGCCGCAGCCTATGCATGACTGGGTCGCGGCCCGGTTGCGCGAGAAGGGCGCTGATCCAACCACCCATGTCCAGCGACAACTGACCGGGGAGCTGGTCGAGGCGGCCGATCTCATCGTGGCGATGGGGCGAGACCATCAGGATTTCATTCGGGAACAGTTCGGGCGTGAGGCGCCCCTCTTTAATCAGGTCTGTCTTGGCCAGGATAAGCCGATTCTGGATCTCCACGAAGTGATGCCGGAATGGGCGGCCGATCCCGAGCAGGCTCGCGCCTATGTCTGGTCCGTGATGGATGCGATTTGGGTCACGGCACCGGCAATTCTTTCTCGTCTCCGCTAGCTCGGTCTGAAGCCTACAGGCCTTGGCCTGGCTCATTCCACGGTGTAATCGGACCATTCCACCTGCCGGTCGGCCAGTGAGAAAGTCTTCCAACACTGGCCAATTCTGAAGATTCTGCTATATTTTCCATAGGACGTCTCGCAGGGTAACCGCGCGGAGCATTGCATCTATGTCTCGATCGCAGACTGAGGCCGTTATATCGTCAGAGGGAACTCAACGAGAACCTGAATGGGTCTCCTGGCCGGACGAGAAGATCCTGGCCCTTCCCATGTGTCGCCTTGGCCTCACCCTGGACGGGGCCTTCCTGTCAGAGCAAATTAAACAACTCTATTCCGAACTCGAATCGCGCCAGCTCACTTTCCGTCCTCACTTTTGGTTGTCGAACGAATGGTTCACCCCGGATGGGGTGCCGGGGATCGCTATTCCCTTTTACCTGGCCCATCCTCGCCTCGCGAAGCTTGAGCTGGGGCAGATGTTCGAGGTCGAGGGGGGCACACCGGAATGGTGCATGCGTATTTTGCGTCATGAGGCAGGCCATGCGATTGAGAACGCCTATCGCTTGCGCCGGCTGCGGAGCCGACAACAGGTATTCGGCTGTTCGTCGGAGCCCTATCCGAAATATTACAGTCCCAAGCCCTATAGCCGGAGCTTCGTGCGCCATCTCGACGTCTGGTACGCGCAAAGCCATCCGGATGAAGACTTTGCGGAGACCTTTGCGGTGTGGCTCACGCCGGACTCGACGTGGGCCGACCGCTACAAGGGCTGGCCTGTTCTCAGGAAACTTCAATATGTCGATGGGTTGATGCAGGGGTTGGCCGGCGCTCCTCCCAAGGTGGTGACGAAGGAGGAAATCGATCCGCTCCCGGACTTGAAGAAGACCCTGGGCGAGCATTACGAGCGAAAACGCAAGCACTACGGAATCGAGCACCGGTCATTTTACGACCCAGACTTGAAGCGATTATTTTCCGACGCGCCAGCCCATGCCGACAACATAAGTGCCGCCACTTTCTTGAACCGTTTTCGGAAAGAGGTGCGTCGTAAAGTGTCGGCCTGGACCGGGGAATATCAATATACGATCGATCAGGTCCTCGAGGACATGATTCAGCGCTGCCGCCAGCTCCACTTGCATCTTCCGCTCGCGGAGGAACAGGCGAAGCTGGATTTTACGATTTTATTGACTGTGCATACGATGAACTTTTTGCGGAGCGGGCGGCATAAGGTGGCGGTATGAAGCGGCTTCGTGTCCTCGTGCTCATGCATGAAGATTTGGTCCCTCCTGATCACCTCAACGGGCAGGACCTGGGCAGCGCCAAGTGGAGGACGGAATATGACGTCGTGTCGACGCTTCGGAAGCTCGGCCATGAGGTGAAGCCGATCGGGGTCAAGAGCGATCTTGGGGTGCTGCGCTCCGCCATCGAGGACTGGAAGCCGCACATCGCCTTCAATCTGCTCGAGGAGTTCGACGGGGTATCGGTGTACGATCAGAACGTCGTCTCGTATCTTGAGCTGCTGCATGTGCCCTATACCGGATGCAACCCCCGGGGGTTAATGCTCGCGCGCGACAAGGTGCTGGCCAAGAAGCTGTTCTCCTTCCATCGCATTCCCTTTCCTGATTTCATGGTGGTGCCGCAGGGGCGGGCCGTGAAGCGGCCCAAGGGGTTGGCCTTCCCCTTGATCGTGAAGTCGGTCACCGAGGAGGCCTCGCTGGGCATCTCCCAGGCCTCCATCGTGCAGGACGACGACAAGCTCAAGGAGCGAGTCGCCTTCATCCATACGAGCGTAGGGACCGGCGCGCTCATCGAGCAATATATTGAGGGGCGCGAATTCTATGTCGGGGTGATGGGCAATGGGCATGTCCAGGCCTTGCCGGTGTGGGAGCTGATCATGGACAAGCTGCCGGAAGACGCCAGGCGGATTGCGACCGAGCGAGTCAAATGGAGTCGCGCCTATCAAGATAAGTATGGGATTGAGTCAGGCCAAGCCAAGAATCTTCCTGAGGGAAAGGCCGAGGAGATTCAGCATCTCGCGAAGCGGGTCTATCGTTCGCTCGGGTTGAGCGGCTATGCCCGTATTGACGTGCGCATGGACGAGCAGGGGAAGGTCTTCGTGCTGGAAGCCAATCCCAACCCGCAAATCGCGCAAGACGAAGACTTTGCGGACTCGGCCGAGAAGGCCGACTATGCGTACAAAGATCTGCTGCAAGAGTTGATTCACATCGGTCTGCGTTGGCATCCGGCCAAAGCGGCGTAACGCTCCCTTTCTCCCACAGCCCTCGATGTTTCATCCGACTGGTAGCCTGCCAGTTCTGGCAGGGTCTGGAGCCTGAGTGTGCGATGGCGCTCGCCCTTGTGCCGGATGTCAGGGAGGGGGCGACCGAGGACAAGCCGCTTGAGGATGACGGCGGCGGTAGCGTATTCTCTGGGCCTCTAAACGATCGAAGGAGAAGGATATGTCCGCTCATGCCATGACGCCGAAGCAAGCCGCCGCCGCCTTGATGGCTGCCATGCCGATTGGTCCCTCCGTTCAGCAGCTGGAGGAATATGGGATTGACGCGACGACGGAGCAGGCCCAGGCGATAACACAAGAAGTGCTCTCGTTGAACTTGTTTTGGATGTTCGCCTCTATTGAGGCGCATATTCCGCAAAAGTATCAGGCTGTGTTATCGGAGTTTATTTTGGACATGATGGAGGCGGGATGGGACAAGACCATTCCCGTCGGGTCGGCAGCCTGGACTTCATACCTCACGGAATGGCAGGAGCGCCGTGGTCGGTACGAGCGGCTAGTGGAGGAAGGGTTGAGCCCGCTGGCAGTCTGTGCTGCCGCCGCTGAGTTGATGGAAGAGCGTCACTTGGTCACAGAGGCAGAACAGCGAAACCTCCTGACTCTTTTGGTTGACTTTGTGCCGGTCGATACGTATGGGCAATTACTGCAAGACGTCGGGTAATTCCATGGCCCGACGCGACCGGTCAGAGGTAGCGGTGAGTGACGACCTTCCCCGCCCCGTCCAATTCATAGAGCAACGGCGCGCCAGTCGGAATATTTAATTCCAGCACTTGCTCGCGGGTGAGCTGCTCCAGCTCCATGATCAGCGCTCGCAAACTGTTGCCATGGGCTGCGATGAGGATCGTTTCCCCTTTTAGGAGATAGGGCTTGATGCGCTGTTCATAGTAGGGCAACACCCGCTCCGCTGTGTCTTTCAGGCTTTCTCCTCCTGGCGGAGGGACGTCGTAACTCCGCCGCCAGATTTTCACCTGGGCCTCGCCGTATTTCTTTGCGGTCTCGGCCTTGTTCAATCCCTGTAGGTCGCCATACATCCGTTCATTGAGGGCCTTGTCCCGCTCGATGGGGATCGTCGGTTGCCCGATCACGTTCAATGCCAGCCGGAGCGTTTCGTTCGCGCGCTCGAGCACAGAGGTGAAGGCGCGGTCGAACGTATAGCCCCGGAGTTTCTCTCCCGCGTGTTTGGCTTCCTCGATTCCTTTCGGCGTCAGGGGCACATCGACCCAGCCCGTGAAACGGTTTTCCAGGTTCCATTGTGATTCGCCATGACGAAGCAGAACTAATCGAGCCATTGTGTATTCCTCTCGAAGCTGAAGGGACAGGGTGACAGGCCGAAGCATACTGGAACAGGGGCTCAAGTCAAGCGGTTGCTTTCGTCCGGCACCGGCAGTACCATTCCCCCTGATTTCCCTTACAGAGGATCGATTGTTGCTATGACCGTTTCGCTGCCTCCCGAGATGAACTGGTCCGCGTTCGAGGTTTGGTGGAGCGGGATTGGTGAGCGGTTGCAGGTCGCGGACCGGGCTCGCAATTTCTTTGCGGGAATGAGCGCGCGCCGCGCCTTCGATCGGATTGCGCAGACCGGCGGGCAATCTGACTATATCCTCTTTGTCCTTATGCGCTATTGGGTGCCGACGGTGCTTCCGCCTCCGGGACGCGAGCGGCTTACGAAGAACGATCCCGATTATTGGCTGGAATCGGAACAGATTCTCAAGGCGGCCACCGCGCGGCTGCGAGAATTGAAGCCGCTGATCGAATTGTTGACGACGCCGAATCCTCTGGCCGAGCCGGCCTTTGGCGGGGGGGCTGCTTCTGTGCCAGTTGCAGAAGTTGAACTCGGAAAGATGCTGGAGGGTATAGCCGAGGTGGCGGGGAGCTACGGAGGCCCTGACTATACCTCGGTCATCAAGCAATTCGATCCGGTTCCCCTCCGGCAGATTCAACCCTTCAAGCATAACAAGAAACACAGTGCGGAACTGTGGGTGGTGTTCCTGCTGCGCGAACACTTTCGCAGCCTTGGCCTCGGCAAGGATCGCTATTGGCCGTTGATCGCGCCGGTCTGTGCGGCGGCCGGCATTCTTCAGTCGAACGGCCAGGCCTATGAGCCGGATGAACTTAAGTCCTGGTGGCAGAAAAACTGGCCGCGTACCTATACACAGATCGGGCAGAAGCAGGACGCCTCCGACTCGGGCGGGGCTGCCTATGAACAAGACTTCGGCTGGTTCCAGGCTTGGATCGGGTGGCAACGGAGCCGGTAGCAGGATGGTGAGAACGGCTGGCAGTCAGAGAACGCTGAACGATGAGCGATGAACAAGGAAGCGATCGTGACCTCAGCGTTCCGCGCTCATCGTTCAGAGCTTAGTTGTTTATGGCGGTCTTGCTGGACAGCCGTTTTGATCATCCTGCTAAGAAAAGTGCCGGCCAAGCTTGAAATCTAAGGAAGCAATTCCGTTGGCGCAGAGGCCTTTTGGTGAGTTGCGCATTCTTCTGCGCATGGCCTGATCGACTTGTGTACTCAGCGTGGCGCTAGGTACTCGTTGTGCTCGTCATCGCTGGCTTTGCAGGTTTCGCCGGTATCAGGTTTCCATCCGGTAGACCGTCCTGCAGCATTTTCATCATCGTCAACGCAAAGAAGATGTAGAAGGCGACTCCGACCCAGATGACGTAGGGCTGGACACCCCCAGCCTCTTTCAAGGCCTCGGCCTGCTTCGCCGGATCGGTCCAGGCGCTCTTCTTGATCTCGCCAATCTGCTCGCGGCAATGCCAGTAGTATAGATAGTTCGCGGTGGCTCCGGCCATGACGCTCCAGACGAGTCCCACGGTCAGGTCGCCGGTCAGGTAAGTCGAGATCATGGGGCCGAGGGCGTAGACCAGCGCGTAGACGTACATTTTCCGGTAGAGAAACCAGAGAAAGGAAATGTAGAGAAAGGCCGGCCAATTCCACGTCAGGGCGAACTTGGGTTCCTCCCCCAATCCAAACTTCTTGAAATATCCCAGGTAGCGATCCGCGTGGGGACCGATGAATTGGCGCCAAAGGTCTTCATCATTGTGCGAGGCGACGGTGGGGCTGACGATAGCCGGTCCTGGCTCCGGGGCCAGAGGGTTTCCGCATTGGTAGCAGAATTTGGAGTCTTCCTGATTCTGTTGCTGGCACTGTGCACAGGATTTCATCTGTCAGAGACTATCACAATAGAAGCGCCATCTGGGTAAAGAAGCAGCGGGACTAGATTTTCGCGTCATTTCGAGGACCCCTTTCAAGTTGCTTCCATCGGCGGGCCTATGCTACCTTCCCTTACTTTACAAGGGGATACGTCTGTCATGCCGACAGAAGAGCTGAAACAGGACGCTGCACGGTATTTGATGCAGACCTATACGCGTCAGCCGCTCGCGATTGCGCGGGGGCGTGGCACGAAGGTGTACGACTTCGAGGGGCGCGAGTACCTCGATTTCGTCGGCGGGATTGCCGTGAACATCCTGGGACATGGTCACCCGGACCTGGTTCAGGCCATCCAGCGCCAAGCGGCGCAACTGATCCATACCTCGAACCTCTATTACACGGAACCTCAAGTGAGGCTGGCGCAGGTGCTGGTCGACCATTCGTTCGCCGACAAGGTGTTCTTCTGCAATAGCGGGGCAGAGGCGAACGAAGCGGCCATCAAGCTGGCCCGCCGTTATTCGCATGACAAGTACGGAGCTGGGCGGTTCGAGATCGTCACGATGAAGAACTCGTTTCATGGCAGAACGATGGCGACCTTGACGGCCACCGGCCAGGACAAGATTCAGAAGGGCTACGAGCCGTTACTCCCGGGCTTCCGCTATGTGTCCTTCAATAATCTGGAAGAGCTGACGCAGGCGGTGACCGACAAGACCGCGGCCATTATGCTTGAGCCGATTCAGGGTGAGGGGGGCGTTCACGTTGCGGATCGCGAATATCTGAGGCAGGTGCGGGACCTCTGTACGAAACGAGACGTCCTGTTGATTTTCGATGAAGTCCAGACCGGGATGGGACGGACCGGGACTCTCTTTGCCTATGAGCAGTTAGGGGTCCAGCCTGACATCATGACCCTGGCGAAGGGGTTGGGAGGAGGCATGCCGATCGGGGCCTGTCTCGCGACCGACTCCGTGGCTCAGGCCTTTTCGGCCGGCAGTCATGCCTCGACTTTCGGCGGCAATCCCTTGGCCTGTGCCGCGGGTTTGGCCGTCTGCCGCGTCCTCCTGGAGGGCCAGGTGCTCGACCATGCGCGCCGGATGGGGGACTATTTCGCGAAGGGGTTAGCCGACTGTAAAGCGCGGCACCGGGTGGTGCGAGAAGTGCGGGGCCTCGGGCTCTTGCAGGGGATCGAGCTCGCCATGGAGGGGAAAGCCGTGGTGAGCGAATGTTTAGCGCGCGGTATTTTGATCAATGGGACCGGCGAGCATGTGCTGCGGTTCGTGCCCCCGTTGATTATCAGTCAGCAGGACATCGATCGATTACTCGAGAC
>JAPLLI010000090.1 GCA_026387615.1 Nitrospirota bacterium
TCGTCTCTTTCGCGAACAAAGAGCTGACGGCTGACGGCTGAAGGCTGATAGCGAGGAACAGGATGAAGAAGAGGCGGCGGCTCAGCATGGGAACTCCTTTCGACGGAACATAGTGCGTCTCTCGTGAAGCGTTGTCCGAAACGGACAACGAGTGATGGATGCTCGTTTGCGAATGACGCTTCACGATCGACGAGAGACGAACTAGACATGGCCGCGCAATGTACGCGTTTTTCTGCCGCACACAATCCCCTCTTGTTTGCTAGCCCATTCGGGTACAGCTATTTGAGGGGAGCAGAACTACGGAGATGGGAAAAGAGCTGATGGCTGAGATGGAGGCTGAAGCGCCTATGGCTTATAACGTATAGCCGCTTGGAAGTCCTGGGTCCTGAGTGCTGCGGGGGAGGGATGAAAACCTTGGGGCTAGCGCTGTTTCGGCAAGACGGTAAACCCTTCGCGCTGCGCGGCTTCACGCAGACGGTGGTCCAAGCAGACGAACTCATGCCCTGACGCCTGCCCGTTGGCCCATACGATAGCGGACGCCAATTGAAGGGCATCCGCTGCTCGAAGCGGGTGCAAGAGCAAGACGCGCCCCGCCTGCTCTCGAACTGCCATACTCGGTTCGATTTCCGTCCATGTGGACATCAGGGCGTGCAACACCATCCGGGCTTGCGTCTCTTCAACAGTGCTGATCGCCTGCTCTCGCCGCAGTCGAGCCAGCGCGGAATAACACTCTACCGCGGTTCCCCACCATGCCACCACGGCACCATCGCGCACACTGAGCTTCTTGAGGTTAGGGGTCGTGGGCTCATGAAGACAGAGCGGCAACACCGCGGAAGAGTCCCAAAACTTCATCGTCCCTCCGCACGTTCGGATAGCAGCGCTCGTAACGCCTGTCCACGCCGATCACGCGGTCTCTGCATTTTCCAAAAGCCTGCAGGCAATTTCCCGGAGCCCAGGCGAACCAGACCCGCTCGCGCGAGGTCCAGAAGATGTGCTGATCCGACTTCGCCAGAGCGAGGCACCGGTACCAATTTGGCAATGGGCTTCCCCCGTTCCATGACGATGACTTCTTCTCCGGCTTTGACCTTGGCTAAGCAGGCACTTAATGTCGCTTTGAGCGTAGACACCGCAGTAGACTTCATGATGAGACCTCCCTAGTCATGTAGCATGTGACCACTATAGTCTCCTCATCATGAGTGTGCAACCTGATCAGGACAATTCCACGACTCACGTCTTCAGCCTGCCACGTCGAGCATCCTGTGAGATGAGGCTGATTCTTCCACGTCCTATCCACCGAGAATGAACGACGTTTACGAACGCCGCCTCGGTCTAAGACGGTCCGTGGTCGCCGTTTGGTTTCAGATCGAGCAAGGCTTCGAGGCTGGTGATCGGTTCGCGCAACCTTATGGTCGCAGCATCGATGGAGGCGACGACAAACTTGCCGTCAAGTTTGTCGCCTTTGCGGATGATGTAGATGTCTCTCCCTTTCCCGACGAAGGCTTTTTGGACACCCTGCTGGCTAAGATAGCCCAGATAACGATACTGCCCCATCTGCTCGCGCAGTTGTTTGAGCTTGAGTTCTTCTTGCTGTCGGGCTGCTTGTGCGGCCAATTCTTCAGGAGTCGGCCCCGGTGGAGCTGGTGGCGGAGCGGCAACCACCGAGGAGGGAAGTGGGGGTGAAGGTGGTGGCGCCGCCAGTGCCGCTGGCATCGCTGGGTTGGCACGTTTGGCCACGACGGTGGTTGCCCCCACCGATGTCGATTCACCGAGCGAAGCAAAAATATTCTTCTTGGGTCCCTCCGGCATTTCACGCGCTTGTCTGATCATGCGTTTCACGTGCCAGGGATCGGAAACACCTATCGTCGCGCGAGTCTTGGCCGCAGGCCGTCCCGACACAAACTGTAACGGCTCTTCCGGCGGAACTTCTGCTGTTAGAACACGCATCAGAATGAGAACGCACCAGACTCCCCCTAATCCCAACAACACATACCGTTGACGCGACGCACTCATGATTCCTGAGCTCACGGAGAATTCGGCCGGAGAAATGTCGCCACCTTCACGTTGAACACGAGAAGCGTGGACGAGGCGCGGTCGGATTTATCCAGCCGGGCTGCATCCAAACTTTCGATGACGAGATATGGCTCCGTCATCTCCAAGCGATGAATGAATCGATAGATGGCACCGTAGTCACCGGTGGCCTTGAACGTCAGCGTCGCTTTGACCGGCAACGAGCCCTCCGCCTTTTCCACGTGATAGGCCATGCCGGGGATGGAGACGTGTTCGAGGCGTCCGACCTCTGAAATCGCCATGGCAAACGACGCGAACTCGTTCTGGGTCGGCAGTTCCTTCCACACGTCCTCGACTTGCTGTTGGGCGGTTCGCGCCTTTTCCTGGAAGGCCCGCGTGCGATGCAACTGATCCTGGGTTTGCTTGGCTGACTGATAGGCGGTTTTCGCCTGTTCGAGTCGTGAAAGGGCCGGTCCTCGGATCACGACGTAGACAACAGCCGCACAGCCGACTGCCGTGAGGGTCACGAGGCCAAGCGGCAGGAAACGACGCAACGAAGCCTGAACCGCAATCGGCATCTTGAGATCAAGGGACGTCATTCTGCCCTGTTCCCATTCAAAAGGGCCGCGCGATACTCTACCGCCAAGGTAAACTCGACCCCGTGGCTTGGTGTGTCCGTCTCTCCCTCGACCGGCATCGCCACCGACCCTCCATCACGCCCCCTGCGCACTTCGTGCTTCGACAACAAGGCTTTCTGGAAGGCAGGATGGGCCTGCAGCGTCCGGACGAAGGCGTTGACATCTTGAAGATTTCTCGCCAAGCCCTCCACGATGACCTTCGATTGTTGAAAGTCGAGCTTCACGCTGCCGATCGACAGGTGCGCAGGCACTGTCTCCTCCAAATCGCTGAGTAAGCGCGTCCATGAAAACGCACGTTTGTCAGCAAGCAGATTGGCAAAGACAACCTTCCCTTGCAGCATAGCAATCTGATCGCCTGGAAGCGTTAATCCCTCGCGAGTCAATTGAGCCGCAAACTGCCGATTGAGCGTCTCCGTTCGAGCCGTGGCAAACTCATAGCGCTCGGCCATCGCATCGTCGTCGTGGATTTCCTGCCACCACCAGCCTGCCAACCCTAACGACAACACCGTTAGGCCGATCAGGCTCCACTGGACTGTACGCAACGTCGATACGACGGGAGGGGCTAGCGCCAACCGGAGGCTGGGAACTGCTGGAATGGCTGTCCGAGACCCTCGCCTCGAACCAGGCCGCCCTGGGACATCGATGGTCATGAGCCCACCACACAGGCCAAGGCGCAAAGTCCCTCTTCGGTCTGCACGGTCTCACTGCGAGCCGCCACAAGAGCCTTCCAGTCTGGCTGGATCGGTTGGACTTGCCGGGAACCCTGCCCCCCTAGAGACCAAGGCTCTTCGGTCCGGCTTGGTCCATCTCCTACCAGATATAGAGGGATCGGGCCCGAGCTTGGCGCTGCCCCCCCATGGGGATAGAGATCCTCATAAAATTGCACGGTACTCCGGATCTCATGCCTGAGATCGACCGGCCCCCACCGCCTGGATTTGGCCCGACAGAACACCGGCAACCCTTGCCTGATGGCGAAGCAAGTCATCGAGTCCGAGGCCTGGTGGACGAAGAAGAACTCGGCAGCCTGCGACATCGCAGGACGATAGAAGTCAAACAACCACAAGGCTGCGCAACTGATGGACAGGGGTAACAGGCCGACCTGTTCGCAGATCTGTTGATACTGATCCAGCACGGATCGCTGGATCGTCATGGCCAGCACATAGGCCGCCACCTCCC
>JAPLLI010000214.1 GCA_026387615.1 Nitrospirota bacterium
CGAGCGGAATGAACGCAGTCCTCTCTCCCGTGGAGAGCGCGATCCCCTGCACATCTGACGCGGCGCCGGTTCCAGAGGACAGCAGACATTGCAGGCCAAGCACGCCTCCCTGCGGCAAGCCCTCCACAAATCGCTGCGCGGAGGATTCATCCTGCACGAGTTCCGTCGCCACCACCGCCTTCTCCGGCTGCGTGAACGAGGACTGAAAGGATTTAAGGAGTGAGGTGAACCCCAGCTCGCGCAATAAATCGATGAGCTGATCCTGATGCGGAGGCTTGATGTGATAGGTCTCTGGCTCGAAGGGGATGGGGCTATCCAGCTGGATGGTCACCAGCCGCCGGCTGAGGCGGGCGTTCTCGGCCTGGTCGATCAGGAGGGCCTTGATCCGGGGCGGCGTGACTTCCTCAACGCGGCACAAGAGTTCTTCAATCGTGCCGAACTGGGCGATCAACTTCATCGCCGTCTTCTCACCGATGCCCTTCACGCCGGGAATATTATCCGACGCATCGCCCATGAGCCCCATGACCTCGACGACGCGCGCCGGCTCCACGCCGAAACGCTCAATACATTCCGCTTCACCAAGCCATTTGTCTTTTACCGGATCGTAGATGCGCACGTGGGGAGTCAGGAGCTGGAACATGTCCTTGTCGCCCGTGACGATGACGACATCGTACCCATGCTGCTCCGCCTGATGCGCGAGGGTGCCGATCAAATCGTCCGCCTCATGGCCGGACTGCCGGACTGCGGGAATGTTGAGAGCATCCACGATGCGATGGATATAGGGGATCTGGGCGCTCATCCCGTCCGGCATCGGCGGCCGCTGCGCTTTATAGTCCTTGAACTCCGCGTGGCGCAGGGTCGGCCCCTTTTCGTCGAACGCCACGACGAGGCCATCCGGCTTCTTCTCGCGGATAATCTTCAGCAACATCGTCGTGAAGCCGAGGATGGCGTTGGTCTGAAGGCCTTTGGAATTATTCATCGCCGGGAGGGCGAAGAAGGCACGATAAATATAGGCGCTCCCGTCGATCAGGTAGAGCGTCTTGCGGCTGGATTCAGTGCTTGGCATGGGGTTCAGGGATCGGGAGCCAGGGTCAGCGGTGGTTTGTGGAACTTGTGGCGCATCGTATTGATCACGCCCAACAGAGTTGGATTGCCGACCATTTTGGCCTCCAGCTCACGCTTTCTGGGGAAATCCATGAGCGACACCCCGATCAGCATCGTCAGGAGGCCTTGCCCCGGCAAAAAGAGCATGGCAAACCCGGCCAGGAAAAACACCGCCCCTACGATGTTCTTGACAACCTGCCCCACCAGACGCAGCAGGGGATGATGGTCCTTCATCCAATGACGGGGAATGCGCGTATCGAAATAATCGGCCGGCAAGCGGACGAGAATCAGCGGAATGGCAATCAAGGTGCCGATAAAGCCGACGACCGAGGCCACCGTGAGACCGATGAGCACATCGACCGGAATCCATTGCAGAACTATTGCGAGTAGGCCGTCCATGGGATGCGCATCCTAACATGCGGCCAGAAGCCAAGCCAACGATCGGCAGGATGCTGAACGGCCTCGACGGTTTACGTCACTTTCTCAACGGGCTATAATCGCGCATCATGTTGCATCATTCGCCCTTCACAGTCCGGTTCGGCTCCTTACTCGGAATCGCGATCCTTGGCCTGGGGCTCCTGGCGATGCCTGCCTCCGTCTTGGCAGCCGACGAACTCCACGTCGAGATTACCAAGAAAGGCCTGGGCAAGGAGGTCGTCATCACGCAGGGAGCCCGCGAGTGGTTCATGCTGATCGAAGTCACGCCGGAGAATTCCGTGGTCATCCGGCAGGAAAAAGAGCAGGACAAGTATCTTGTGGACGAGAGCGAAACGCATGACCGCCCCATGACCCTAGGCGAAGTCGATGCAGCCATCGCCGATTACATCAACAGCGTCAAAGCACGCGCCACCAAAAAGTAGCCACCACCCATGCCGCCTCAACCCAAATTCGTCATCTTTGCCCATCACGCCACCTACGATACCCTGCACCAGGTCGCGACCCTGGGCCTCACGGCTGCCGCGATGGGAAAAGACGTGATCGTGATCTTGTTGTTCTGGACGATCAAGAAGCTGGCCGAGGGGAAGATCGATGCGATCGACTTCCCACCGGAATATGCCTCATCGGCGGACGAAATCACTCGTCTCTTGAAAGAGAAGAAGGTCCCGAAGATTTCCGAGATGTTTCAGGACGCCAAACAGGTCGGGAAATTTCGTCTGATCGCCTGCAGCGCCGGCCTGGAATACATGGGCGTGGATAGTGCCGCCGTCGAACAGAACGTCGACGAAGTCATGGGGCTCCCTGCCATTATTGCGCTGACCTCTGACGCAGAAACAAAACTGTTCATTTGAAAACATCGCTCGTATCTCGTCGTTCGTCTCTCGCAAGGAGATCCGTTTCACGAAATACGCTTCACGCTTAACGGCTTTTCGTTACTCCAACCCGATCGCAATATACGGTGAGTTTGCACTGGCTGCAGAAGGGCGAGACCGGCTGGCAGCGGTGCTGGCCGTAGGGAACGAGTAGATCGTTGAAGGTAATCCAGTGAAGCTTCGGCAACTTCTTGCGTAAGGCCTCTTCCGTTTCCTCCGGCGTCTTGGTCTTCACGTAGCCCCAACGATTGCTGATGCGATGGACGTGGATGTCCACGCAGATGCCGGGCTTGCCAAACCCGACCGTCACCACCAAGTTCGCCGTTTTCCTGCCGACCCCTGACAACGTGACCAACTCCTCAATGGAATCGGGAACCAGGCCTCCATACACGTCCAGCAAACGACGGCAGATCGCATGGATCGATTTGGCTTTTGTCCGGTAGAAACAGACGGGATAGATGGCTTGTTCGATCTTCTGCAGCGGGAGAGCCAGCAGCGTGGCAGGCTGATGCGCGAGCGCGAAGAGCCTGGCACTGGCTTCACCGGTCGTCTTGTCTTTGGTCCTGAGGCTGAGGAGACAGGAAATGAGGATGCGGAAGGGGTCTCGATTCGACTCGCGTGACACCACGCCGAGGACCGGCTCCGCCCACTGCCGAATCTCGCGCTTCACAATTCGAAGCGCAGCAGTGAGCTGGGCCTGGCGCATGGGCAAGAAAGTGATACGGAGGCCTGGGGAGGAATGCGATCAATCAAGCGGGCAAGCCCGCGGAAGGACGCTTACTCTGGCTTACGCTTCGCCAACCATTTTTGACGACGACGCTGTGCCTCGCGTTCCTTGGCTTTCTTCCTGACACTCGGCTTCTCGTAAAACCGGCGACGCTTTAATTCCCGGAAGAGGCCTTCGCCCGCGAGCTTCTTTTTGGCAACTTTGAGGGCTTTTTCAACGTTATTATTGAAGACTTTGATTTCCATTCTTCCCGTCTATTTACTTTCCCAGGCGATGCCTGTACAGGTTTTTTCCTCGCGCGAACCCGTCCCTGACTAAGGGGCGCAGTGTAGCATAGCGCCCTGAGTTCCTCAAGACGGTTTCTCACGTCCTGCGTACGGCCCAGCAAAGACGCCTTAAGTCGTTGATTCTTTTGAATCTTCAGGTTTCCTTCAACCGTATGACACCCGGCATCCGCCGCGGCAATCGCCAACACCAAGCCCACAGTCAGGTCAGACTGAACGCGGGGTTTCACCCCCGCAGAACAGGCATGGAGGAGGACGCCAGCCTCCGTCGCCTGTTCAGCGATTTCAAGCGGAATCTCGGTCGCGAGATGAAGCGCCGCAGACAAGACGGAGGGACGAGTCTTGTCTGTCTTCGCACGCTTCGTGGCATGAATGAATTGCTGATAGGCCTCGCCATCCGCTTGCATCAACTCGCGAAGCCGCCGGCCGATGTCACTCAACCGATGCTCGACTGTCCGTTGCTTGCTGAGGCGCGCGCCCATAATCCCCAGTGACGCCGCGAGAGCTCCCACCAGTGCCGCGACCGAACCGCCGGCCGGAAACGGAGTGGCTGCTGCCACAGAGTCCAAAACATCCGCCAGCGATTGCGCCTGCAAATCGACCGGCTTTCCTTTGTGAGATGACGTCTGCCCTGCCAACGGACCTAATAGCCGATTTTCCAATCTCGCCTCCAGCACCTGCGTGGCATCGAACTGTTCGAGCGCCACAGCATGAGCGGCGATCTGCACCAAGGCCGCTTGGGGCACCAGTCCGATGACTTCGCTTCCCGCGACCGCCACACCCTGCTCGGCAGCGCGGGACCGGACCGCTTCGAACGCAACATGGATCGGCGTAATGATGTAATCGGTCAAATTCATGGCCACCTGCACCAACTGCCGGCTGGCCAACTCCACCCCGATCGCTTTGAGATGGGGCAGGCCTCCGTTCGATTGGCGAATGTCTTTCGCGATAGCACGAGCCAGAACCAGATCCGTTGAGCGGAGATTGACATTGAAGGCGATCAAGGGAGGGCGCGCGCCGATCACCATGGCCCCGGCCGTCTTGTGAAGTTGGGATGGACCGAAGTCCGGCGTCCAGTCCGGATCGGAGGCCATACGAAAGGCTAACCCTTGCAACCCTCCGCGGCGAACTGCTTCAAGCGGAGCATGATCGCGGTGCGTGGCCGCTTGCTCATAGAGGAAGACGGGGATCTCCAGCTCAGTCCCTACCCGTTGCCCCAATCGCTTCGCCAGCCGGATACAGTCCTGCATCGTTGTCCCGCACACCGGGACGAAGGGCACGACATCCGTCGCCCCCACCCTCGGATGGACACCCTCATGTTTTCGAAGATCGATGAGATCGGTCGCCACGCGAATCGCGCGAAAGGCCGCCTCCGCGACGGCACCCGGCTCGCCGGCAAAGCTCAAGACAGAGCGATGGTGATCCCGATCCATCGTCTGGTCCAACAGCCAGACCCCCGGCACGGATTCCACCGCGTCCACCAGCGCGCGGACCGTCGTCCGGCTTCGCCCCTCACTGAAGTTCGGCACACATTCGATGATGCGGTCCATGCCCTACCCTACCCGCCATTGAAACAACGAAGCCGGAGGTCTGATCATCATCCCTCCGGCTTCTCTCTCCACTGAGTCCGCACCTATGCGGTTACTTTGTCTTTTTCACAAAGGCTTTATAGATCATGCCTGATTTCGCCTGCTCTTCTTCGAGACCGACCATCTGATGGCCGGTCGTGTCGCACCAGGCCGGCATGTCTTTCTTGATGCCTTCGTCGTCCGACACGACTTCCAGGACCTGACCCACCGTCAGTTCCTTGATCTTCTTCAAGGTCATGATAATCGGCATCGGGCAAAAATACCCCAGCGTATCGAGCTTCACATCGGCTTGAATCATTTCTTTGCTCCCTCAGAAAAACGCGCGAAAAGCGCGACTTGCGTGACGTGTTTCTGACTGTCTCGCCTTTCCCGCCCGCCTCGCTCCTCAGATAAAGAGATTCACGCTGCCCTGCTTTGCTTCCGCGAGATAGGTCGTCACCCCCGCGAACTGATCGATGCCTTCGATGAGGGTATCTGTCGTGATGCCCATCAACCCCATGGTCGTCGTGCAGGCAATGAAACGAACCCCCAGCTCCAACGCCGTCTCCATGAGCTCCGGCACACCGGGCATCCGGTTCTGCTTCATGACTACTTTCATCATCTTCGTACCCAGCCCCCAGAAATGGAACCGCGAGAGGGGCAGGTTATCCGCGCCGCCCGTGTTCAACAGGCCGAACATCCGGCGGAGCCAATCCTTCGCAGAGCTGGCCGCGCCTTTCCGGCGAATGGTATTGAGACCCCAGAAAGTAAAAAAGACCGTAACCTGCATCCCCATGGCAGCGGCCCCGGTGGCGATGATGAAGGCCGCCATCGCTCGATCCATGTCGCCGCTCAGCAGCACGATCGTCACCTTCTCAGGCTTGGAAGCTTGGAGGTTGGCCAAAGCCACCGCTGGATCCGTCTGCGTGATTGTCATGCACCCTCTTTTTCGATCAGACCCGCGTGAATACCGCAATTTCAATGAGGTTTTGACTATAGTCTCCGCTTCTTTTTCTTGTCAAGGAACGAGAAGGGGCCAGGCTGCCAGGGCGGTCTCTCTGCTCGCAGAGGCCGCACACTAAGAAGGTGCTCCCTCGACGCGCGCAATGGGAGACCAGCAGGCCCCCCCGCCAAGAGACGCTAGCTGGCTTGACGTTCCATGACCCACTCGCTATATTCACGACCAGGCTGGTCCTCTCACGTGCGTCCCTCCTTTTTCCATGAATAGCGACCTCATTACTGAAATCAAACCCTCCAAGAGCGCACCACTGTTCGGCTTCTGGTATCCCGCATGCCTGAGCAGCGAACTTGCTCCCGGCAGCCTGAAGGGGACCGTTCTCTTAGGCCTCCCGATCCTCGTCTGCAAAACATCACAGGGAGCGGTCGCGGCCATGCGCGACATTTGTCCCCATCGCGGAATGCCGTTATCGTTCGGCCAAATGAAAGGCGACTGTGTCGAGTGTGCCTACCATGGGTGGCAGTTCGACCAGACCGGCCGCTGCCGTGGGATTCCCGCATTGGTCGCAGACTCTCCCATTCAAGCAGACAAAATCGGCATCACCTCCTACGCCTGCCGCGAACGGGACGGCTATGTGTGGGTGTTCGTGCCAGACCCTCAACAACCGAACCAGATCGTCCCGGATGTGCCGCCGCTGCCGCTCCCGTCGTCCCCCTATCGCATGATTCACATTTCGACCCTGTTGGATTGCACCATCGACTACGGCATCGTCGGCCTGATGGACCCGGCTCATGGCCCCTTCGTGCATCAAAGCTCCTGGTGGCGCACCCAGGCGAGCATGCACGAAAAAGCCAAGGCCTTTGAACCGATTCCCAACGGCTTCCGCATGTCGCCGCATGCCCCGTCCAAAAACAGCGGACCCTATAAGCTCTTTAATATGCTGTACGGTGCGCCGCTCACGACGACCATCGATTTCGTGCTGCCCAACCAGCGGTTCGAGTTCGTTCAATGCGGATCGCTCTTCGTCTCCACCCGCGCCACCGTCACGCCGATTACGGACCAGCAATGCCGCATCGATTTTACCGCAGCCTGGAACTGCCTCGGCTGGCTGCCGTTTTCCAAGACCATCTTTCGCTATTTCGCCAACGTATTCATGAGGCAGGATCGAGAAGCGATGGAACGCCAAACGGTAGGATTACGCTATAAGCCCTCCTTGATGCTCATCGACGATGCCGATACCCCGGCCAAGTGGTACTACAAGTTGAAGGCCGCGCACCTCGCGTCGGTCCAAACAGGGCAGCCCCTCGACCATCCGCTCAAAGAACGAGTCACGCTTCGCTGGAAGAGTTAACCGGCAGACTCACCCCGCATCCATCTGCACGAGCAACCCCATCGCCTGCCGGATCTGCGCGCGCGAACCGAGCAACACCACAATATCGCCCGCCAGCAACCGAGTCTTCTCCGACGGGTTCGATTGTGTCACGCCGGCGCGCGTCCAGGCGATCACCGACGCGCCCGTGCGCGGACGGAGGGAGATCTCAGCCAATGTCTTCCCGCGCGCAGGCGAACCCTCGTCGATGCGGCAGGTTTCGACTTCCGCATCGGTCAAGGTCCCGCCACGAAGATGATGGGCGAGATCCGGCAATTCGCTGCGACGGAGCAAGGCATAGCCCTCGCGGCGAACCTGCTCGGCTTTTTGCGTCACAAACTCCTGCGGCAACTTGTAGGTGCGGAGCACCAGAGCGAAAATCTCGATGGAGGTCTCGAACTCTTCCGGCACCACATCATCCGCGCCGAGCTGGTGCAGTTCCTCTAATTCCCGGAGATAGCGGGTCCGCACGACGACGTGCAGCTTCGGATTCAGTCCCTTGGCCACCTGCACGGTCCGCCTGGTGGTGAACGGATCCGACATGGCGACCACCAGCACCTTCGCGTCCTCGACCTTCATGTGCCGCAGCACATTCGGATTGGTGGCATCGCCGTAGTAGACCGGCGCCCCATGTTTCGCTTCGCGATTGACGGTATCGCCATTCAGATCCAGAGCCAGATAGGGGATCTCTGTGTCGCCAAGCACGCGGGCAAGATTTCTCCCGTTCAGCCCATACCCGACGATAATGACGTGGTCCTTCATCCTGATCTGCTTGCCTTCGGTCTGTAAGACGTGGGCGGTGGTGCGACTGGGCAACCAATGACGAAGCCGCTGCCAGGCCTCCACCCGGCGGGCCAGGTGCGGCGACCACTGCATCAGAAAGGGCGTCGCAATCATCGAGAGCACCGACACGGCAAGAAAAATTTGATAGGGGGCGCCCCGCAACAGGCCGTTCTGCTGCCCTTGCTGCGCCAGCAGGAAACTGAACTCGCCGACCTGCGCCAGGGCGATGCCTACCATCATCGCCGAACGGGGCGGGACATCCGCCAGCAAGACCGCTCCGGCCCCGGCGAAACACTTGACCAGGAGAACCGTCACCAGAAGCCCGGCCACCGGCAACGGATACTCGAAGAGCACCCGCCAGTCCATCAGGATGCCAATCGACACAAAGAAGAGACTGTTGAAACTGTCGCGGAAGGGCAACACTTCGGCCACGGCCTGGTGGCTATACTCCGATTCAGAAAGAACCAGCCCGGCAATGAACGCGCCCAGAGCCAGCGACAGACCGCCGAGCGAGGTGAGCCACGCGATCCCGAGACAGAGGACGATGATCGTCAGCAGAAAGAGCTCGCGGCTGCGGCTGCGAACGATATGTTCCAGCAGCTTGGGGACCAGATACCAGGCGGCGGCGATGACAAGCACGACCACCAGAATCGACTTCCCCAAGGTGAACAGAATCGCCAGCCCGCCTCCATCCGATTGGCTGGCCAGAATCGGCGTCAGCAGCATCATCGGCACGACGGCCAGGTCCTGGAAAACCAGAATGCCGATCGTGGCCCGGCCATGGATCGAGTCGCTGTCTCCCCGCTCAGCCAAAGTCTTCAACACGATCGCCGTACTGCTTAGGGAAAACAGGAATCCCCAGAACAGCCCCTGCCGCCAGGACAGCCCGATCAGCGTCGCCCCGATCCACGCAATCAACAGCACGCCGGCGACCTGAAGCGGCGCAGCCAGGAACATGAGCCGTCGCATGGAGGCCAATTGCGCCAGCGAAAATTCGATGCCGATGGTGAAGAGGAGCAGAACGACCCCGATCTCCGCCAAAATTTGCACCGTGCCGATGTCCGAGATGAGGTTCAACCCGTGGGGGCCGATGAGCGCGCCCGCGACCAAAAAGCCCGCGATCGAGGGCAGCCGAAACTGGTGGAAGACGAACACAACGGCGATCGACGCCGTAAAAATCACGAGCAGATTTGCCAGCACACCGTAGTCAGTCATCAGAACAATCGGTCGGACATAAAAAATGAGGGAACCGGGTGAGGGACATTCTTTGAACGTGTCACGCTTTACGTTTCACTGACTCAGGGCGGAGAATACCCCAGCAACGAGGATGGAACAAGGCAAAGCTGCTTGTTCGAACAACACTATTTCGCTACAGTGGCCTGACTCCACGAGTCCGCGAGGCCAGGCCATGATCCGCGCCATCATTTTCGACTTCAACGGCGTCATCGCCGACGACGAAACGCCGCACCTCCATTGCTTCCAGCAAGCATTGGCCGAACATGACCTCGCGCTGACGAAAGAGGACTACTACGACACCTACCTCGGCATGGATGAGCGCACCTGCGCCGCAGCGCTCCTCACCACCAGAGACGGCGCCTGCGACCGGGATCTCTTACGGACCATCATGGAGCGGAAGGCGACCCTCTTCCGGGCCTACACGGCCCTCCACAAGCCAGCCCTCTTTCCCGGCGTCGTCGAGTTCGTCAAGCAAGCCGGGTCCCGGTATCGATTGGCCATTGCCACAGGAGGCCGACGGGAACAAATCGACCAGGCGCTGCGCGGCACGGCCATCGAGCGGGACTTCGCGGTCATTGTGTCGGCAGAGGACGTCGCCAGGGGCAAGCCGGATCCGGCGATCTATCATGCAGCCCTCACACGACTGAACGCGGCGGATCCCCGCCCGCCACTGATCACCGCTGCCCAATGTCTCGTGATAGAAGATTCCCTGGCCGGCATCCGCTCAGCCAAGGCAGCAGGCATGAGAGTCCTCGCCCTGGCGACGACCTATCCTCCCGAATCACTGACCGAGGCCGATCTCGTCCTGCCGAATGTCGAAGGTCTGCGTCCCGAATCGATTGAACCGCTACTCTCGTCTGGTCGGCCCCCTGAGCCATCCGGCCACCGTCCCCCATGATAGCCCCCACCAGAAACGGTGCGACGCTCTAAGGGACTGGCAGATCTCAAACTTTGTAAAACTCCCGATACCACTGCACGAACCGCGGAATTCCCACCTCGATGGGCGTCGCCGGCTTAAACCCGACATCTCTGGACAGGTCCTGGATATCTGCATAGGTGGCAGGCACGTCACCTGGCTGAATCGGCAACAGCTTTTTCTTGGCCTTTTTTCCGATCGTCCGTTCCAGCACCTCGATGAACCGTAGTAATTCGACCGGCTGGTGGTTGCCGATATTGTAGATCCTGGCCGGGGCTGAACTGGTTCCCGGATCTGGCTTATCGCCGGACCAGGCGGGATTTGGCCTGGCAGGACGATCGAGAGTCCGGATCACCCCTTCAATGATGTCATCGACATAGGTAAAGTCGCGGCGCATCTTCCCGTGGTTGTAGACCTCAATCGTCTTCCCCTCCAAAATCGCCTTCGTGAAAATGAAGAGCGCCATATCGGGCCGACCCCAAGGCCCATAGACGGTAAAGAACCGCAGCCCCGTGCAGGGAATCCGATAGAGATGCGCGTAGCAATGGGCCATGAGTTCATTGGCCTTCTTGCTGGCCGCATAGAGCGAGACCGGATGATCCACGTTGTCGTGGATCGAAAAGGGCATCTGGGTATTGCCGCCATAGACGGAGCTCGACGAGGCATAGACGAGGTGCTGCACCTTTGCGTGCCGGCAGCCTTCCAGAACGTTCAGAAACCCTTCGATGTTGCTGTCCGTGTAGGCATGAGGGTTCACCAGCGAATATCGCACGCCGGCTTGTGCCGCCAGATGAACCACCTTCGCGATCGGCTGCTCGGCAAAGAGCTTCCGCATCTTCACCCGGCTCGCCAGGTCCGTCTTGGTAAAGATGAACTGCTTGAAAGGCTTCAGCTTCGCGAGCCTGGCCTTCTTCAGCCTCACATCGTAGTAGTCGTTGACGTTGTCGAGCCCGATCACCTTCTCGCCTCGCTCCAGCAATCTGAGCGCCGTATGAAAGCCGATAAATCCTGCAACACCGGTCACGAGGATCGGGGCTTGCTCTGTCTTGCGCGTGGCCATAATCAATCCTTATTAATCTAACGAGATGGTGCGGAGCGGCTTCCGGCCTTCATGAAGGGGGGATCACCATGGTCGAGCCGGTAGAGGGACAGAGGCGTCAAAGCCTCCCCGGTCTTCATCGGCAGCACCAGCCCGTCCGCCGTGCCACGAAACAGATCCAACGCCTGCCCCTGGTGATACCCGCATCCCTTGGGAGCGAGAAGATCCTTGAGCGCTTCCGGCCGTTCCCAGTGAGCCGTCAACAGGGCTGTGCGGGCTGGATTTCGTTTACTGAACATGAACGAGAGATGATCCGGATACCAGTCTGCGCCGCCTGTGGCATAGGACACGAAGAGTGTCGCCTGCGCCGCGGCACAGACGTCGGCAAGATACGCATTCGTGAGATAGCCGTTCTCTCCCACGTCCAGCCATTTGCCGGGATGCGACAGGGGCGCGTGAGCCGCATGGCCACGGACTTCGAGCAGTTGCTGCTGCGAGGCCAGCACCAGAGAAATCGGCCCATGTTTCTGCACGAGCGCCTGGATCACGCCGTCCTTGAGCGCGGACTTGCCGCTATTCGTCGGCCCGCTGTCCGCATGCACCAGCACGTTGTAGCCCCGATCGACAATAAGATAGCAGTTGCGCGGCATCTCCAGATCGCAGGGATCTTCGCCATAAAAGGGCACGGAGTAGACGGCCCCTCCCTCGAAGGCCCAGCGCTCCCCATGCGCTAACTCGATCACGTTGCCGAATCCCAGCTCTCGCAGCAGCGACAGATAATCGTAGGACAGGATGCGACGATTTCGTCGGCTCGGCACGATGATCGGCGTGTCCTTGGGCAGGTGCAACAGCGTGCGAGGGTCCACATGGTCGTCGTGATCGTGGGTCAAAAATACGGCAGCCGGCTTCGGCAGCAGCGATCCCCAGAGCGACGGAATGGAGGATTCCGCAAACCAGGGGAGCAGCCAGGGATCGAACAATAGGGCTTGGTTCTGTTGCCGATACAGCAATGCGGCATGGCCGAGATGAAGCGTATCTTTATCTTGCAGCGTTTCGAACCAGCGGGACCGGACAGAGGAGGTATCCGCACTGACCAAACATTCATGCTGGTGCAGCGCTTCCATCAGTCGCGTGAGGACTCGTTCTCCATCCCGCCCAGAAGTCGCCACCACTGTTCTGATTTCATCGGGCTGATGGGTACCGTCCAGGAACCCCAGGACCTTTCCCACCAGCGGCCCCAACTGTCGCTGATCGAATCCGATCGGAATGGCCTGCCGCTTCACGGAATGAAAAATCCTGAGTCCACCGTTGGTGACCGTGGCGGATTTAGTGGGATCGGTCGGAAACTCCCATTGGAACGTCCCGTCAGGCTTTCGCCCGCAGCGAATGTGCTGTTGCAGATAGGGGCGAGTGCTGATCACTTCCGCATAGGCATCTTCCAATCGACGCTGGCGATCCGGGTCGTCCACCGGAGCCCGCTTGGAAAAGACATCGCTAATCGCTGTATCGATCGAGCTGGACAGGAGGCTATGGGCTTCCTGGAGACTCGCGACGACTTCCGGCGCCACCCCTGAGACAAACGGAAAAGGCCCGGGGGCCTCAGCGCTTTCCAATTGCACCCAAGACCAAGGCGCCAGGCTGAGATACTGATTTTTTGGCAGACTGTCCCAGATCTTCATAATTGTGATGGGTGATGAGTGATAAGTGATGGGCCTGAAACGGACTTCCGCTTGTCTTGTAACCGATCACTCATCACTGGTCACTCGTCACTTCCCATTTAAGCTTGCTGATGTTCGGTTCATACAGAGCCTGAATCACGTTTCCATCCGGATCGGAGAAATAAAACGAATAGCTCCCGTCGCGATGCTGCTTCGGCTGCTTCACGACCAGCCCGCCCAACTGCGGCAAGCGCGGCTCGATCTCCCGATACATCCGATCGACTGCCTCAGGGCTCTCCACAATCACGCCGACGTGATCCAGCAATTGCCCCTTCAGAGGCTGATAGGCAGCCAGCTCAGATGGTGGGATCTGGTGCAGAGCGAAATTGTCCGAACCGGAACTGAAATAGACATTGTCCTGGTCCGGCTCCCACACCACCTGCATCCCCAACAGCTGTTCATAGAACGTGCGGGAACGAGCAAGATTCGTGACGCGTAGCGCCACATGTCGCAATCCTCGATGAAGCGGAACAGCCATAACCAACCTCTATTAATAATCGTGCCCGTATAGTAGGGAGCCACCTCGGCTCCGTCAATTAAAAATCCATGGAACGAAGAGGACGCAGGCTGCTGCGCTTCGACTTCCCCCTATGGTACGATGTGCCCGCTTTCGATCTTGAACAAGGAGTTCACCGCCATGTCTTTTCGATTGATTCTTGTTGCGACCCTGCTCTGCCTCTCGATGCACCAATCCCCGCTCCTCGCTGCCGACCAACCGCTCACAACCCCGATGGGCAAAGACGGCGCGCCGATGGTCGAGGTTCAGGCCGGCTCCTTTCCCATGGGAGTCCCGCACGGAGACCGGGATGGAGGGCGCGATGAATATCCCCGCCATGACGTGTTTGTGGACACCTTCTTTATCGATAAATTCGAAGTGACCAACGGCCGCTATCTGGGGTTCGTCAAGGCCACAGGCCATCGGGTCCCGCAGAACCCGAAAAACCCGACAAGAAATCTCTGGCAGGGAGAAACCATCACGGACACGATGACCGACCGGCCCGTCATCAATGTGGATTGGTTCGACGCAGAGGCCTACTGCAAATGGGCGGGCAAGCGTCTTCCGACGGAAGCCGAATGGGAAAAATCGGCCAAGGGCATAGCCGACCGGCGATTCCCCTGGGGCAATGTCGAGCCCACGAACAAACATCTGAACTTCAATCAGCAATGGACCGGCGAAAAAACCTTGATGCCGGTCGGGAGCTACGAATTGGGCAAGAGCCCCTTCGGCGCCTACGACATGGCCGGCAATGTCTGGGAATGGGTCAACGACTGGTACGATTCCCGCTACTACGAGAAGAGCCCGGCGAAGAATCCTCAGGGTCCTGATAGCGGAATCAAGAAAGTCATTCGTGGCGCGGGCTGGCAGAACGAGACCCCAACAGTCCGCATCTTCACCCGCGTGGACAGCGATCCGACGATCCGCAACGAGTCCACGGGCTTCCGCTGCGCGCTGGATGCCATACTGCAAAAGTAACAATGCAAAATGAACAAGTAGGGGGCCGAGCGGACATCGTCGAACGCACGTTCTCGTTTGCCCTACAAATCGTCAAGCTGTGCAGAGGCCTCGAGCGAACCTCTGGCGCAACAAGAAGTCTGTCTCTCCAACTCCTGCGATCCGGAACCTCGATCGGAGCCAACGTTGAAGAGGCTCAAGCCGGTCAGAGTAAAGCCGACTTCGTGAGTAAAATGGCCATCGCGCTCAAGGAAGCGCGCGAAACGGGCTACTGGCTTAGATTGATTCGCGAATCCGGCATTGCGACTACCGATTCATTAGAGCTTCTAGAGCAAGAAGCTTCGGAGCTCGCCAAAATTCTTGGAGCAATCATCTCAAAAGCGAAGAAAACATCCCGCACCTAGCTCTTTTTACATTTTGCATTTTTAATTTTTCATTTCTAATTCGCAGCTATGACCAAAGAAGCAGGCTTCGCGGGAATTAGCGTCGCATCATTCGAAAGCCGCATGGCCAAGGAGATGGCCCGGCTGATCGAACATTGTGGCGGCAAGCCTCTTGTGGCTCCTGCTCTCCAGGAAGTTCCGATTCAGAATAATCCCGCTGCCTTGCGCTTGGGCGACGAATTAATCGGCGGACAGATCGATCTCCTGATCCTCATGACGGGCATCGGCGCCACCACTCTCTTCGAGATTCTCCAGTCGCGCTATCCCCTGCCGTCGATCCTGGAGGGGCTCAAGCGGACGGCAACCGTCGCCCGCGGCCCCAAGCCTGCTGCGGCGCTCAAGGCCCTTGGCATCACCCCGACGCTTACCGTGCCGGAACCAAATACCTGGGTGGAAGTGCTCGCCACGCTGGACTCCTACCGGCCCCTCAAGGGCCTCCGCGTCGCGGTGCAAGAATATGGCACGTCCAACCCTGAGCTCGTGGAATCCCTGAAGCAGCGTGGAGCAGACGTCTTTCCCGTGCCCATTTACCGTTGGACGCTCCCGGAGGACAAAGCCCCGTTGCGGCAGGTGCTCGGCGAGATTCTTGCGGGACGCGTTCACGTAATGTTGATCACCAACGCCGCGCAGATCGATCATGTGATGCAGTTACTTGAACAGGACGGCAACATCGCGCGATTCACAGACGCCTGCAGAAAGATGGTCGTAGCGTCCATTGGCCCCACCGCCAGCGAACGCCTCCGCCATTACGATCTCCCCGTCGACTTCGAACCCTCCCACTCGAAAATGGGCATCCTGGTCAAAGAAGCCAGCGAGCAGGCGCTCGCGCTGCTACGCGCTAAACACTGAACGCGGAACGATGAATGATGAACGGTGGGACCAAAGAACGTTGCGCGGAGTACATTCGCGAACGCTAACTAATTCCCTTGGCTGTCTTAACCGACGCGACCATGATCGCCATGAGTTCATTCGCTTCTTTCTGTAGCGTTGAAATTCTGTCTCCCGTAACAATCCCGCTCTCCTCAAGCAATTCAAACCAATAGAGAGTCTCCTCCAGCTCCTGCATACCCGCCTCGAACTTGCTGATAAACTCGGCGTTGGATCGGGCTCGCTGGGCTTCTCGATAATGGGCGCCAACTGAGGTGCCACTCCGCAAGAGCTACTTGCCCAACACGAGCGCCTCAGTCTTCTTAGGCAGTGAAACATAGAGCCGGACGATCTCCAAAGCAAACTGCTTGGTCCTGACTTTGAGATATTGTCCGGCTTCTACCGGCTTCCCGTCCTGCTCGGCGCTCATCGTTCAGCGCTCCATGTTCATCGTTAGTCCTTCGCGTCTTTCGCGCAGCGAAAACCCATCCAGTTCATTTTCGTGCTGGGATCGGTGCCATTGCGTTGCGCGCCCCGCACGCTCGGCGTGCTGTCGATCCAGCCTCCGCCACGGAAACTTTTCTGGGTGCCCTTCTCTGGTCCCTTGGGGTTTCGATCCGGCGCCGTCTTGTAATATTCCTTGTCGTACCAGTCTGCCACCCACTCAGCCACGTTCCCCGCCATCTGGAACGTGCCATAGGGACCGACGGCATTGTCATATTTGTCCACGGAAATAATCGGAGGATAGAGCAGCAACCGCTCCGGACGATCCCGCACTGGCCCCGACAAACCGGTTCGACCGAAGTTCGCACGGGATAAGCCGGCTGGCTGATTGCCCCAAGGGTAAATGCGCCCGTCTTCGCCGCGCGCCGCCTTCTCCCATTCCGCTTCCGTCGGGAGGCGTTTGCCCGCCCACTTGCAGTAGGTGTCGGCATCGGCCCAGGACACATGCATCACAGGATGGCTGGCCATCGTCTCCTGGAAATTGCCACCGTCGTACTGCCAATCGATAAGCGGAGGTAAATCCTTAGCCAGGACGTACTTCAAATATTGCACGGTCGTCACTTCGAACTGGTCGATCTCGTAGGCATCCAGGTAGATCTTCCGCTGGGGAAGCTCAGCCTGATAGGCGTTGCGATCCGTCTTCTTGTCGCTCCCCATCAGAAAGAGCCCGGCGGGCACCTTGACCATCTCGTCGTGAGCCGGCAACTTCGCTCGCTCGGCCGCGAGTTTCTTTCCCTCAGGAGTCCATTCCCGAACGACGTCGGACACGTCCAACGCATGAACGGATCCACCGATTCCGATCACGCCTGCAATCACAATACCCACGATGATTCCGGATGCTCGCACGATCCCGCCTCCTTGTGACGTTACATGCCGGGCCCGGCAGGCTCCGGCGTTTCTTGCTTCTTGAAATCTTCCAACGGATGAAAATTGAGCGGAAGATTAAAGAGATAGTCCGACACGGACCGCAACTTCACATGCTGATACTCCACGATCCAACTCCCGTCTTTCCTCGCCAGCTTCATCGGAAAATGAATGTCCGTGGCGACCCACTGATAATAGACCTCGACCAGCTCCCCTTGTTTCGTCGTGACTTCGTACAGGATCGTCGGATGCCCCTCGCGCACTTCCGTGCCGATCTCCTGCCGCGAAACTTCTCCGTCCAGCTGTTCACTGACCCGAAGATCCTGCTCCGGACTATAGGGCAGCGTCTTGAAGTGTTTCATCCGCGACAGCAGCAGCCACACGACCTGCTTGTCCTTCCGCACGATACTGACGTTGACCGGCCCCATCGAATGGTGCTCGATCCGCCACATCTGATCGCGGTAATAGATGATGGCCTTATGCGTTCGGCCATCAATCTTGGTGACCTGATCGGCGGTAAACTCTAGCGCCCAAGCCGGCAGGCCGGTGAACAACAGGCTACAGGCCAACAAGAAAATGAAACGAGTCTCACGCATGGCGAAAAATCCTACCATAGAGCTCTCCTGACTTTCCGCTGGATTAGTTACGAGAGAATGAGTACGCCGGCTCCCGAATAACGTCCGGCTTTTAACTCTTGCAGCGCGCGGTTGGCCTCGGCGAGAGGAAACGACAGGGTCGTGGGTTTGATGGGAATCGCCGCGGCCTCGCGCAGGAGATCGAGCCCGTCCTGCCTCGTATTAGCCGTGACGCTTCGAATGACCTTCTCGCCAAAGACCTCGCGATCGTAATCCAGCGAGGGAATCGGCGTCATGTGAATGCCGGCGAGGGCGAGCGTCCCGCCTCGTTCCAGTGATCGCAACGCCGGCGGGACCAATTCTCCGGCCGGCGCAAAGATGATCGAATCGTGGAGCCTATCCGGCGGCCTGTCGGTCGCCCCGCCCACCCAGACGGCGCCCAACTCACGAGCAAGCCGTTGATGCTCCGGCTTCAACGAGCTGACATAGACCTGACAACCCCAATGACGAGCAATCTGGATGGCGATGTGAGCGGAGGCTCCAAACCCGTAGAGACCGAGCCGTTGGCCAGGCTGGATGCCGCTCAGGCGCAACGCGCGGTAGCCGATGATCCCGGCACAGAGGAGCGGGGCCGCCTCTTCATCACTGAAGACCGATGGAATCGGGTAGGCAAATACCGCCGGGACGAGCGCATATTCCGCATAGCCTCCATCGACCTGATACCCGGTAAACCTGGCGCCCTCGCAGAGGTTCTCGCGCCCGCTCGTACAAAATTCACAAGTACCGCATGTCTGCTGCAGCCAGGCGATGCCGACCCGCTCCCCGACTGTCCGTTCACTCACGCCGGCGCCAACCTGACTCACGACCCCGACGGCTTGATGGCCGGGAATGAGGGGAAGCCGTGGGTTGGCCAACTCGCCTTCGATGACGTGAAGATCTGTCCGGCAGATCCCGCAAACGGTGAGGCGAACCAGGAGCTCCCCCGGGCCTGGCACGGGAACTGGAAGTTCGCAAAGCTGTAGCGGAGAGGTTCCCACGTCCGCTGTGCGCGCCAAGACCATCGCCTTCATGATTGATCGCCCTCGGGAAGATGAACCACCGACCAACAACAACGTGTGAGCAGGCTAAAGCCCTGCAGGACGCTCAAAATGGCTGTCCCGCAAGGCCGCAGCGAACACACAACTGTGAATTCTAAACGATGAACGCTGAAAGGAGAATTAGCTTCCTCGTTCATTGTTCATCGCTCACCGTTCAGCGTTTCAGGCTGGCGGACTTTTTCAGCGTCCTACTATGGCTTTGCCTTGATACATTCGATATCGAGCAGAATCTGCACCTCATCGCCGACGACAAGCCCGCCGCTATCCAAGGTCTTGTTCCAGACCATGCCGAAGTCTTTGCGGTTGAGTTTCCCCTCCGCGCTGAAACCGGCCCTGGTATTCCCCCAGGGATCCTTCGTCGCTCCGTTATAGTGGCCCACGAGTGTAATCTCCTTGGTTACTCCATGCAGCGTGAGGTCTCCCAGCGCCGTATAGCCCTCCGGAGTCTTCTTATAGCTCTTCATCTTGAAGGTCATCGTCGGATACCGTTCCACGTCGAAAAAATCGGCATTCCGCAAATGGGCATCCCGTTTTTCATGATTCGTGTTCACCGAAGCGGTCTTGATCGTGGCCTCAATGGCCTTTACGGTCCCCGCTTCGGCGTCCATATCGATAAACCCGGCATAGTCCATGAACCGGCCTGTGGTTTTGGAGACCACCATATGCGCCACGCGAAACTCGATCGCCGAATGGTCCAGGTCTACGTTCCAACGGGCTGGCTCTGCCTGGGCCAAGGCTGGAAGCCAGACCATGGCCCCGAGCCACAAAACCACGACCAAACTTTTCCGTTTCTTCTGCAACATCAATCAACCCTCCTAGACAAAGGTAACGCAATCAGAGCCTGAACTGGCTGCCACTTATTTCTTTGAAAATTGACCTGACACATCGAACTTGCCGTGCAACAGACCCCCGACCGACTGCACCTCAAGAGGCCTGTCCTTGCCGCCGGTTCGCATCCGGACATGCACATCAATGGGCTCCTCTCCCAACTCGGCTTGAAACGACGGGAACGGTTGGGCATGGACCACCGCATAGATTCCGGCCTCGTCGATGTCACGCGCGCCGGACCCTTTCTCGACTTCGATCAACTGCGCGCGACCGTTAGGATACAACTTGAAACGGACCTTCACCGTGACGCCGCTCGTTCCACGTAGAGCTCCGCGGACCTGGCGAGCCCAGCTCCGGCTAATGAGGTGGCTCACCTGCTGCCAATAGGCCTTCTCCTCCCCTGGGGAGGCCAACGTGACCACATCCTCCTCGGCCAAGGAGCCAGTCAACAACGGCTCCACGGAGGGCTGCACGTCATCCACAATCACACCGTCGCTCTGCGACTCCTCGCGACTGACAGGGGACAACTCACTCGTTTCACGACCCCCCTCTGAACGATCCATCGTCACATAGACGACCCGCCGCAGGAACCGTTCCACCTTATCTTGCCGGGAACGCGCGAACGTCACTTGGACCCGCACCGCTTGGGGCGGCACAGAGGTCAAACTCATCGGAATCGGCTCAAGCGTGACCGTCCCCTTCAACGTCTGCGAGGCTGCATCCGGCTCAAGCGTAACCGTTTGGGAGTAAAACGCCTTCGATTCAGAGGTCGCGACCACTGGAGTCACACCAACCGCTACGCCCCTGAGGACCATCGTCAGCACGATGGGCTTACCGATTTGCAGCTCCCCCATTGGCCCCGATTGATTCAGCTCAAACTGTACCCACCGCTTCGGAGGACCGGACGGAGAAGCGCTTTGCGGCAAGAAAGCGGAAAGGACGGGTGAAATGAGAGAGAAACAAGAGAGCGCCACGACGCACAAACCAACCAGTACCAACACGAAACCTCGATGGGACAGCGCCTTCATGGGTCACATCCTACCGACCTCGCGAACCCTGACGCAACCTGAGGGGTAGGCGAAAGGGAATACCTAGTATACAATGGGGCCATGCGTGCGCTCGTCAAGACAGCGGCACAACCAGGATTGACTGCCACCACTTGCCCAGATCCCAAACCGGGCCTCACCGATGCCATCATCCGCGTCAAAGCCACCTCGCTCTGCGGAACGGATGCCCACATTTACAATTGGGACCCCTGGGCCCATAGCCGCATCCACCCGCCCAGAATCATCGGCCACGAAATGTGCGGCGAGGTGGTAGAGATCGGGGCCGAGGTCACCTTGGTCAAAGTAGGGGACTATGTCGCAGCTGAATCGCACCTGACTTGTGGCCATTGTTTCCAATGTCGCACCGGCCAGGCGCATGTCTGCAAAAATTACCGCATCCTAGGGGTGGATCTTGACGGGTCCTTCGCGGAATACGTCGTCTTGCCGGAAGCCGTGCTCTGGAAGACGTCGCTCTCGATTCCACCGGAACTGGCCTGTGTCCAAGAGCCGCTCGGCAACGCGGTCGACGCCGCGTTAGTCGAAGACCTCACGGGACAGACCGTCCTGATCACCGGCTGTGGCCCGACCGGTTTGTTTGCCGCCGCCGTCGCGCGAACGGCCGGCGCCTCCCTAATCATCGCCACGGATGTCAGCGCCTATCGCCTGGACCTGGCTAAACAGGTCGGGGCCGATCACGTGCTCAATGCCAAGACTGAAACCCCGGCACAAATCGCTTCCGCCATTCGCGAGATCACAGCCGGTGAAGGGGTCGATGCCTCGCTCGAAATGTCCGGCAACCCGACCGCCTTGCACCAAGCCTTCAGTGCCGTAAAGAACGGAGGCCGGGTGACACTCTTCGGCATTCCGACCGGATCCGTGTCGTTTGATCTGCCCAACGAAATTATTTTCAAGGGTATCCGTGTCTATGGGGTGACGGGTCGCCGGCTCTTTAGAACCTGGTATCGCCTGGCCGGTCTCTTTCAGGCCGGACTCAATATCAAACCGATCATTACCCATACCTTTCCCATAAAAGACTTCGCGCAGGGATTCGAATTGATCAACTCAGGACAATGCGGCAAGGTGGTCCTCAAACCCTAACGCTGAATGCTGAGCGCTGAACGATGAACTCACACTCTTTCATTCAGCATTCATCGTTCCTAGTTCTTCGTTGCTGTCGATAACATGGCCTACGACTCACTCAAAAATACTCTTACAAAACGGCTCGCTGACATCCGTGCGGCCAGCCTCTACAAATCTGAGCGACAGATCCTCGGCCCACAGGGGGCCGAGATTCGCGTCGCGCAGGGCGAGGTCCTCAATCTCTGCGCCAACAACTATCTGGGCCTCGCCAACCATCCTGATATCAAACAGGCCGCCATCGAAGGGCTACACAAACATGGCTACGGCATGGCCTCCGTCCGGTTCATCTGCGGCACGCAGGACCTCCACAAACAACTCGAACAGACGATCAGTGCCTTCCTCGGCACCGAGGACACCATCCTCTATAGCTCTTGTTTCGACGCCAATGGTGGACTCTTTGAAGTGCTACTCGACGAGCAAGACACCGTCATCAGCGATACCTTGAACCATGCCAGCCTCATCGATGGCATCAGACTCTGTAAGGCTACACGGCTCCGCTACGCCCATTCCAACATGGCAGACCTGGAGGCCAAACTGCGCGAATCGGCCACCAGCCGGCTACGCCTGATCGCGACGGACGGAGTTTTCTCCATGGATGGGGATCTCGCGAAACTCGACCGCATCGTCGAGCTCGCAGATCGATACAATGCCGCGGTGATCGTGGACGATAGCCACGCAACCGGTGTGCTCGGGCGCAACGGCCGCGGCACAGCGGACCATTTCGGTGTTGCGGACCGGATCGAGATCGTCACCAGCACGTTGGGAAAAGCATTGGGAGGAGCGGTAGGCGGGTTTACGTCCGGTCGAAAGGAAATCGTCGAGCTCTTGCGGCAGCGGTCACGCCCCTACCTTTTTTCCAACTCACTCCCTCCGGTCATCGCCGCAGCGGCGCAACGGGCCGTAGCCCTCGTAACCCAAGGAGACCCCTTACGGGCCAGGCTGCGCAAGAACGCGGCCTTCTTCCGCGCGCAACTCGCCGCCCTTGGATTCCGGCTCGTTCCCGGCGAACATCCCATCATCCCGGTCATGTTAGGCGATGCGTCGCTCGCCACCAGAATGGCAGAGCGGCTGCTGGAGGAAGGGGTCTATGTCGTGGGATTCAGCTACCCGGTCGTGCCGGAAGGTCAGGCCAGAATTCGTGTCCAGATGTCGGCAGCCCACCGACGGGAGCAGCTCCAGCGAGCCATCACCGCCTTTGAGAAGGTCGGCAAAGAACTGGGCGTCATCCGATAGAAGCCTCTGCTTGGTCTATCAGGTCTGTCCAGTCTCTTCAGTCTATCTCGTTGCTCCAGATAGACCGGATAGACCAAACAGACCGCCTTTAGACTATTCCCTGACCGCCTTCGCGCGCTTCTGCAGATAGGCGTTACGAACGGCGGTATAGAGATCGAGCGTGGCTTCCTCGACTCCCTGATATTTCTCAAGGTTCATCGAACGCTCATTCACGATTTCCTCGACTCGAACACCAAGTTGAAGCGAGGCTGACGTCGTCCGGTTCTTGTGGGCGATGAGAGAGGGCACGTTTTTCACTTCGACAATCGGCGCGACCAGCCAGTTAATCGGGTTCAAGGCAATATCGCCAAGAAAGCCGGCAAAGTCCCTGACGGTAAAGGGAGGAAGCAGAGGCAACACCAAATAGGGACCAGGCTTAACCCCGTACCGCCCGAGTGTCTGGCCCACATCTTCTTCCGGCGTCACCAACCCCATGTCCTTGGCCACGTCGACGATCCCCGCTCCGCCCAATGTGCTGTTCACGAGGAACCGACCCACTTCGATGCCCGCCCCCCTGAACTTGCCCTGAAAGACGTTATTGAAAAAACGCGGGGGAAACCGCAGGTTGTAATAGATATTGCTGACACTGACCTGCACCCAGTCCGGCAAAATGAAGTTGTACCCTCTCGCCAGCGGCTTAAGCACAAAGCGATCGACCTGCCGGTTGAACTCAAACACCTTGGTGTTCCCCCGTTCCCAGGGGTCATATTCCTCGCCAGCCCCCTCACCGGGCCTGGCAAATGGATCAAGCGGTTCGTCCGATGCCATATCTTGCGATGTCGCGGAAGCTGGTGTAGCGGCCGTGGCTGCGACTTCCACCTTGCCTGCGATTTCCAAAGGGGCGGCGATTTCTTGAGGGATATACTCATTGGCCGGAGCCAACGGATCGACCCGGGGATTAAATTCATAGGCTCTGGCGAAGGGATCGAGCCGGGGATCAGCGTCATTGGCACTGACAAGGTGAATGATTCGCTCGTCTGAGGCAGTCCGTTGCGGTGCGTAAGGAGCAGGAGTCTGCGCGACGACTGGCTTCGCATCACTCAGTCCCTGTGGCTGCACGGTCACAGCCTTCCCGGCACAACCAGTCGCAAGCAGCGACACAACCGTCAGCAGACTGAACGCCATCGAACGAGAGAAAATGACCACCACTGCCTCCTTCACCCACATTGCTCATCGCGCACAATATCGACTCGGCACATCAAGCTCCTCCGCTGAGGCGGGTCTCGACCGTACCGCCTGGCACTATATCAAATGTTTAGATATTGGCCAATCTATTTTAATTCTTCTCACGCCATGACATGACCCGCGAGAAGCACTGTTCGCGTAAATGTCCGTTAGGATCGGATAGAGGACTGCACGAACTCAGCCCATCGTTTAAAATAGGCCGTTCCCCCGACCTGATAGGTGTCGTTATGATCGGCGCCTTCAATCACATAGAAGAACTTGGGCGGTTTCGCCGCCTCGAAAACCTGCCGGCCTAATTCGAGCGGAACGATGTCGTCTTTGTCGCCGTGAATGATCAACTTCGGCAGGGAGAGCTGCGGAAGGCGGTCGATCAATCTAAAGTCCGCTCCGAGCAGCCAATGGACCGGCAACCCGCCGTAATGGAACTTGGCCACCGCTTCGATCGACGGGAACGAAGATTCCAGGATCAGGCCTGCGGCAGGCTTCTGCACGGCAAGCTCCCCCGCCACAGCCGCGCCGAGCGAGCGCCCGAAGAGGACGATGCGCTCAGGGCGAATCATTCTGGTACGCGTGAGGTAATCGTAGGCGCCCAGCGCATCCTGATAGAGTCCATCTTCCGACGGCCTCCCCTGACTCCTCCCATAACCCCGATAATCGAACAGGAACACCGAGAGACCCAACTGATAGAGGAGCTTCAGATTCTCCAGCCGGTTGATGATGTTCCCCGCGTTCCCATGGCACCATAAAATGACGCCAGAGGTGGCAGGACCCTCCACATACCAGCCGAACAACTTCGTCCCATCAGCCGCAGGGAACCAGGCTTCCTCCAGCGGCAAGCCGCTGAAGGCTCTCCAGTCCCGATCCTTCCAGGGGTCGGGATGGAAGACGAAAATTTGATCGAGGATACTCACGTGATCCCCCGCTGAACTCAGAAGAACGTCTGAACAGAAAACAGCACATCGTTGTCATGGTCGCGATGGTTATACTCCAGCCGGAGCGCCCAATTCTGCGCCAGGGTATAGCGCGATCCGACAAACCACCGGATGTCGTCGGACTTCTCCCCCAACGCATATTTCAAATAGGTGCCAGTGGCCATGATTTTCCAGCGGTCGGTGAGATCGGACAGCAGCCCGGCCGTTCCACCGCCACCGATGCGATGCCGCTCCTCATAGGCGCGACTATAGTTCGCTTCCCCCTCCGCAAAGGCGAAATAGACTTCCCGTTTCAACCAATGGCTTTCAACCGCTGCGCCGATCCCACCGTTAATCACGCCGTTACTGCACAAGCGACAGGTATTGTGCCGGATCGTCTGCATGCCGATGTTCATCTTCCAGGATGGAGCATGAAACAGGGAGTCCATCGGCGACAGCGAGAGAACATTGGCCAGGGTCGCCCGCTCAATCCTGAATTGATCGGCCCGGTTGTAATGCCGCACCGCCACGGACGCCAATTCAATCTGCGCATCAGGTGTATAGCCGATCTCTGTATCCAAAAGATCCTGGTAGCTGGCGCGAAGCGCGAGCTCCTCGTAGCTGTCGTTATTGCGCCAGCCCGCGCCCATACTGGCCCTGGAGGTCTTATGGCCAAGTTCCGGCCGTTGAGCAAAAGGCGCAATGGGAAGATCCTCCGACGGAATCCGCAGTTCACTGCGAGCCGTCAAAACCGTTCGATTTCGTTCTTTGTACTCGACAGAAGACTCGCTCGTCTCACTCCTGTACCGGAGATAATCCGAGGCCACATCCAGCACAAATACTTGTCGCGCCACTGGAAGCTGACGTAAAGCATCTGACCTCGCTGCCGCCCCATCCTGAATGATCTGGGAGGTCAGCTCATTTTCTTGTGAGGATAGGCGCTCCCGTTTCCTACGGATGAGCGTATTACGAGAAGGCCGATAGGCGATATCGCTGACCAGCCCAGGTTGTGCGGCGAGAAGGCGCACCGTATCGGCTGGCACGGTCCAGAAGAAAAACTGATCCGTGAGATGTAGTGTGGGATCGGCATATTCGATCAATGCCAAAAGATGGTAGGAGCAGTTCTCTTTAAAAAAGAAATAATCGAAAGACGAATTCCCCAGCTCCCAGGCATGCATAAGCAGACGCATGACTTGACCGTCCGTAAAATTCAATCGATATTCCCAGATATCTCGATTCTCAATGTCGCGATACTCCTGAACCTTGAGATAATAGGGAATCGTCGAAAAATACCCGCGGTAGCCACCGAAGATGCCCAGGATCGGGTAGGCCATGCCCGCATCAGGCGGTACGTCCGCCGCATAGTTGATGGTGTAGGCCAGAATCCTGGTCTGTTCCGTTTGGCCCTTCTGGTCCACCCGGAGCAACGTATGGCCAAACATCGACGCGGGATTGTTCATGAAGGCGGAGGGAAAGATGAGCGTAATCGATTGGGCCTCGAAGTCGGTGAACCAGCGCTCGAACCGCTCGCAGGCCACCGGCGGAAGGCGGCGCTCGTCAAAGTGCAATCGATCCCGTAGCCATGCATACCGGGCGACAAACGCACATTGAGCCGGCTGCTTCGAGCGCCCAACAAGTTCATCGGAGAAGAACTGCTTCAGCGTCGCGGCGAGTTCCGCCTGCGGATTGGTTTTCCCATCAGGCGACATGAAGAATCCAGGATCATCCTGCTCGCTGACATAGCCTCCAAAGATATTGGCTCGATAGTGGAGTAGCAGATGCCACTCTCGCTCGTTGGCAAGCTGAGCCTGGGCTGCCTGACCGATAAGTTCCGTTAAATAGGGATTGACCGCAGCCTCCTCGGCTTGCGCCGATGAAGGATGAGCGAGAAATAGGCTGATCAGGAGAAAAAGGATGTACACGCAGCAGGTCAAAAAGACACAGGGCTCCGACCTCACGGCCGAAGCCCTGTGCTGATGATTAACGAGTAGAAA
>JAPLLI010000246.1 GCA_026387615.1 Nitrospirota bacterium
GGCGGTGAAGAAGCGGGAAGACGTGCATCGGATGGCGGAAGCTAATAAGGCCTTCGCGCACTATCGCTGGTAACGTCATTCTGTGCTGCGGCTGGGCTGAGCTGTGATCCGCAGGTGCGGGTGCTCCTGGGGCGCAGTATCTCGTGGGCCTGGTTTGCAGCATATGTATTTTTAGGGGAAGTACGTGGCACGTCAATCACCATTAGAAAAAACTCGAAACATCGGCATCATGGCCCACATTGATGCTGGTAAGACGACGACGACCGAGCGCATTCTCTATTACACTGGGATCTCGCATAAGATCGGTGAAGTGCACGAAGGTGCGGCGACTATGGATTGGATGGAGCAGGAGCGGGAGCGCGGCATTACGATTACGGCTGCTGCGACGACCTGCTTCTGGCGCGACCACCGTATCAATATCATCGATACTCCAGGACACGTCGATTTTACGATTGAAGTCGAGCGGTCTCTCCGGGTTCTTGACGGGGCTGTGGCCGTGTTTGACTCGGTGCAGGGAGTCGAGCCCCAGTCTGAGACGGTCTGGCGGCAGGCGGACAAGTATAGTGTGCCCCGGATTGCGTTCATGAATAAGATGGACCGGATCGGCGCTGATTTTTATACGAGCGTCCAGACGATGATCGATCGGTTGGGTGCGAATCCCATTCCTATTCAGATCCCTATCGGCAAGGAGTCTGAGTATCGTGGGTCGATCGATCTCATTACGATGAAAGCGTATGTGTACGACGACGAAACGCTCGGCGCGAAGTACAAGATTGATGAGATTCCTGCTGACCTGGTTGATCGCGCCAACGAGTATCGCGCGAAAATGGTAGACGCAATCGCTGAGTTCGATGAGCAGGCCATGGATAAGTATCTGAATGGCCAGCCGTTATCGGAGGAAGAGATTCGCCGGGCCATTCGAGCTGGCGTGCTTTCGATGAAGATGACCCCTGTCCTCTGTGGAACAGCGTTCAAAAATAAGGGCGTGCAGCAGTTGTTGGACGGAGTGGTGGATTTCCTTCCGTCTCCTCTTGATGTCGAGTCAGTGACCGGCATTGACCCGAACACCGAGAAGGAAGTCAAGCGATTCCCTTCTGACGATGAGCCGTTTGCCGCTTTGGCCTTTAAAATCATGACGGATCCCTTTGCGGGGCAGCTCACGTTCCTTCGCGTCTACTCTGGCACGTTGAAGACGGGAACGTCCGTCGCGAATGTGACGAAGGGGACGAAGGACCGCGTCGGGCGTCTGCTGAAGATGCATGCGAACAAGCGTGAAGATATCGATGTGGCCTATGCCGGCGACATTGTCGCGGCCGTCGGGCTGAAGGGTGCAACGACCGGGGATACCTTGGCTGATGAGAAGCAGCCGGTCCTGCTCGAGGTCATGAAGTTCCCTGAGCCGGTTATCGCCATGGCGATTGAGCCGAAGACCAAGCAGGATCAAGAGAAGATGGGCTTTGCGCTTCAAAAGCTGGCGCAGGAAGATCCTTCCTTCCGAGTGAAGACGGACGAAGAGACCTCGCAGACCATCATCGCCGGCATGGGTGAGTTGCATCTGGAAATCATCGTCGATCGCATGATGCGCGAGTTTAAGGTCGAGGCCAATGTCGGAAAGCCTGAGGTGGCCTTCCGGGAGACGATTCGCAGAAAGGCCGAGGCTGAGGCGAAGTACGTTAAGCAGACGGGTGGCCGCGGTCAGTATGGCCATGTCGTCTTGACGGTCGAGCCGGCTGAGTCTGGTAAAGGTTTGGAGTTTATCAATAAGACCGTCGGTGGATCGATCCCCAGGGAGTTTATCCCGGCGATCGAAAAGGGTGTGAAGGAGCGGCTTGATTCAGGCGTGATCGCAGGGTACCCGCTTCGCGATGTCAAGGTTACGGTGATCGACGGATCGTTTCACGACGTGGACTCCAACGAAATGGCCTTTAAGATTGCCGGTTCGATGGCGTTTATCGATGCCTGTAAGCGCGCCGATCCGGTGTTGCTTGAGCCGATCATGAAGGTCGAAGTGGTGGTCCCTCAGGATTTCATGGGCGACGTGATCGGGAACCTGAATGGCCGTCGTGGCAAGATTCAGGGCATGAAGGCGCGGGCGGCTGCGCAGGTCATTGATGCCTCGGTGCCGCTCAGTGAAATGTTCGGATATGCGACAGATCTTCGGTCGCGCACGCAGGGGCGCGCAACGTACAGCATGGAATTCGACCGGTACGATCCGGTGCCTCGGCAGATTTCCGAGGCGATCATTGCGAAGTACCGCGGCGAATAGTCTGATTGATTCTTGAGTTGAGGACGGGAAGGAGTACGGTATGGCGAAGGCGAAGTATGAGCGGCGGAAGCCGCATGTGAATATCGGGACGATCGGCCACGTGGACCACGGCAAGACGACGTTGACCGCGGCCTTGACCAAGGTCAGCGCAGACAAGGGCATGGCCAAGTTCATCAGCTACGACGAAGTGGCGAAGGCCAGCGAAAGCCAGGGGCGCCGCGATGCCTCCAAGATTATGACCATTGCCATCAGTCACGTGGAATACGAGACGGTCAACCGGCACTATGCCCACGTCGACTGCCCGGGCCACGCCGATTACGTCAAGAACATGATCACCGGGGCCGCGCAGATGGACGGCGCCATCCTGGTGGTGAGTGCGGCAGACGGTCCGATGCCCCAGACGC
>JAPLLI010000199.1 GCA_026387615.1 Nitrospirota bacterium
GGCGAGCCGTTTCAGCAGCCTGCTAATTTGATGCGGTGAGATAGCGGCGCAAGATGGCCTGTTCAATCCTCGAGCGACCGCGGTCCGGCGCCGGAAATCGCAAGACCAGCTGGATCTCCCCCGTCTCAGAAAGTTGGAGAATAATGCGCGGCTCCGGCGAGGGGGCCTCAAGCAGATTCGTCTTCTCCAACAGCTTCATGTGTCGACTTGCCTCTTCCATAAACGAGGAACATTCCGCATTCGCGGCGTCGAGCAGATGCCGTTCAGCCTGCTGCCAGTCGTCCTGGTCCCTGAGCGGAATCACGAGGGTGTAGAGCCCATATTCCTGGCCTGGATTTTCTTTGACCAAGGCATTCGTAAACAACAGACTGTTTGGAAACACCGTCACGCGGCCGGTATAGAGATGCGACGTCTGGCCCGGCCCGATTTCAAGGAGCGTCGTCGCAAAGATGTCATGATCCAACACGACGCCCCGATGCCCGGCGATTTGAATGCGATCGCCCACCGAGTAGACTTTCCCGCCCACCCGTAGCGCCGCCCCGCTCCAACAGAGCAACAGCTCTTTCGTCGCCAACACCAGCGCCGCGGCGAGGGCCACCAGGGACACCGCAAAAGCCTGAAGTTCATGTGCCCAGATAACGACCAGTCCCACCAGCAATACAAACAAAATGGTGTTGCGGACCGACACGACCCCTCGCCGTTTCGCCTCCATCGAGAGCTTCGAATTCTTTGCAATGGCACGGACGAGCAACGTCCGTACGATCAGGAGCGAGAGCAACAAGAGGAACGATTTGAGGCTATCGAGGACGACCGAACTATCGATGTGCGGTAACCAAGCAGGCATAGATCACAGCATCAGCACATTAATCGGGATTGAGCAGATCATGGGTTCCCGGCACACATTCTTCCCGTTTCCATTGCTTCAGAATCTTCTGCTCATTGAAGGTCAGGATATAGCGATAGCAATACAACATTTCCTTGGGCGCTTCCCCCGGCTTCCCAATCATTGAGACGGCTTGCGTCGTGGCGCTGGACAGACCGGGGAAATGCAACGGGCTCAATTCTTTTTCGGCCACGGGGACGCGATAAGTCCAGACTGAATCCCCCCCGAGCACCGGCATCTTGGACGTATGGGGCGGCCCGAACCGCTCCAGCACCTGGTCTTGCGTGAGCCGATCCAGGCCCTTCTTGAAATAGCCGTCGCGCCAAGGTCCTCCGCAGGCGAGCATCGTCCCCGCGAGAAGGCATAGCCAAACCGTCAACAGGCACCGCTGGATTCGTGTCATGACTTGGGCTGGTCCTTGAGTTCTTGCATACGCTTCACGGAACAATAGAGCGCATAACCTTGGGCCAACATGCCGGTCGCCAGCAGACCTAACGCCGTCTGCAGCCACTGCGCGCCGGTCTCTTCCAGTCCATAGATTCCGATGACGAACCCGAGCGCAATCGCCACGATCCCCGCGAATCGCGCGATCATCCCGTTCATGCGCCAGTTGATGGGGACCGGCTCCTGCTGCATGGCCATAGGGTACGCTACACTGGATGGCGCAACCGGTTCAACTCCGCGTCGCCCGAATGGTTCTGGCGCGCAATTCCAGCGGGACCGCCTCGTCCGCTCGCCCCAATTTTCGCAAGACATTGACCAGGTCCTCCAGCGTTTTCGCGACCTCTGGATGGGACAACCCCAGCGCCTGCTCACGAATCGCCAAGGCTCGACGGTACAACAGCTCCGCCTGTTCCGGTTGCCCTTGGGCCACACGCAGCTGAGCCAGATTCACGATGCTCAAGGCCACGTCCGGATGGTTGAGGCCCAGAAGTTTTTCTTTAATGGCCAGGGCCCGCGTCAGCAGCGGCTCCGCCTGGGCATACTGGCCATACATACGATGCAGGACCCCCAGGTTGTTGAGCGTGGCGGCGACATCGGGATGCCACTCGCCATGCACGGCCTGGTAGATCTTCAGCGCCTGTAAATAGACCGGTTCCGCCTCCACATATTTCCCCTGGCCGGCATAGAGCTGCGCCAGCTGCGAGAGGCTAACCGCCACGCGCCGATCTTCCAAACCGAACGCCTCGGCTTTCTGCACCGCCAGAAGAAACATCCGTTCCCCCTCGGCGTAATTGGCCTGCTGCACGGCCTGCTGTCCTGCCGTCATGGCCGATTCCCAGGTCTGCTGCTGGCAACTGGACCCTGACAGGAAGAGGAGGCTCAACATGAGCAGAAAACATATCTTTTTCATGCGCCCAACTGTTCGACAAGAGATTCCGCCGGATAAGTCACGATTTCCGCCAAGGTCGGATGGTAATGCGGCATCCGTAACAGATCGACTGCGGTCCCATGATAATACATCACCGCGATCAATTCATGGATCAGTTCCCCCGCCTCCGGGCCGACGATCTGCGCGCCAAGAATTTCACCGGTCAGAGGCGCGGCGAGCAACTTTACAAACCCCTGCGTCGCTCTGAGACAGAGGGCCTTCCCGTGATCGGCAAAGGAATAGGAGGCCGTCAGATAGGGAATCCCCCCTGTGCGGCAGGCGGCTTCGCTCAGGCCTAGCACCGCGACCTGGGGATCGGTAAAAATCACTTCCAGATCCAGACGATGATCCAGCCTCTTCGCCGGTTGATCAACATGCGTCGCATTGTAGGCCGCCATCTCACCCTGCTGGATGGCGAGATGCACAATGGGCGTCAGATCGTTCACGTCACCCACGGCATAGATATGGGCCTGCGAGGTGCGCATGGCCTCATCGACCACAATCCGCCCCCCATCGACCGTCACCTCCGCCAAATCAAGTCGCAATCCTTCGATGTTGGGCCGGCGGCCTAGGGCCTGGAGAATGTCCCCGCCGAGGTAGGACCGTTCCTCCCCCTCTTTCATCACCCACACCCTTTTCCCTCTTGCCTCAGAGCTCACCCGCAATAGCTGCGCGCCCGTGACGACCTCGATGCCTTCCTCGACCAAGGCCGCCTCCAGGGCACGTCCAACCTCTTCGTCCATCCCGGAGAGGAGCGTCCTGCCCCGCTGAAGAATCGTCACCTTCGTCCCAAGCCGCGCAAAAAACTGCCCCAGTTCCAGCGCAACGGCCCCGCCCCCCAGGACGATCAGCGAGTCCGGTTGGGTGCGGAGATCCAGGATCGTGTCGCTAGTCCAATAGCCTGCTTGGGCCAAGCCAGGAATCGATACCTCGCTGGGCCGCGACCCGGTAGCCACAATAAATGAGCCGGCCGACAAGACCCTGTCTCCGACCGCGACCTCGCGAGGCGACCGAAAAACCGCCCGCGCGTGATAAAGCGTAAACCCTGGATCGCGAAGCTGCTGAATACGATAGTCGGCGAACTCCCGAACCAGCCGATCCTTCCGATCCACAACCGCCGACAGATCAGCCTGAACTGAAACAGGGGAGAGGCCGAATTCCTTCGCCCGTCCAAGGAGGGCCGCCACTTCGGCTGAACGCAGAATGGCCTTGGTCGGCATGCAGCCACGCAAAATACAGAGGCCCCCGAGCGGACCCTGATCCACAATGGCCACGTCAGCGCCGGCCTCGCGCGCGGTTCGCGCCGCAGCATAACCAGCCGACCCGCCTCCGATGACGATCACGTCATGCGTTGCATGCGTCAAACTCTGATTTTCCGATTCCATCTTTCGTTCCCGTTTCCCTACGCAATAAGAGCCAACAGGATACATGATGGGACAGCCTGGCCGCTATCGACTCCTGACCGCCAGGCTTAAGTACTTACCGCTAACTTCCGATACAGTTGTTACGAGGTAACTTATGTCTGATATCCGTCCGATTGATGCCATCGCTGAACCGCAGCCCGTGCGACCGGTAGCTCAGCGTCTCCCCGGGCCTCAAGCCGACGACCACCATCAACCGGGGCACTCGAACGAACAGGAAGAACCGGACAACCAGGAAGCCAATCCCGCCGCATTCCTCGCGCAACAAGCCTATCAGCAACAGACGCACCAGACCCCATCCGCCACACCGGCCCTCCTCGCGCAGGACCTCATGACCTCGCCCGTCATCTCGTTGCCCTCAGGGAGTACGCTGCTGGAGGCCTGGGCGATGATGAAACGCAAGGGCATCCACCACCTCCCTGTCACGGCAGCGGACGGCACCCTGGCCGGGCTGGTCTCGGACCGCGAGCTCTTGCCCTACGCACATGAACTGGAATCCTCCGACTCGCCCGGCCCCTCCGCCAGACATACGGTCGCACAAGTGATGAGCATTCGGCCTCTGTTCGGCACCCCCACGACGGAGCTCCGCGCAATTGCCCGCATCATGCTCGATGAATGTGTCAGTGCGGTTCCCATCCTCGACAACTTCCATCACCCGATCGGGATTCTGACCACCACGGATATTCTCCGGGCCATTGTCCACCGAAGCCCGATCGAGCTCTGGACATAACCATCAGTTTACCGTCCTGCTCCCCTTAGATCGGCTCATGAATCTCTCCGGTTGCCATGGCAAACCCTCCCCTCGACACCTATCCCTCCTCATCGACACTGCTCCCGGCTCATGGCTTCGCTGACACAGCCGGATCCCGCTGCTCTGTGATTCCCTCGTTCCTTCTCGTATAGTACGGGGTGAAGAGGGAGACAAGATGGTGCAACCGGGTCGCTATCGGCATTACAAGGGCCTCGAGTACGAAGTACTCGAGGTGGCCCGCCATTCGGAGACGGAAGAGGAGTTCGTCGTCTATCGCGCCCTCTACGGCGAACGGGGCCTCTGGATCAGGCCCCTGGCGATGTTTCTGGAAACTGTGATGGTCGAAGGTCTTCCGCGCCCACGATTCGAACGGCTCCCGGACGAATCAGCGAACTAAACGCCCTCTCCCTCAGAGAGCCTCGTCACAACAAAACACAAGATGCTCAAAAAGGCCGATAGCAAGGCCGCAGCGAGTATACAACTGTGAACTCTAAACGATGAACGCTGAAATGCGAATGAGCTTCCTCGTTCATTGTTCATAATTCATCGCTCACCGTTTCCTGGATTGGCGGACTTTTTCAGCATCTTGCAGGCTGATCAGCGCAGCCAGGTCCAATGCGCAAAACTCGCCGTCTGCCCGACCCTCTGCCCCTCTGCATCGATGACATTCCAGATACAGGCGTTTTCGACGAAAAAACGGCGGCCTGTTACCGTAATCCTCACTCCTCGATAACTGTCAAAATAACCTCTTGTTTTAGCCTGCTCCAACATCCCTGCCCGTTCGGCCCGATTGACCGGCTCAGCCGTGAGACGGGAGGGCGTCTGCACGAATTGCTCCCAGCTCATCTCCCAGAGGTCCAGAGCGATCTGGTTCCCGTAGTTGAGCAGGGGATCCGTCTCTATCCCATGCGAGACAACGACAAGCGGAGCCAAAAAGAGGGCCTGGGCCTGGCAAGCCCGATCACCCGCTCGTTCGAGCAGTTCCCGTCCGGTCCAATGCCGGAAACTGTCAAGAAGCAGCTGCGACCACTCCATAATGGCGGGATCCGTCCAAATCTGAGGCGTCACGGGAAATCCTTTGGTGCAGCAACAGGAAAAGGGCTTCGTGCCAACAGGCCAGGCGGTGGTACCACGTCCATGTGCTCAGCGCAAGAATCTGGTGCACGCTCTTGCACAGACCATGGGAGGACTCTGTATAATGTGAATCCTCTCGGGGGTCCCCTCCGAGAAAGACCGTTCATTGAGGAGTACCTATGGCCGCTCAGACCCTGTTCGAGAAAATCTGGGAATCCCACGTCGTCCGCGCCGAACCGGACGGGACCACCCTGCTCTACATCGATCGCCAGCTGGTCCACGAAGTGACCTCGCCACAGGCCTTCGAGGGACTTAAGATCTCGGGCCGCAAGCCCCGGCGCCCTGGCGCCACCCTGGCCGTGCCGGACCACAATGTCCCCACCACAGACCGGACCCAGGGCATCGCCGATCCCCTCAGCGCAAAGCAGATCCAGACGCTGGAGGAGAATTGCCGTGACTTCGGCATCACCCTCTTCGGCATGAACGACATCCGCCAAGGGGTGGTGCACGTGATCGGGCCGGAACAGGGCTTTACCCTGCCGGGCACGACCATCGTGTGCGGCGATTCGCACACCTCGACCCATGGCGCCTTCGGCGCCTTGGCCTTCGGCATCGGCACCAGCGAAGTGGAGCATGTGCTGGCCACCCAATGTTTGGTGCAAAAACGGCCCAAGACCATGGAGGTTCGCGTCGACGGGGTGCTGTCGAACCTCTGTTCGGCAAAGGACGTTACACTCGCGATCATCGGAAAGATCGGCACAGCCGGCGGAACCGGCTATGTCATCGAATACACGGGCTCGGCGATCCGCGCCCTCAGCATGGAAGGGCGCATGACGCTCTGCAATATGTCGATCGAAGCCGGCGCACGAGCCGGGATGGTGGCACCGGACGAAAAAACCATCGCCTATATCAAAGACCGGCCCTTGGCTCCGAAGGGAAAACTGTTCGAGCAGGCCGTGCAGGCCTGGCAGCATCTGAAGACCGACGCCAACGCGTCCTACGATATGACGGTCACGATGAAGGCCGAGGACATCGCCCCGCAAGTGAGCTGGGGCACCAGTCCCGGAATGGTGACCGGCATCGATCAGCGAGTGCCGGATCCCCATACGATCACCGATGTGAACCAGCGCCAGGCGACCGAACGGGCCTTGGAATACATGGGCCTCATCCCGAACATGCCCATCACCGATATCAAGATCGATACGGTCTTCATCGGGTCCTGCACCAATTCACGCATCGAAGACCTCCGCCTGGCCGCTCAATTGGCCAGGGGCAAGAGCGTCGCCACAGGCGTGCGGGCGATGGTGGTACCGGGCTCGGGCCTCGTGAAACAACAGGCCGAACAAGAAGGACTCGACCGCCTGTTCAAAGAAGCGGGATTCGAATGGCGGGAAGCCGGTTGCAGTATGTGCTTGGCCATGAATGCCGACATGCTCCAGCCGGGAGAACGCTGCGCCTCGACCAGCAATCGAAATTTCGAAGGGCGCCAGGGGGCTGGCGGCCGCACCCATCTCGTCTCTCCGGCCATGGCTGTCGCGGCAGCCGTCGAGGGACATTTCGTCGATATCCGAACCTGGAAATAGAGGACCTATGCAACCCTTTACCTCCCTGACAGGTCTGGTCGCGCCATTGGATCGCGTCAATGTCGATACGGATCAAATCATCCCGAAGCAATTTCTGAAAACGATCAAGCGGACCGGGCTCCGTGAAGGACTGTTCTACGATTGGCGCAAACAAAAGGACGGGTCACAGGACCCCTCGTTCTTTTTGAACCAGCCGCGCTACCAGGGCGCGACGATTCTCCTGACGCGCGACAACTTCGGGTGCGGCTCGTCACGTGAACATGCCCCCTGGGCGCTCCTCGATCAGGGTTTCCGTTGTGTCATCGCGGCAAGCTTTGCCGACATCTTCTACAACAACTGCTTCCAGAACGGCATTCTGCCCGTCGTGTTGAAGGCCGACGAGGTCCTCGCGACCATGAAGGACGTGCTCGCGACGCCCGGCTATCAACTGACGGTGGACCTCGAAAACCAGACGGTGACCACCCCGAACGGCGCCAGCTATCGCTTCGACATCGACCCCTTCCGGAAAGATTCTCTCTATCGCGGTCTCGACGCCATCGGCTTGACCTTGCAGCAGGAGCCCAGCATCGCTTCGTACGAAACCAGACGGAAGGCCGAAGCTCCCTGGCTCTTCACGGATCTTCGCCCCTAACCGGGAAGAGCATGATGGCGTGGCTCTGGAGTCCGAAACTGTTGCTGCTGCTCCTCTTTTTCGGCGCGGCCTATCTGCTCGTGGCCTTCAACTACAGCTATTCCGACGGAAACCGCGCCGGCTATATCCAGAAATTTTCCCACAAGGGCTGGATCTGCAAGACGCACGAGGGGGAGCTGGCCATGACCACGGTGCCGGGCGTCGCGCCGGTGCTCTGGGAGTTCAGCGTGCGGGACGAGACCATCGCCTCGCAACTCTCGCAGGTGATGGGAAAGCGCCTGGTGCTGCACTACAAAGAATACCGGCACCTGCCGACGACCTGCTTCGGCGAGACGGCCTACTTCGTCGATCGCGTCGAAATCCAGGAGTAACGCTTCTTGACGCGCAACCTGGAACAGGAACTCGCCACGTTGATCGACACGGTCCGGAAGGCCGGCGCGCGGGTGCGCGAGCTGGTCCGGGACGGATTCGAGGTGCAGACGAAACCGGACCATTCGCCGGTTACCACCGTGGACCACGAAGTTAACCACATCCTCTACGACATGCAGCGCCGGGAGTTTCCATCGGATGGATGGCTCTCGGAGGAATCGCCCGACGACCTGGCGCGACTCGACCGCGACCGTGTCTGGATTATCGACCCCATCGACGGCACCAGGGCCTTGGTGAATCGGGTACCGGAGTTCTGCATCTCCGCTGCCTTAATCGAACGGGGCTTCCCGGTCGTCGCCGCGATCCTCAACCCCTCCACCGATGAACTCTTCACGGCGGTGCGCGGCGGAGGGCTCTTCTTGAACGGCTCGCGCGTCACCCTCTCGCCCCTTCACGACTTCGATCCCGTCATCATGGTCGGCGCCAGAGAATTCCGGATCGACCGCTGGGCGACGCTCGCCGAAACCAGTCGCTGCCGCCCGATGTACTCCATCGCCCATGCCCTGGCCCTGGTCGCAGCGGGCCGTATCCAGGCCGCCTTTACCATCGACCCGGAACATGAATGGGATGTGGCGGCCGGAGTCCTGCTCATTGAAGAAAGTGGCGGCACGATCAGCGACGGAGCCGGGAAACCCTTCGTCTTCAATCAGCCCCTGCCGACATTCTCCGGCGTCATCTCCGTGGCCGCCACGGCCGACAAGGATCTGCGCGCCAAACTTCAAATTCATGCCGAACAGGCCCGCTTGCAACCAGAGAGAACGTAAGAGGCTCCATGACCATTGCTGTGTTAGGAACCGGTCTTCTGGGTTATGCAATCGCCGAACGACTCCAGTCGGTCGGCCACCAGGTCACGGTCTACAACCGAACCGCCGCCAAGGCGCTCCCCCTCCAAGCCTGCGGCATCACCGTGGTCACGCGACCGGAGCAGGCCATGGCCCAGGCCGACTGTGTGGTCCTCATGCTGGCCGATGCAGCGGCGATCCATGCCGTCCTCCTCACACCGGCCTCGCTGGCAGTGCTCCGAGACAAAACCGTAATCCAGATGGGCACCATTGCGCAAAAAGAGAGCCTGGCCCTACAAGCCGAGATCGAGAAAGCCGGCGGATCCTACTGCGAGGCGCCGGTGTTGGGCAGCATTGCCGAAGCCAACGCCGGGACCCTCTTGGTAATGGTCGGCGGGACAGAGGAGCAGTTTACCCAATGGGCTCCCCTGTTCCGTTCGCTCAGCCGAGAGCCGCGCCTGATCGGACCAGTCGGGAAAGCCGCCTCCCTGAAGCTGGCACTCAATCAATTGATTGCGGCGGAAATCTCGGCCTTCGCCCTGAGCCTCGGCCTGGTGCAACGGGCCGGCGTTCCCGTGGACACCTTCATGGCCATCTTGCGGGAAAGCGCATTGTTCGCCCCATCCTTTGACAAGAAACTGCCGAGACTCCTGACGAGGAACTATCTCCATCCGAACTTTTCCACCAATCATCTTTTGAAGGACGTGGCTCTCTTCTTAAACGAAGCCTCCGGCTACGAACTGACGACGAGCAGTCTGGAGGGAATCAAGCCGGTGCTGGAGCGGACCATTGCGCAGGGACTAGGCGAGGCCGATTATGCCTCACTCTATGAAACGATCAACCCGAAAGTCTAGCAGGATGCTGAAAAATTCCGCCAATCCAAGAAGCGGTGAGCGATGAACTATGAACAATGAAGCTAATTCTCATTTCAGCGTTCATCGTTCAGAGTTCACAGTTGTGTATTCGCTGCGGCCTGGCTGAACGAACTTTTTGAGCATCCTGTCCGGAGGTGTTCTGCTAAGGAGCAGGAGGCGTGTCGCTCAAGCTTGTCCGCGAATCTTTTCTGGTGAGGTGAAACGTCCCGCCTTTTTGCCCTGGCGCATAGTCGGTTCCGATACGGCTATACCACCAGCGCCCTTCCCCTTCTGAAAAATCCGGCGAGAACTCCACGGCAAATCCACCGTCCCGGTCGTTCTCCCGTTGAAACCACATGCCATGCCAGGTATGGCCGACGAGCGTTTGCGTCTCGAACCGCCCCTGTTTCCATTCATAGTGACCATTGCCCTGCTCGTCCAGAATCAGCCGGACCACCGCACCATCGACATATTCCCATTCACCGGCGAGAATCTGCCGGTCGCCTGGCTGAGAATCAGAAGACGCAACGGGATGCACCGTCTGATTGGCGCAAGCTCCCACGAATAATGAGCACAGAAGCAAAACGGGAATACCGATGGATCGCAACAGCATCATGATCTTCCAACTCCTCTTGCTCCATCCTGCTTACCATGAGGTAAAAAAACGGACAAGCGATCGAGCAAAACAAGCGCCGGATTTATCCGATTGCTCCCTTTTGCAAAAAGGGAGCGGCCAGACCGTCCTTCACTGCGCGCGTCCAACGAGGCCCTTTCGAGGGCGCGCGTTGCGCGAGCACAAAGGACAGTCTGGCCGCTCCCCTGCTAGCCGAGTCGTGCGAGTCGTCGGCAGGCATCGTCAATATCGGCATCGACTTTCGCGTAACTAAAACGGACGAACCGGCTCCCCTCCGGTCCTGAAAAGAAGGCTTCGCCTGGCACAGAGGCCAGGCCGATCGTCTCGAGCAGATGCATTGCATGCTCTTTTCCCGTCGTGCCTGGCAGGCGCGTGACATCGGCCAACACATAATAGGCGCCCTGCGGAATTGAGGGTGTCAGGCCGGCCTTCGTGAGGGCAGAACAGAATCGGTCGCGTTTCCGTTGATAGTCGCGGGCCATGTCACGGTAATACGAACTGGGGAGCTCCCGAATGCCCACCGCCACCCCCGCCTGCAACGGCGTCGGAGCGCAGACATAGAGCAGATCGTTCATGGCACCGATCGCCTGAGCCCATTTCGCGGCTGCGACGCTGTAGCCGATACGCCAGCCGGTGATGCTGAACGTTTTGGAATAGCCGCCGATGGTAATCGTCCGCTCTGCCATGCCTGGCAAGGTGGCGATACTCACATGGGTCCGGCCGTCATAGAGGAAGTATTCGTAGATTTCGTCCGTGAAAACGAACAAATCGTGCTGCTGCGCGAATGCGGCGATCGTTTCCAACTCCTGCCGGCTGAACACTTTCCCGGAGGGATTGCCTGGCGAATTCACGATGATCGCCTTGGTTCTTGGCGTAATCGCTCGCTCGAGCTCCACGGCGGGGAAGATCCAGTCAGGCGCCTGCATCTTCACCATCACCGGAACCGCTTCAACCGCCAGCAGCGCGTTGATGTGGTACTGGTAATAGGGCTCGAAGAGGATGACCTCGTCGCCGGGATTGAGCAGAGCCATACAGGCGCAATGAAAAGAGCCGGTCGCGCCGGCGCTGACCGTGATGTCCGTCTCCGGGTTCGCGGTGATGCCGTTGTCTCGCAGCAACTTCATGGCCAGCGCCTGCCGTAGTTCGAGTAAACCGTCGAATCGTGAATAGACGTTCTTCCCTTGCTCCATTGCCTGGGCCGCGGCTCGCAACACGATCGGCGGAGCCGGCGTGTCGCAAACCCCCTGCGCCAGGTTAAGGCCCTTCGCATTCACGCAGGCCTGAGTCATGGCCCGAATCTCCGAATGGGCCAGGTCCGCCATTCGCTGATTGATGTGTCGCGTCATCGTCATGTCCCTCCAGATCGAAGAGTCTCTCTTTTCGCAGAGCGATTCCCGACAGGTCAAGCCCTCTCTCCATGCAGAATAAAAAAGTAATTGTGGGAGAGAATACCCTGACAGGATGCTCAAAAAGTCCGTTCAGCAAGGCCGCAGCGAATACACAACTGTGAACTCTGAACGATGAACGCTGAAATGAGAATTAGCTTCATTGTTCATAGTTCATCGCTCACCGCTCACCGCTTCCTGGATTGGCGGGCTTTTTCAACATCCTGCCTAGAGCAGGTCGCCGATCAATTTGACCGCTTCTTCCGGCGAGGCAGCGGCATGAACCAGCTGCGGTGCGAGTTTGGTGAACAGACCCACCCCGGCTTTGTCGGCACCCAGCAGAATCACGATCTTTTTGGCCTTCAGCGCCAAGGCCACCTCTGAAACCGTCCCGGTGCCGCCGAGCCCGCAGGCCAGTCCACATACCGAGAGACCGGCGCCTTGCCATCCGGCAGAATCCCGATCGTCAAACTGCCCGGCACTGACTTCGCTCCCTCACTGGCCGCGTCCATCACACCGCTCGCACGTCCTCCGGTTAAAATCACCCAGCCTTGCCGTGCGATGAGCTCTCCCAAGGTTTTGGCGTCAGCCAGTTCTTTGGCTCCGGCCTTGGCCGGACCCATGACCCCTATCACCGGTTTTCTCGTGGATCGTCGGATCGGACGTTTCATGATCTTCACCTCACTGCACAAACGCGCTGACACAAGCTGTAGCTAGCAGAAATATACACCGGGGGCACGGACTTGTCGCGCGATTCTTGCGAAGACACACTGCTCCGGTTAGGGCTTTCCCCACAGTTCTTCCAACTTCTGGGCACGCCCGCAGTTGTATTTGTAGAACTTGTACCGGACGGGATTCTTTTTGTAGAAATCCTGATGGTATTCCTCGGCTGGGTAGAACTGCGCGGCCGGGACAATCTGCGTGGCGATGGGCGCTGCGAACCGTGCCGATTGCTCGATCGCCTGTTTGGATAATTCCGCCAGCCGCTTTTCTTCGCTGGTCTGAAAGAACAGGGCGGCACGATATTGGCTGCCATGGTCGCAGAACTGTGCGTTCGCCGTGAGGGGATCGACGTTCCGCCAGAACACACCCAACAACTGCTGGAAACTCACCTTGGCTGGATCGTAGACCACTTCGACCGATTCCGCATGGCCGGTCCGGCCAGCGGACACCTCTTCATAACTCGGATTGGCGACTGTGCCCCCCATATAGCCTGAAATCACAGACGACACCCCCTCGACCTTCTCGAAGGCCTCTTCCATGCACCAGAAACAGCCCCCCGCAAAGTAAGCCTTGCCAGGAGCTGTCGCTTCTGTCGCGTGACCGGTCCAGGCTCCGAACAAGAACACCACCCCGACAAGCAGAGATCGCAGGACTTGTTTTCTCATGGAAACATCCTCCTTGCCGGCTCATCCGTTGGTCTTTGTACCCTTCTATGCTTGGCCAGACTCTTCAAAATCGCGACGCCGTCAACGTGATATCCGCGTAGGCCCAAGCCTTTTTGAAACGATCCTCCACCTCAGCCGCTTCGTCGTCTTTGTGTTGAGCACGGAGGCTTTGGATCAATCCGGTCAACGCCCACCCATTGTCCGGATGGCGCTGAAGATCCGTCCGATAAACCGATTCCGCTTCAGTCGAGCGGCCGGCCAGCAACAGGACCGTTCCAAGATAATGCCGGACCGGCACAGACCAGAACGGCGGCTCCGAGTAGGGAAGTCCCTCTTCTATTTTAACTCCGTCCTCGAACAGTCTGACCGCCTCATCATAATGTTGACGGTGTCTGGCAACCTCTCCCGCCAATATCCGCTCAGCAATATTGAGCTGCGCCCGCTCGGTCTTATCTTCTCCCCTGCGATCTAGTCGGATCTGTTTCGTCAGGCCGGCCAAGGCAGCATGTTCACCCTCAGCTCCGGGAAGCCGGCCGGTCGCCAGATTGGCGAGGCCACGCCCTAGCCGCCACATCCCTTCCATCAATTGCATCTCCTTAGGCGGAGGCAGCTCCCTCAGGACCTCCGCCCATCGGCCGAACCGGATCATCGACAGGATCGGCGTCGAAAGATATTGCTCCTTCCACCGGTCCTTGCGGGCCTCCTCAAGCGTGATGACCTCAGTCAGGTCGCGCGCTACTCTCATGGCTTCGACGTTGCGCCCCTCCATCGCCAGGGAGGCCCAGAGGAAATGGAGATTATGCGTGTAGTAGCCGTCGGCATAGTCGTCACGCTGGCGCCGGCTGGCCAAGTACTGCCGGTCTATCTGAACGGCCTGCTGATTCCGCTCCACCGCGTCATGGTATTTCCCAACCCGCATATAGATGTGGGCGGGCATATGGACCAGATGCCCGGCGCCAGGCATCAGACCGGGCAATCGCTCCGCGCAAGATAAGGCCCGTTCCGGTTGCGGGGAGGCCTCAACCGCATGCAAATAATAGTGGCAGGCTCCCGGATGATCAGGAGTTCGTGCGAGCACGGACTCGAGCGTGGCGACGATCTCGTCTGTGCCAGGCTGCGGCCGCCCATCCGGCTTCCAGAAATCCCAGGGCCGCAAATCCATGAGGGCCTCCGCAAAAAGCGTGGCCGCATCGGCATCCTCGGGGAACCGCTGCGCCACCGTTCGCATGGCTTTCGCGTAGGCCTCATCGAGTCCCTTGCGCTTAGCCCCCTTCTGGCCCATATACCGTGCGACCAAGGATTCAATGTAGGCCTGCTCGGAGCGGGAGGCATGGTCTGCCAGCTTCCTGGCCTTCTGCACCAGCCCGATCGCCCGCTGTTCGTCCTTCTTCTCCATCACACTATTAATGTTGGGCCCGAGCGCCAGCGCCATGCCCCAATAGGCCATGGCCGCCTGTGGATCCTGTCTCGCTGCCTCTTCAAAGGAACGAATCGCTTCCTCGTGATTGAAGGCATAGAGGAGTCGAAGCCCCTGATCGAAATAGCGCTGCGCCTGTTCCGAATGAGTCGTGATGGGATGGTGGAGGGAACCCAGATTGTCGAAAAGCGGCGGGATTCCGGCCCGACCGGCAAGGGCTGCTTCAGCGATTGAACTGAGCGCGAACCAACAGGTCAGACCTATCATCAAGAACCTTGTAACCATCTATCCTCCTAATCGGTCGATATACCCACTCGCCGGTCCTCTCGACTCGTGCCCGAGCACTCCGTCAGGACATAGCCGGTCGTGGTCGCTCATGACGAACACGCTCTAGAATCGGGTCACGCTGGAAAAGTTGAAATCGCGAAGCGCCATCGCCGGCACCAGGAGCTTGCCGGTCTCCGACGTGATCGCTTCAACCGGATGGGTAAAGGCCTCGACCCGGTTGAACACTTGCAGCGGGCTCTCGTGAAACCGGAAGTTCTTCAGCGCCGACACAATCGCGCCGTTCTCCACGAGAAACGTGCCGTCCCTCGTCATGCCGGTCAGGGTGAGATCGGTCGGATTGACCGTCCTGATATACCAGAAGTTCGTCACGAGAATGGCTCGCTCCGTCTGCTTAATCAATTCTTGTAAGTTCGGCAACGACGCTCCCGCTCCTGACAGGCAGGGAGCGTCGAGCGTGGGAATGGTCGTGACCCCCCGCTCTTTCGCTGTGAAACGATCGTACGACAATTGGGTGAACGCACCTTCCGTAATCCAGCTGGACTCCACCGTCGGTAACCCCTCGGTAGTGAAGCCGACTCCCAGGAGATCCTCGCGCAACGGCAGATTACGGAGGGTCAACCGCCGGTCAACGATCGGCTGACCCAGCTTGCCGGAGAGGGCGCTCGTGCCTTTCTCATAGGACTTGGCATCGAGCGCCCAGAGCAGTTGTGACCAGAGCCCTGCGACGGCAGCCGGCTCAAGGATTACGGGATAGCGCCCGGGCGGCAGTTCCCTCGCTTCCCCGCCGCGCTTCGCTTTCGTGATCGCGGTGATGGTCCGCTCATAGATCTTCAGATGGTCGATGGACCGATGGGCCGAGGCGCCCCAACCGGTCGCCTCGCCCGCCTGAACTGTGAGGCTGAACCGGGCCTCAGTCCGTTCTTCGTAGGCGAAGAGTCCGGTGCTGGCTGCCACGCCAACTGTGGCCATCGACGACGACACAATTCCGGCTGCGCCAAGCTGTTCCATCCGGCATTGCGCAATGGCTTCGTTTGCATATTCCAGCCGGCGGGCCGGCCCGGCCGCAGCCGTTTCAGCCCGCGCCGTCGGCGGCGTCACATAATCCTGTCGCTCCACCGGCGGAAGATATTCCGGATCCTCCGGCGACAGACGCGCGATTTGCGAGGCTCTCGCCACCGTCTCTTGCACAGATCCAGCGGTAAAGTCCGTCGTGCCGGCTGTGCCCTGCCGCCGTCCGAAGGCCACCGTCACGCTCAACGAGCCTCGCCTCGTATCGACGTTCTGAATAATCTGATTGCTCGCAAACCGCGTCGTCCCGCCATGTTGATCCTGCACCGACACCAGCGTGTGATCGCCGGTCGACCGTTTCAGAACCAGCTCCGAAAGAAACCGGAATTCCTCCCGGCTCGTCAGCTTCGGCCAAGTCTTGTGGCTGGTCGTGCTCATGATCCTGCCTGTCCTCCGATGACGTTCACGTTGCGGAACCGCGCATGGGAGGCCGGGTGGGTCATCCAGCCCGATTGGCCAGGCTGCCCCTTGCCGCACGTGATGAACCCGTACCGCCGGCGATGCGACCGGTCCGCGACTCCGTCGCAACTGCCCCAGAACTCCGGCGTCATCCCATGGTAGACGACATCCCGAACCATCTGCGTCCGCTTCCCGTTCTCGATCAGCCAGAAGGCGTCGCCGCCGAACTGAAAGTTATAGCGCCGCTGATCGATACTGTAGGACCCGTGGCCTTCGATGTAGATCCCCCGCTTCACATCGGCCAACAGTTCGTCCAGGGTGGCCTGGCCAGGCTCAAAGCCGATGTTGGCGATGCGCACGATCGGCACGCTGCCCCAGCTGTCCGCCCGGTTGGACCCGCGCGAACGGGCCTCGCCGATGTTCGGCGCGACCTCACGGTTCGTGCAATAGCCGACGAAGATCCCCTCGCGCACAATGTCCCATGTCTGGCAGGCCACCCCGTCATCGTCGTAGCCGGTCGCGGCGAGAGTTTCCGGTTCGCAATTGTCGGCCACGAGATTCACATGCGGAGAGCCATAGCGAAAGGTTCCCCGTTTGTCGGTCGTAAGAAAACTGGTACCGGCATAGTTGGCCTCGTACCCGAGCGCCCGGTCCAGCTCGCTCGGATGGCCGCAGGATTCATGCATGGTAAGAGACAGATGCTCCGGGTCCAGCACCAGATCGTATCGGCCAGGCGCGATGGTAGGCGCCTGTACCTTCTCGACCGCCTGCGTAGCGAGGCGCGGAGCCTCGACCAGAAAATTGGCCTCCTCGATCAATTCGTAGCCCATCCGAAGATACGGCGTATTGAACGTCCGCGACGCGAACCGCCCCTCATGAACCGCCGTGGCATCGAAATTTCCGCCCACGGCCAGGAGATCGAACTCCAGACGCGACCCTTCGGTCGAAACGAACAATTTCTGGTCCCGGCGCGCCCAGAGACTCGCGCGGCTCCGTACGATACCGGCCTGCCGATGGAGGGACTCCATTGTCGCAAGGAGCAAGGCGGTTTTCTGTTCAAGCGGGACGGTAAACGGATCGATCCGGTTCGGTGTGACAATCCGGTCCCGATGGACCGGCTCATCAACAAGTTTGACCTTTTCGATCGCCAGGGAAGCAGAGCCCTTCGCAATCTCGATGGCCAACTCCGCCACACGAGGGGCTTCTTCCAGCGACAATACTGAACTGGCCGCAAAGCCCCAAGCCCCGTGGTAGAGGACGCGAATCCCAAACCCTCTATCCTGCTGATCTTGAATGGAAGCGATGCGACGATCTTCGCCATTGATGGTCTGGGTCCTGCTGTCGAGAAAACGGATATCGCCGTACTCGGCCCCGGAAGCCGTAATGCGTTTCAGAACCAGTTCGGCCAATTCGTCTTTGTTGGGATTGGGCATGACATGTTTATCCTGACAGAGGCACTACTGCCGTTCAACTCGCCTGGCGCGGCCCTTGGCTTTCTCGCCGCGATTGCCTACGATGAGCGGCCATGCTACCGAGCCTACGGACTCCGCGCCAGCGCATCATCGATCTACTGACCGGCGCCAGGCTCTCCTCGTACCAGCTGGCCCAGATGCTGGGCATCCCGGAGCGGCAGATCGAAGAGCATCTGCCCCATGTCGTGAAAACCATTGCGCGGGACAAGACGAAAAAGTTCAGCCTGGACCCGGCACGTTGTCAGGATTGCGATTTCATCTTTCGTGACAGAACCAAACTGACGAGACCGAGCCAATGCCCCCAATGCCGCAGCGAAGACATCACAGCGCCGCGCTATGGGATCGAGCAGGCTGCACAAAAACCATAAGACCGATCGGAGGAACCATGAGACCATGGATTCATGCGGGGGCCGTCATTTTATGTGTGGCCCTGATTTCCTGCAGCGGGGATCGACCCAAGGAATTACTCGAAACCGCCCAGTTTGAAGAGAAGCAAATGAACCTGCCCCATGCCAGGCAACTCTACGAAGAGGTGATCCGGCTCTATCCAGCCAGCACAGAAGCGGAAACGGCGCGAACCAGGCTCGCCGCTCTTACCCCCGCTCAATAGGCCAGCGTTTCGGCCACCAGGGAAGAAACCGGTTCGTCGTCTGCTGATAGATCCGATAGTCCTCGCCACGGCTTCGCAGCGCCTGGGCTTCTGCCAGCGGAACCCCCGTCACTCTCAACAGGGCCCAGCCCATCGCCACCGGCCCGATCCAGGTGAGCAGCCAGCCGGACGTACCGACCGCCATGACGACATAGGCCCACCAATGCAGCCATTCGAAGAAATAATTGGGATGGCGTGAATAGAACCAGAGTCCCTCGCGGCAAACCCGGCCTCGATTCCAGGCCTTGGATCGAAATTGCGCGAGCTGCCAGTCGGCGAATCCTTCTCCCACAATGGCAACGAGCCAGACCAGGAACCCTGCCAGCTCCCAGAGGCTGAAGGGAGGAACCACGTTCTGCATGAGCACGAGAAATGGCAGCGAGAAGAGCGCCACCGCCGCAGCCTGCAGTTGGAAGTAGGCAAACAGTTTGATCGGTTCAGACGAACCCCACTCACGGCGGAGCTGCCGATAGCGCGCATCCTCCTCCTTGCCGGTCACGCGATGCAGCAGAAGGTAGAGCCCTAACCTCACACCATAGAGAGAGACCATCAAGAGAAGCAGAATCTTCCGTTCAGGATCGCCCGTCGTGCACCAGCCATACCAGGCCACCGCACTCACCAGGCCGACGCACCAGCCCACATCCGCAATTGACGCATTCTGTATCCGACGATCCACCAGCCACAGGGCTAGCATCGCGCCAACCATCGCCAGATACACAACCATCAGCGCAGAGAGGGGATCGAAGGTCGTCATGGAGATTCGTAATCCCATAGGTCAACACCGGCGCTGCTCCGACCGGCCAGCCATGCGCGAAACCCTGACAGGGGAAAGGACAGCAGGGCTTGAAGCTTGTCGCAGCGCATGGAGAGATCGGGAGGCCTGGGCGCACCGACATAGGACCTCACGGATCCAGGCTGCATCTGTCCTGCCAGTTCCTGGTACCAAGGAAGCAAGGCTTGCCCGATCTCCCAGCGCGAGAGCCGTTCTGCCCCTCCAAGATGGTAGAGGCCCGGCCGATCCTGCTCGATCAGTTCCCAGATGGCTCGCGCCGTCATACCGGCCGGCAGGGGGCAACGGAACTCATCCGTGAACAGAGTGAGCGGCTTTCCGCCCTTCACCGAGTTCCTCATATCTTCGACGAAGCTGCGATCGCCGCTCGGCGAAAGGCCGGCGTTCAGTCCCACTCGAATCACACTATGCCGCGGGTTTTGTAAGACCAGCCGTTCGGCCTCTGCCTTGGTCTCGCCGTACACATTCAGAGGATTCACCGGATCGGTTTCGACATACCAGCCCTTGGAGCCGTCGAAGACCTGGTCGCTGGAGAAGAAGAGAAAAGGAATATCTGCCGAGAGTTCTGCGAGGAGAGTCGTGGCCTCCACGTTGATGCGGCGCGCCAGAATCGGGTCCTGCTGACAGGGTCCAGGCCGACTCTGCGCGGCACAGTGGATGACGGCCTGGGGCTGCAGCTCGCGCCAGAAGCGGCGCACCGCCTCTGCATCGGTCAGGTCCACATCCTGCCTGGTGAGGCCCAACACGTCCCACTTCGGCGCCCAGCGGGGCGCCGTCTTGGCGAGATAATGGCCAATGAGGCCTGCCGCACCAGTAATGAGAACCAGCGGTGCCATACAACAGACGCGGACTAGCGCGTCAGCTTGCGATAGCGAATGCGGTGCGGTTGATCGGCGGCCTTGCCCAACCGCTTCTTCCGATCCGCGTCATATTCACTATAGTTACCTTCGAACCAGACCACTTTGCTATCGCCCTCGAACGCCATAATGTGGGTCGCGACCCGGTCCAGAAACCAGCGGTCGTGACTGCTGATGACGGCGCAGCCGGCGAAATTTTCCAAGCCCTCTTCCAGCGCCCGCAAGGTATTGATGTCGAGGTCGTTGGTCGGTTCGTCGAGGATGATGAGGTTCGCCCCCTCTTTCAACATGCGAGCGAGGTGCACCCGGTTGCGTTCGCCGCCTGAAATATCCTTCACCTTCTTCTGCTGATCGGTACCGGCGAAGTTGAACCGGGCGCAATAGGCCCGGGCGTTCACTTCGGCCTTGCCGAGCATGATGGTATCCTGCCCCTCGGAGATGACGTCGTAGACGGACTTTTCCGGATCCAGGCTGCGATCCTGGTCCACATAGCCCAGCTTGACCGTCTCGCCGATCTTGATCGTGCCCGTATCAGGCTTCTCGCTCCCGGTAATCATGCGGAACATCGTCGTCTTGCCCGCTCCGTTCGGACCGATCACGCCGACGATGCCGCCCTTGGGGAGACTGAAGTTCACATTCTCGTAGAGGACCTTGTCCCCGTAGGCCTTGCTGAGGCCATTGGCTTCGACGACCACATCGCCCAGCCGAGGTCCTGGCGGAATGTAGATTTCCAGATCCGCTGCCTGCTCTTCCTGCTTCTGATTGACCAACTCTTCATACCGGTTAAGCCGCGCTTTGCCCTTCGACTGGCGGCCCTTCGGCGACATGCGGATCCATTCCAACTCATGTTCCAGCGACTTGCGGCGCTTCGATTCGGCTTTTTCTTCTTTTTCCAGCCGCACCTGTTTCTGCTCCAACCAGGAGGTGTAGTTCCCCTGGAAGGGAATGCCATGGCCGCGATCGAGCTCAAGAATCCAGCCTGCCACGTTGTCCAGGAAGTAACGGTCGTGCGTGACGGCAATGACGGTGCCCTTATATTGCTGGAGATGCTGTTCAAGCCATTGCACGGACTCGGCATCCAGATGGTTCGTCGGCTCGTCGAGCAAAAGGATGTCCGGCTCCTGAATCATCAGGCGGCAGAGGGCCACCCGGCGCTTCTCGCCTCCTGAAAGCACGCCGATCTTGGCGTCAGCCGGAGGACAACGGAGAGCATCCATGGCGAGCTCCAGCACATTGTCCAATTCCCATCCGTTTTCCGCTTCAATCTTTTCTTGCAACAGAGCCTGTTTCTCGAGGAGCTTTTCCATCTCATCGGGCGTGGCCTCGCCCATCTTATTGCTGACCGCATCGTATTCACGCAGCATGGCCACGAGTTCTTTTTTTCCCTCTTCGACGACCTCTTTCACCGTCTTGTCCGGATCGAGTTGCGGTTCCTGCTCCAGCAGACCGACGCTGTAGCCCTTCGAACGGGTGATCTCTCCTGTGTAGTTCGGATCGGTCCCGGCAATGATCCGGAGCAGCGAGCTCTTGCCCGATCCATTGAGGCCCAACACGCCGATCTTCGCGCCGTAGTAAAACCCCAGATAGATCTCGCGCAGCACCTGCTTTTTCGGCGGATAAATCTTGCCGACATTGACGAGAGAAAAAATGACTTGTTTGTCGTTCGTAGTCGCCATGGGTCCTGCTACCCTCCTCATCATTACGGTTCAACGGTGTGAAGCAGTCACCTTACCAGACAACCCTTTTCGACCACAACCAAGCCAGGACAACGACGACAACTCTCCTGCATTCATGCACCGTAACCGACCGGCCAAGCTCCTCCGCAGTTGCATCCGGCGAGACCCGGGATCACAATTGCGGAGGATGCACTGAGTGGGTTCAACTTGTGAGGATCGACCATGGCTCTCTTCTCTCGATCGATCAATCCCCTGACTCTTTCGTGTGCGCTCCTCATCCTCCTGCTCCTGGGACAGCCCTCCGTTTCCACCGCCGAAAATGCCGATCCGCAGGACCTGGTCGATAAGTCGCGGATGACGCTGAATGGTTTCCTGGCCGACTCGAATATGGGCTGGTTTCGCGACCACATGCCGGACGCGAAGGGCATCTTTATTGTGCCGCAACTGCTCAAAGCCGCCTTCTTTTTCGGGGGCGAGGGGGGCAGCGGCGTGTTCCTCGTGAAGGACGACAAGACCGGTGAATGGAGCGATCCGGCCTTCTACACCATGGGGGCCGGCAGTTTCGGATTTCAATTCGGCGCGCAGGCTTCTGAGGTAGTTCTGCTGGTGATGTCGCAGCGGGGCGTCGAGTCCCTCCTGACCAGCACCTTCAAGCTTGGCGGCGACGTTTCGGTCGCCGTCGGTCCGGTCGGCGCCGGGATCGAAGGCTCCACCGCGATGAACTTGAGTGCGGACTTGCTCACCTTCGCCAGGGCAAAGGGCTTATTCGGCGGGATCTCGCTGGAAGGCGCCGTCATCGCCACGAGGGACGAGTGGAATCAGGACTACTATGGCAAAGAAGTCAGACCAACCGACATTCTCGTAAAACGGACTGTGAAGAATTCTCAGGCAGCAGGTTTAAAAGCCTCATTGGCTCGGGTAGCGGCGGGAAAACCAACAACCGGTCACGCGACGCCCCCTGCTCCCGAATAGGGATCGGAGCGGAGCCTACCGATCAGATTCCCATCTCTTGGGACAGCCGCACTTCCGATTCGTCGTCGATTTCCTCGAGGCAACTAAAACAATGAAAGGGAAACCGGTCGATGGGAATCGCGCAGACTTCGCCGATGGACGAATCGTCAATTGCCGGTCCGCCGCATTCTTTGTGAATCAACACCAGCATGGCACCCTCCTATTTAGCAGCGTGAACGTGCGGGACAGGCGGGACGAGCGAGACATGCAGAATCTGATTCCCCTGTCGCGCTTTTCACGCTAGTCTCGCTTCTCTCGCCTGTCGAGTACAAGCCGTCGAAATGAGTCCAGATGCTCGGGACTGCTCAGTCGATGGTCGCCCGGAACCAGATGGAGCTCGACCGGAAAAGCAGGGGCAAGGGATCGCACCTGCTCGACGAATCGGCTGCTACCCTGCGGCAGAATCACATGGTCTTCCCGGCCATGGAGAATGGCCGTATTGACCGGCCGCAGCCGGTCGAAACTCGTCTTCCAATAGGCTTCGCTCTCCTCGACCCACTTCCAGGCGAGAGGAAAATCCCGATGGGCCGGCTCATCGTCCCAGGGCATCCAGCCTGTATCGTGCCAGACATGGCGCCGTTCCCGGTCAATAGATTTCGCCTGCAGTCCCATCATGTTGAAGGCCGGGGCAATGAGCAGGAGCCGCTCGACCTGTTCACATTCCTGCGCCATGAGCCAGGCGATCCAGCCACCGAGCGAGTTCCCCACGATGGTGATCGGCGGGCCATCTTGTATCAAGCCAAGAATGAGCCTCGCATCGGCGATCCAATCGGATAGGGTGTAATCCGTGAATGTGCCCTCTGAGTCGCCGACGCCTCGCACATCGTAACAGCAGAACCCCCAGCCCTGCTCCTCGCACCATTGCGCGAGCGCTGTGCTCTTGTTGCCCCACCGTTTCGAGAGAAAGCCGGTGATAAAGAGGATCTGGCGGTCCCGGCCGCTTAAGCGATCGCCACGGATCAGTCTGCCGTCGGCTGCTGCCAATTCAAACTGATGCAAACCGCTCATGCCTGCGTGACCGATTTGGTGATAAAGAGCCCCAGCCGCTGCAGCACCGCTCGTGGAATCTCATGGCCCCCGCGGAAACTGTGCCATTCGACCGAGAGGCCCCCATGGGCCAACGTGTCTCGCAATCCTTCTGCTCCCGCATAGGGCAGGATCTCGTCCTGCATCCCATGGCTTTGAAAGACCGGCACGGTTTTCCGCTTCGGCAGCAATGGCACCCATTCCTGTTTGGCCAGGAGCGTGCCGGACAGTTGGACCAGCCCTGCATAGGGCTGCGCCGTTCTGAGCATCAGATCACAAGAAAGCATCGCCCCTTGAGAGAATCCGCCGATGACAGTCTTGCGCGGCTCCGCGCTGAAGGTCTGCTCAACCTCCTTGAGAAAGGCCAGCATGGCCTCCCGCGCCGGCGCGAGGCCTTTGGGAATGTCTTGCGAGAGATCGCGCGGTCTGCCTGCCGCTCGATCAGCCGCAATGCGGGCCATGTCGATGATCCACCAGGCCCGCGCATTGCCCGGTCCAAAGCTCAACGTGAGCGGGCCTTCCGGAAAGACAAATCTCGTACCGGGCGGCACATTCAAGGCATCGGCCAACGGCACTAGATCGTCTCCCGGCGCGCCAAAGCCATGCAGGAGCAGGACGAGAGGACCGCGCCCTCCTCCCTTGCCATCCGTGCCGCCCGTAATCCTCGTCCGCAGCCCGCCGATATGTTCTTCGCGCATAGGTGTCCCGTTCTCTTCGATACAAAAGGTGGTTGCGAAATACCGACTGCCGCTGCCGGTCGTTCAGTGGATCGATGATACGCTACGAGGAGCAGCTGACCGACAGATGCTTGCCCCAGTTGGGTGGCGGAGCCGCATAGGCTTCCATCCCAAGCTGGGCACGATAGGGATCGCGCAGCAGGGTCAGCAGCCGATCGATTTCCGAGAAATCCTTCTGCTGCGCCTTTTCGATGGCGGTCTGCGCCAGATAGTTGCGAAGCACATACATGGGATTAACACGGTTCATACGGACCAAACGCTCCTCGTCCCGGCTCCCCTCTTCGCGCAACCGGGCTTCGTACCGGACGGCCCATTGGTCGAAGGCTCCACGGTCCAGGAAGAAATCGCGAAGCGACTCGTTCTGCGACGCGGCTCCGGTCTGAAAGGCACTTAGGGTCCGAAAGAAAATGGTGTAATCGACATGGTGCTGATGCATGAGGGCCAAGAGGTCCTGGATCAGCGGTGCATCCTCTTCCTTCGTCTCGATCAGTCCGCACTTGGCCCTCATCAGTTCCATATAGCGGCCTTCACAGAGAGGCGTGTAGCGATCGAGCGAGGATTTGAGGTCGTCCTTCTCAGCCAGAGGGAGCAGGGCCTGAGCCAGACAACTGAGGTTCCAGAGCCCGATATAGGGCTGCTGATTGAAGGCATAGCGGCCGCTGTGGTCCGAATGGTTGCCGATGAATCCGGGGTCGTAGTCGTCCATGAAACCGAACGGGCCATAGTCGAGGGTGAGGCCAAGAATCGACATGTTGTCGGTATTCATCACCCCGTGGGACCAGCCGACGGCCTGCCATTGCGCGATGAGCCTCGCCGTGCGTTCGACTATCTCAGAAAAAAATCGCGCATACTTGTCCGTCGCCTCGACCAGATGAGAATAGTGCTGCGCAATGACGTAGTCGGCCAAGACCCGTAGCTGCTCATATTGCTTCCGATAGTAGAAGATCTCGAATGAGCCGAACCGCACATGCGAAGGCGCCATGCGAACCACGATCGCGCCGGTCTCAACCTGCTCACGATACACTTGATGGTCGCTCCCGACGATGCAAAGCGCCCTGGTCGTCGGAATCCCCAGGCCCTGCATCGCTTCGCTGCAAAGATATTCCCTGATGGTCGAACGCAACACGGCTCGCCCATCGCCCTCCCGCGAAAAGGGCGTGAGCCCGGCTCCCTTGAGTTGCAGATCCCATTTCCCGCCCCGTTCGTTCCGCACTTCGCCCAGGAGGATGGCGCGGCCATCGCCGAGCTGAGGCACATAGACTCCGAACTGATGACCTGAGTAGAGCATGGCCAGCGGCTCCATCCCCGGCACAAGCATACTGCCGCCGAACACACCGGCAAACTCCGGTCGCTTGGCTTGTTCCGGGTCAAGATCGATCAGTTCAGCTGCCGCGGGATTGAAACTGATGAGATAGGGAGGCGATGAGAAGGGAGTGGGATTCAGCTTGGCATAGAACGATTCGGGCAGGCGAGCGTAGGTATTGTCGAACGGCAATTCTTCGAGCTGTCGCAAGGATCGCATGTCTTCATCTTTAGCATGGCAGGAACCGGAATCGCCAGGCGGCCCAGTGGTTATCTGGCAGGCTCGGCCAGGGAGACGAACACATCCTTGTCGTCGTCATAGGCCCAGATATCGCCGGTGGGGATGGAGTAGACCCAACCATGAAGAGTCAGGGTCTTGCGCCTCAACCGCACCGCAACCGCCGGATGGGTTTTGAGGTGATCGAGTTGAATTCTCACGTTCTCCTGAATGGTTGTGACCAGCAACTCCTCCCCTTTGAGGTCGGCGTAATTTTCCCGCACAATGCGCCGTGTCGTTTCAGCCTGAATCATCCAGCTCTTCACGGCGGGCAGGTCCTCCACGGATTCCGGATGCAGAAGCGCCCGCATCACGCCGCAATCCGTGTGGCCACAGACGACGATATGCTTCACCCCCAGCACGGCAACGGCATATTCGATCGTGGCCGTGCTGCCCCCCATGGTCTCCCCATAAGAGGGAACGATATTTCCGGCATTCCGCAGAATGAAGAGTTCGCCTGGCTCAGCCTGTGTCAACAACGTGGGATCAATGCGTGAGTCCGAGCAGGTAATGAACAGCGCGCGAGGGGTTTGGCCTTCGGACAGGCGGGTGAACAATTCACGCTTCGCGCCAAAGATCTCCGCCTGAAATTTTTTAAACCCTTCAACTAATTTTTCCATCGCCTCTCTCCCTTATGTGGCCGACCGCGCGACGGCGCACTGACAGCGACTCAAGAACTACTGGCGGACGATTCACTCGTTTCAAGGTCGTGATCGAGCGTAAACACCATAACCCGCTCACCGACCTGCGTGTCGATGTCCGTGAATAAACCGGTGACCTTCACGCCGGTGATGCCGGCAATTTCGGCGCACAGATTGTCCTTGCCTTGCGCCATCAAATTCTGGCGCATGCGCTTGACCATCTCCACTCCATCCACGTTCTTCACCAGCTGCCGTTCGGCTTGGGTCAGAACACCTTTGAGTCGAACGACCACCATGTCCCGGATGATGAAGGCTTTCACATCCGTCGGTCCACGCCCCATGAAGTCCTGCTCAAACTTGATAACAGCCTGTCTGATCGCGTTGTGCATATTCCCCCGCTTAAGGGCCCATTGAGCCCATTACACAGGGGCCATGCCAATATGCTACGGCCTCCTCGTGCGACGCAGATTATAGAGACCTTGAGACAAACAAGGCAATGACAGGAGCCGATTCCCGGCAGAATCCCTGCCGTCAGTTTCCGCTGTTTTCCCAGGCAAATTGGACAAAAGACCCATGAGGGTGGTCCCGATGTTCCTGTGCCGCTGGACCGAAAGATTCTTTGCGTTTGCCTCCGGAATCCTGCTACATCTTGCAATGGAAGACGGTGCCGCAGACTTGATTTCCCGGAGAGGTCTAGCGGAACCGTAACGGGTACTTCACATAGGTGTAAACCCAACTCCATTATGGCGCACGTGCGGTCGTCGGCTTTCCATTTCGGTTGGCCGATTACAATACAAGCCAGTGTGCACGCACTCCGACGAGGCGCGCCCGCTGGCTTTTTTTATTCCGCAAACTCGACAAGACCGATGGACACTCACGCAAACGCCGCAGACTCTGTCACCGCCGATGCCCGGCATGCGGCGTCTTTCGTGTTACGAAAAGAGAGGGGCAGGACATGTCGTTCATGATCCTCGTGCCGCTGCTGCCCTTGTTCGCAGCGCTCCTCGTCCTGGCAGGCGACGAACGCTCGCGGCAGGAACGGGCCAAGATGGCGGTCTATCCCATCGGCGCAGCCTTTCTCGGCGCCATCGCCACACTCTGGTGGGTGGCCACACAAGGGCCTATCACCCTCCGGTTCTACGACCCCGCATCCCCGGCGACGCTGGCCTTCCCCATCGGGTTCTATATCGACCGCTTGAGCGCCGTCATGATGGTGCTGATCTCCGGCGTCGGAACGATCATCTACAGCTACTCGATCGGCTACATGTACCAGGACCCTCACGATCGGCGCTATCTGGCGCTCATCGGCTTCACGACCGCGGTGTTGCTGTGCATGGTATCCAGCGCCAATTTAATGATGTTGTTTCTCTTCTGGCAGGTCCTGAGCTACATGCTCTATCTCCTGGCCCACAACCATGCCCATGCGGCAACGCTCGACGGCGCGTTCAGAACCTTTACCCTGTTACGGATCGGCGATGTCGCGTTTCTTTCGGGCACCGTGCTCGCCTACCAGTTATATGGGACGCTCGAATTTCAAGCCCTGTTCGCCAAAGCCGCCGAAACGCCGGTCATGTTGTCGCTCTGGCCTGGCGTCGAAATCAGCGGACCGACAGCCGTCACACTCTTATTGTTCATCGGCGGCATGAGCAAGTCCGCGCAGTTTCCGCTGCATTTCTGGCTGCCACGGTCGCTGTATGCGCCGACGCCGGTTCATGCATTGCTCCACGCCGGCATCATCAACGCGGGCGGCTTCCTGATCAACCGCCTGGCGCCGCTCTACGGTCTCAGCCCGACCACGCTGCATGTGGCGCTCGTGGTCGGCACGCTCACCGCGGTCCTGGGCTCCACCATGATGCTGGCGCAGAACGACATCAAGAAGACGCTGGGATTTTCGACAATCGGCCAGATGGGCTACATGATTATGGAATGCGGCCTGGGCGCGTTTTCGCTGGCCGTCTTTCACCTGATCGCGCACGGCCTCTTCAAAGCCACCGTGTTCTTGAATTGCGGAAACGTGATTCACAAGGCCCGCCAAGATCCTGAATCGCCCCCTGCGGACCCTCGCGAGGAAGCCAAGGATTTTTCCTCCCTGACCTGGTCGACGGGGTTCATCACCACGCTGTTGATTCCGCTCCTGATTCTCCTCGTGACGCACGGCGTGCTCCACATCCCCCTGCTGGAATCTCAGGGGACCGTGATCTTTCTCTTCTTTATCTGGATTACCTCGTCTCAAGCGATCTTGACGCTCACACGGTTACGCGCCATCGCCTCCTGGAAAGTTTCCTCAGCGATGTTGCTGACCCTGCTCTTCGTCGTCTTCGTCTATCTGTTCGCCGTCGAGTCCTTCACCGCCTTCCTCTATCCGAATCCGGACGAAGTCGCATCGTACTTCCAGGCCGCAGACCTGCCGAACTGGCTCTTCGACAGCATGGTCATCATGGCCACGATTCTGACGGTGCTCAGTTGGAGCTATCTGTACATGCGAGCCCATGGCCAGACGATGTGGATACCGGGGTGGGTCGCGGGACTACGCGTTCGCCTGTATGTCATCGTCATGAACCGGCTGTATATGGATGAGTTCTACCAGGCGCTGGGGAAAGCGGTCATGCGCCTCGTCCACCGCATCGACAAGCGCAATGCGAGGTGGTCGGAGTGATGGAGCAGATCCTCATCCCCTGGCTCCTCGCCGCGGTCCCCCTGCTGGGCGCATTGCTAGGCTTCGCGGTCTGGTCTCAGCCGGAAAAATTGAAGGCCTGGTCCGTCACTGTCACCCTGGCGAGTCTGCTCGCCGTCATCGTCAGCTTCTTCAGGCTGACGGGTCCACCGAGGGACTCCTCTTCCTCCTGCTCCTTCCACTGGCCGCCTGCGTCTCGCTCCTGGGACAGCCGGTGCACCGGGACCATCGTCTGGCATGGGTCATGACCCTGGTGTTTCTAGGAATGGGCTTGGGTATTCTCACGCTCCCGTCCCCTGTCGGCTCGATCGCGCTCACCCTGCTCCTGGGCCTCATCACGTTCCTCCTCTATTGGCATCACGATCTGTTCTGGGGCCCTTCCTGGTTAGGCATCGGGACCTACGGGCTGGGAACGCTCTGCGCGGGGATCGCGGCCATGACCGACTCGGCCATCCCCTCGTTGCTCACCTGCGCCATCCTGCTCCCGCTGGTCCCCTTCCATCATGGTTATGTGGCGGCGCTCACACGATTGCCCGGCAGTCTCCCCCCCTTCACCGTGCTGTTGCTCCCCGCGATCGGACTGCATCGGGTGGCAGCGGTGTTTTCAACCCTCCCCAATATGGTGATCTCAGCGGTGATCCTGTTGGCCTTGTCGGGTGCCCTCTATGGAGCGATCAAAGCGCTGGCGCAGTCGCGCGTGCGGCTCCTCCTCGCCTATGGCAGCCTGTCGTTCTTCTCCCTCCTCTGGTGGTTCGTGGCCACCTCGCGGACTGTCAGCCCGCAGGCCGCGGTCTTCCTGGGCAGCCTGGCGCTTGTGACCGGTGGACTCCTTCTCGCCTGGCAGGTGATCCGAACACGCTACGGCAACGATGTGGATCCGCGAGCCATTACTGGACTGGCAGCGCAGATGCCGCAATTCGCCGTATTGATTTCTCTCCTGGCCTTGGCTGCAATGGGGCTGCCTCCCTTTGGTGTCTTCGCCGGCTTCATGGGGCTACTCTTCACCTCGCCGCTGACTCTCTCGATCGCCCCCTTCGTTGTCGCCATCACCTGGCTCGCGGCATCCTGGTACATCCTCGATCTGGTGCAACGGCTGCTCTTCGGCCGCAAACGCCCGGATCTCCGCTATGAGGATCTCCGCCAATCAGAATTCGCCTCACTCCTGATCGTGGTGCTAATCATGTTCGCCTTGGGTCTCGCGCCAACCAACCTGTTCGAAGGAGCGCCGCGATCGACCGGCACCGGGGCCATCATGGAGCCAGTCTCATGGAATCGTTAAACCCCTCCGTCAACATGGAAACCAGACGCATGGAGCTCCGGGGCGTGATTCGCCTCGCGAGCGAGGTCGTCGCCCAATATTGGCCGATGCGGACCTTCGTGCATCACAATCCGCTCCATAGCCTCGAATATCTTCCGTTCGAAGAAACCGTGACACGAGGAAAACAATTCCTCGGAGGAAACGGCTATCTCCCCAGCGAGCTCTATCGCCACTATCTCCGCGCCGGTCGAATTCAAGCCCGCCATATGAAAGCGGCTGTGGCTCCGCTGGCGCGCGACGAATGGGCGACGATCGGATTGCATCGCGTGTCTCATGGCGAAGTGCTCCGCGCCTGTCTTGCCGAAGGCCTCTGCACACCGGTCGAGGAACCGTTGGATGCGCGATGGGAGCACGACCCCTACCACCAATTGGACATCTCGATCGCCGATCGCTTGGAAATGGTGTTGCCCAATCCGAATCTGGATGAGCGCGTACGGGGCCTGGTCCACTGTAATCAAGCATCGCTCGGCCAATGGATGACGCTCTCTCATTGGTGCGATCAGGCGCTGGGCACCACCATCGTCGACCAGATCAACCGCGAACTGATCAAGTGGTGCGCGGCGTTCCTAGACGAGGGCCATGCCACCTGGGACATGCCGGGACGGGAACAGGGTCTGTACCTGGCCTGGAAAGCTCTGGCGGCCCATGAATGGTCGCCCTGCGGCATTTCCGACAGCAGACGGAAGATTGCCAACCTGCCCGACTATCCCGAAGACGCGTTGCTGGAAAGTTTAGATGCGCTCGGCATTCCGGCAAACCTCCGGCAGGATTATCTCTCCTTGCAACTTACGGCGCTGCCGGGATGGGCCGGTTTCATTAAATGGCGTTCGGAAGAGCGGGACTACGAATGGCAGCGGGCCTATCCGGTCGGGGTGGTCAAATATCTCGCGATCCGTCTCTGGTATGTGCGTGAGCTGGTTCAACACACCTGCCGGGAGGAACTCGGCATCGAGGGCACGTACCAGTCCGTGACCGACTATATGCGGCAGCATTCCAAGGAATATTTCCTGCGTCGGGAACGAGTCGCCGGACGGCTTCCCGCCATCTACGCGGAGGAAGTCGACCGGCTGCGGCATCAGCGCGCACCGGACTGGGACGGATTGTACGAGCGCTACCGGTCGGACGTCGCGCCCCGCCAGCTCCGGGTCGCCCGTCATGGCGCCGCCAAGCAGTTGCGGTCCCTCGCGCTGGCGCTGCAGCTCGATCCGACCACGCTGATGACCACAACGCCGGACGAACTCGTTCGCCTCGTCGAGTGGATGAAAACCTTCCCCGAATCGGACCATGGACCGGTCTGGCTCAAGGCCTTCGAAGCCGGCTATCAGGAACGACTCCTCGGCGCGCTCGCCCGATCACCGGTCGCCCAGCCCCCATCCGGCGTCGAACCGAAACTCGAACGGCCTCATTCGCAATCGGTCTTTTGCATCGATGTCCGCTCCGAACCGTTCCGGCGGCATCTCGAATCCAGCGGCGCGAACGACACCTACGGGTTCGCCGGCTTTTTCGCCGCCTTCATCCGCTACCGCGCCTGGGGCAAGGAGCATGACACGGAGCAGTTCCCCGTTATTATGCGCGCCAAGAACGAGGTGCGCGAAATCCCCCGCAGCTATCTCGATCATGTCGTCTCGAAACACGAGGCCAGGACCAGAATGGTCCATGCCGGTCATACGCTGCTGCACGATCTAAAAGAGAACGTCGTGACACCCTATGTCATGGTCGAATCGTTAGGCTGGTTTTACGGGCTTCCCATGATCGGCAAGACCTTCCTGCCTGCTCTCTACCGGCGCTGGACCAATTGGTTACAGCGCCTCTTCGTGCCAGCCATCGCAACGACCCTCACTGTCGATAAACTGGCGCCGACCGATACCGCCGAGATGTTGATGGCCGAACAGCAGGCCACCATCAGACAGGCGCTCCAAGAACGTACCGGCCTGCGCAGTTCGCAGATCACGCCAGCCCTGGTCGAGGCCTTGCGGCAATGGGCCTTGAGCGGTGAAGGTGAGCCGGAGGCAGCACTCGTCTCATCCGCAACCCAGGCCGGACTCTCGGCAGAAGCCCTCAACACCTTCGTGACTACCTTGCGGCAGCGGTACGACATCAATCAGCGATCGGCTTCCCGGCAAAAGGAACGAATCACGCGCACCGGCTTTACGCTCGACGAGCAGGTCCTGACCGTGGATACGGCCTTGCGGATGATGGGCCTCACGCGTCAGTTTGCCCGCCTCGTCCTGTTCTGCGCGCACGGCAGCACGTCGGAGAATAATCCGTTCGAATCAGCCTTGGACTGCGGCGCCTGCGGAGGCAACGAAGGCAAACCCAACGCGCGCGTGCTCGCCATGATGGCCAACAATCAAAAAGTACGGGAACGCCTGGCGAAAAGCGGCCTCGTGATTCCGTCCGACACGCACTTCCTGGCCGGGCAGGTCGACACCACAACCGATGCCGTCCGGCTCTTCGATTTGGAGGATGCGCCGCCGACCCACCGCGCGGATATCGCGCGGCTGATCCAAGATCTCAACGAAGCCTCCCGCCTCACGAGTCTGGAGCGGTGCACCCGCTTTCCCGATCTCGCCGAACCGCTGCCGGCCCCTGAGTCGATCGCGCATGTGCGACGGCGGAGCCTGGACTGGAGCCAGGTGCGACCGGAATGGGGCCTGTCGAGCAACGCGTCCATCGTGATCGGCCGGCGGGACTTGACCAAAGGGATCGATCTGGGCGGGCGCGTGTTTCTGCAATCGTACGACTATCGGGATGATCCAAGCAGCCGCTTGCTCGAGGTGCTGATGACCGGGCCGCAAGTCGTGGCTCAGTGGATCAACATGGAGCATTATTTTTCCACGGTGGATAATGAGGTCTATGGCAGCGGGAGCAAGATCTACCATAATGTCGTGGGACGCTTCGGCATCATGTCCGTGCCCTGGAGCGACCTCCGGCTCGGGCTCGCCCTGCAGACCGTCATGAACGGCGAGGCGCCGTATCATGAGCCGATGCGGCTCCTGTCCGTGATCGAAGCGCCGCGCGAACGGAT
>JAPLLI010000060.1 GCA_026387615.1 Nitrospirota bacterium
GGCGGTGAGGGTGGGGATGAGATGAAAGGATTGAAAGATGTAGCCGATGTGATCGCGGCGGTATCGGGCCAAATCGCTCTCGCGCATCCTGGAGATGTCCGTGCCGTCCAGCGTGATGGAGCCGGAGGTCGGACGGTCCAGCCCCGCGATGAGACCCAGCAAAGTGGATTTGCCGCTGCCGGAGGGACCGACGATGGCTACGCGTTGCTTGTCGGGGATCTCCAGGGTGACATCATCCAGGATCGTGATCTGATGGCCTCCGCCGGCCAGGCGCATCGTCAGGTGAGAGAGGGTGATCATCTTTGTCAGGCTCCACAGTATCGTTGGCGCGAAGGCCTATATTATACTGAACATCTATGCGTCGCTCATGGATTCTCGCACCATTCGTTTTCTGTCTTTGCCTGGTCGCCCTCTACGGCTGCGACCGAGGCAGCGCGCCGTCGTCGTCTCCTCCGCCTCGCGACGGGTTCGGGCAACGGCTGGGAACCGACGTCACGGCGAGACCGGGGCGAGCGACGGCATCGGTCGCAGCCGAACGTCCTCGTATCGTCGCATTCGGCAACAGTTTGACGGCAGGCCTCGGCGTGGCGCAGGAGGAATCCTACCCGGCGCAATTACAGCGGAAGCTGGAGGAGGCAGGCTATGCCTATCGGGTCGTGAATGCGGGAGTCAGCGGCGACACGACGGCCGGTGGCTTGCGGCGCGTGGCCTGGGTCCTGAACAGCAAGCCCTCGATCGTGATCCTGGAACTCGGCGGGAACGACGGGCTCCGAGGCCTTGACCTTCCAGAGACGAAAGCCAACCTCGGACGGATCATTCAGCAACTCCAGCAGGCCTCCGTCACCGTCCTGTTAACGGGGATGAAGCTTCCTCCCAATTATGGCAAGGACTATACGGCTGGGTTCGAGGAGCTCTATCGTTCGCTGGCACAACAATATCACCTGACGCTGATCCCGTTTTTCCTTGAGGGGGTGGCAGGCTCGCCTTCGCTGAACCAGGGAGACGGAATCCATCCGACGGGAGAGGGCTATCGTCTGATTGTTGAGCAGGTCTTTACAGCGCTGAAGCCGTTGCTGAAGCCAAACAAATGAAGGCTGCTCATGAAGTGAGAAACCTGGCAGGAATGGTCCCTGCCCGATAGAGAAAGACATCGGGCCGAGACCAGTCCACCGGTATACGGAATGAGCGACTAGGACTTTTTGAGGAACGAGTCGTAGAAGCCGTAGGCCAGAATCAGTCCGATCAAGGTGTAATAGATGCTGGAGATGCCGCTATAGTCCGGTGGACCCTCGCCCTTCGACTCGTTCGCCAGCACATAGGACACACCGGTCAGCAGGACCGAAAACGCCGCTGCGACAACCCCTGTACCGATCTTCTTCATCATAGAACCCTCCATTGGTCAGTTGGACAAATCGAGGGCCGCATTATACTGAAATCGCCAAGCGGTCTGCAACGGCCTGTAACGTGAAAACGGAGGAACCTAGAACGCCACCGCGGCATTGCTGAACTGAACTTAAGTGGGACGCTCAAAGCGCTTGTCCAGCAAGGCCGCAGCGAATACACAACTGCGAACGCTGAACGATGAATGCTGAAGGAGAATTCGCGTCATCGCTCACTGTTCCATTAAATCCGCGAGTGGGTCCCGTCGCAGTAGGGAGGCCGCTTCGTATGTTTGCAGCCGCAGAGGGCGACAGTTTTCTTTTCCTCGAAATGGACGGCCAGCGGCGAAAAATCCGTCCCGGTATGGGCTCCATCGCAAAAGGGTTGCTTCTTCGAACGACCGCACTGGCACCAATAGACGGTTCCCGGACCCACTTCCACCATACAAGCCGCTCGCTGGGCAATCACCGGTTTCTCAGACATGGTTCTCTCCTTTATCTATCGTGAGGTCTCATGTGCCTCACGAATCATGTGGTTATCGGCACCGGCGCGGCAGCCCCTGTTCGCTGACCGGAGTCAGCCAGAGATAATCCGCAACCTTCTCCCGTATCATTTCCCGTAGTTCGTCAACCCGTCCTGCCTCGAAGGAGGTCAGGTAGACGCTCATCTGGCGAACCCCGTCAGGCAGGCGGCGGACCACCCGCGCCGGAACTGGAAGGTTATACTGAATATGGCCGCCTCCTGTATAGCTGACCAGGGGGCCAGCCATGGGATCGGCATCCCGGCGGATGAGGGCGAGGCGTGCGACCAGGGTCTTAGCCATCCCTTCGTCTCGGACCATGGAGGCCTCATACATCGTCTGATAGAGATGGTCATTGCCGCCACCGTGGCAGGCTTGGAGTTGCTGAAGGATGCGCGCACGATAGACCGGGTCGTCGACGATGACTTCATCCTGCATGCCCCATTGGGCCATGACCGGATCGGACTGAGCCTGAGCCAATCCCTGTTTGGCAACGAGCCGGACCAAGGCTTTCGGGGGATTCATCGCGGCCACGACCAGGTTCTGTTCTTTCGCGAAGAGGACCAGCGGCTCATAGTCCTCGTAGGCACCGCCCCAATTTTGTTGCCAGAATACGGTCTCTAGGAATGTCTGGCGGTTCTGATAGGCGCCGGAAAGATATCGGTCCAGCGCCGCCTGGCCATCCCAGCCGAACATTTCCATCGCCAGAACCGGTGTGCGGCCTTCCGTTCTCAGATTCCGGAGGACCGTGAGCGCCGCCTCGATATGAAAACGGTGGTGATGTTCCTCGCCTAGATAGATGATGTCTTGTTGCAGCAGCAATGTTGCCCATTGGTCGGGAGAGACCGGTCGCCCTGTCGCAGCCTCGATGATTTGTCCTTCATGGAACGGTGCGGGCAGCCCGCCGGATAAGACGGACGATGTCGCGGGCGCACCGGTACAGGCTGTCAGCCAGAAGAGACCGATGACCCATAGTATGCGTATGCCGGAGGGGGTGCTGGCCCTTTGTCTGTCGAAGGCTGTTGCGCGCATGGTCTTTCCCTACCATAGGATCAGCGGGACGGCAAGATAACAACCTTGACGCTCAGGGGCTTGGTCGTTATGCTGCCGGAGGTTGACGAACGACAACGATAGATCGATTTTCAGACGTCCTACATCAGCGATTCATGAATTCTCACGCACAGATTCTGGCAGACTTCCGTTCACAGGTGACGCAACTCCTGCAGGAACGAGACAAGGAGTGGGAGGCCACCCGCAAGCTGGTGGAGGCGGGCCGGCTCACGACCACGTTGCAGCGGCTGATCGAGGAAGCCCAACGAGCCGATCTGCCTGTCGCCATCCGTGATGCGATTGCCCTGGCCTTGGGCCATGCAGTCGCGACCAGAATTCAGGATCTGCCTGGCCCCCGACTCAAAGAACTCACGGGCCTTCCCCCGACAAAGGCTGTGCGGGCCCTCTGCGTCTGGCTCGGCCTCGTGGAGGCTCCTGCCTCCCAGTGGCCCGTGACGTCTCTGCGGAGCGACGAGGTTGCAACTTTCGCCCAGTCCCATTTCAATCCCTTCGACCTGCTGCTTGAAGCGGACGTGGCCTCGCTGCTGGATCTGGGAGCCGGCGACTTGTCGTTTGATACGGAACTGGTCGAGCAATATGTCGCGCCCTTGCACCAGCGACAGCGCGAACTGATCCTGCATGCGATTGATCGGTTGCAGCCAGGCTCAAAGCTGGGCGGCCCGCTCCACCCGGAACGGGAAAGGCTCAACGGCCTGAGATCCAGAACCGGGCTCTCGTTTCAATTCTACGGGAGCCACGATATGTTCGGCCTGGGCGAGCTGGACCAGGCAGGGAAGCTCGCTCCTCGTTATACGATTGCGACCTGCTGGGCTCCCGCGACTCCCACGTTCGCCTATGAACCGACGAGATTGTCCGAGCCGATCATCACGCAAGAACTCCAGCGTACCAAAGGCCAGTTCCGTCAGATCAGTTATTCCGGCGAACCGGCCCTGGAGGTCCAGCATGGGGACCGAGCGCTGCTGTTTCCGCCCTGGAAGTTCGAGATTCGAGGCCCCCTGGCCCTGCTCGATTTGTTATCGCGCCGGGGTTCCCTCTGCGTCCTTGGAGCCGTCGATACCCAGGTCTTTTGGGAAATTCTGGCTCAACTGCTCGAGGATGACCGCTATCGACCGGCCAATCAGCCCTTCACGGCGGACAATCTCCCGACGACGTTCGGCGAGGTGTTCGAGCGGCTGTCGCGCCTGGCGATCGGCGAGACGGTGAACCTGGCAGACTGTGCTCCGTTCCGCAGGCAGATTCCGCGAGTCCTTCCCCTGCTCCCATCGCAGGAATCCTCCTATCGTTTCCGCTCCGTTCAGATTCGCCGCGGAGCCGTCTTCCCTGGCATGCCAGCCAGCAGCACCGCTAGACGATTTTCCGACATGGTTGAAGAGACTCCTCCCTGGATGGTGGTCCTCGTACCGGAATAGTGCCGGGCGGGAACGATTCCCTGTCGCAACCCCCTTCCGCTGTCGACTCCTGGCCGATGTCGGCACAACTGGTCCCTGCCCGTCATGGGCGCAATGGCCAGGGCTCAAGTATTTTATGGAAAAACCGAGAGAACAGACAGCAACCCTTCCCAAGGGCCATCAATGACACCATGTGCTGGCTGGTATCGGCTGTTTCCAGTCGATGGCGCGCGGCCAGCCACATTCCGGCATCGATCGAAGGTCTTGGTGTGATCCGGCTCTGGGCCGGTTCCCTCTTCAGTGGAGCAGCAGTATGAATCGTGCCGGCATGTTTTCGCTCTCCGGCTATCAGTCCTTGCCGGTGTTGCTCGGCAGCCTGCTCGCCGGGACCCTGCTCATTGGCGCTATCGCCCTCTCGGTCATGGAGCATCAACTTCTAGAGACCACCGGGCAGTCGCTGGCTCAAGGCGCCGGCGAGGTGGCAGACGATCTGGATCGCATTATCTTCGAGCGCCGAGGCGACATTCAGATGATGGCGCGCGCCTTCACCGGCCGCTGTCACGATTCCGCTTATATCTCGGCCTATTTGCATGGGATGAGCCAGGCCTATCCCCTCTATGAATCGCTGTCGATGATTAATGAGCAGGGGCTCGTCCTGGCCACGACGCATGCGGGGGGCGCTCCCATCGATTTCAGCCGGCAGCCTTGGTTTGCGCTGTTGCGCGATGGCCATGTGACTGGGGTGCAACAATGGGAATCCACGCAACAGGCTGGGCAGGAGGTCGGCGCAGGGGTTTTCTTTGCCGCCGCGATCACCGACGATCAGGGGCGCTTTTGCGGGGCGGTCCTATCGCGGGTGGGGTTGGCGTTGCTGAGCGAGGTCGTGACGGGCAAGCGGGAGGCCCTGAACATCCACACGACATCCTATGCTTCCCTCGAATATCAATTTGCGACCAGCGAAGGGCTCGCCTTCGTGGATTCATTGCATCAGGGGGATGAGGAGCCGGCGAATCTGCGAGCCCTCGCCGTTCCATCGTTTCTCCGCGCGGAATTTCACGGCATGAATTTTCTGGAGGAGCAACATCCCCGTCGCCAGGTGCCGGTCCTGACCGGCTTTGCCAGGACGCAGGGCTATTGGGATTCCGTGAATCCAAACTGGACGGTGCTGCTGCGGAAGGATCGCAGCACGTTGCTGGCGCCTATCCGATCCCGCATGGCCATCGTGGCCGCGTTCGGCCTGCTGGGTCTCCTGCCGATCACGTTGGGGCTGTTGTGGACCGTGCGACGCCTCCAGTACAGCGATCAGGAGCTGAGAGAGAGCGAACAGCGTTTTCAGACTCTCTTCGAGCAGGCGGCGGTGGGCGTCGCACAGGTCGAGACGGCGACCGGCCGCTTCGTGCGGATCAATCATAAATACTGTGAGATTGCCGGCTATAGCCAGGCTGAGATGCTCGTGATGGAGGATCGCCAGCTGATGTGCCCGGAAGACCGGGCGACTTGCCTCGACAAGATGAGACGTCTCGCGGCGGGGGAAATACTGGAGTTCGAACTGGAGCAGCGCTACCTGCGTCGGGACGGCATGGTCGCCTGGGTGAAGTTGACGGTCTCGCCGATGTGGGTGCCGGGTGAGAAACCCGACTATCACATCGCGGTGGTGCAGGACATCACCCAGCACAAGCAGGCGGAAACGGCGCTCCAGACATTTCAGGAGCAGGTTCGCCAGACACAGAAAATGGAAGCGCTTGGACAGCTGGCCAGCGGCGTGGCCCATGACTTCAACAATATTCTGAGCGCCATTCTCGGCAACGCGGAGATGGCCTGCGCAAAGATGGCCTCCGATCATGTGTCACGGAAAAACCTTATGCGGATCCTTGAAGCCAGTGGCCAGGGCTCCCGTCTCGTGGAGCAAATCCTCACCTTCGCACGCCAAGGGGCCTGTCGCAGGACTGTGATAGCCCTCGCGCCGGTGGTGCAGGAAGTCATCGGCTTGCTGCAAGCCACCCTTCCGGCCGGTATCGAGTTGACCCTGTCCTCCGATGCGGCCACGCCCCTCGTCCTGGCCGATGCGATGCAGATCCATCAAGTCGTGATGAACCTTTGCCGGAACGCCCAACAGGCGCTGGGGGACCAGGCGGGGTCCATTCTAGTGAGTCTGGCGCCGGTCACGTTGACCCAGCGGCTGCGCACGTTTGATGGGACGCTGCCGCCTGGCCGTTATGCGCGGCTTTCTGTGCGTGATACAGGCTGCGGGATGGACTCCGACACGATGACGCGCATGTTCGATCCCTTCTTCACGACGAAGCTCCAGGGGCAGGGTACGGGCCTTGGCTTGAGTGTGGTTCAGGGCATCGTGCAGGCGTACGGGGGGGCCATTGTGGTGGAGAGCCACCCGGGCCAGGGCGCGACCCTGGCGCTGTATTTTCCAGCGGCGGAGGCGCCGACTGTGACCGCGAGCCTCCCGCGTCAGGATCGGATCCGTCATCTGCTCTATCTGGATGACGAAGCAGTGGTGGCACAGGTTCGAGTGCAGCTCGAACCGCTCGGCTATCGGGTCACGGGCTGTACCCTGGCGGCAGAGGCCCTTGACGCCGTTCGCGCCGATCCGGCCTTGTTCGATGTCGTGGTGACGGATTACAACAGGCCGGGTCAGTCCGGCTTGGAGGTGGCGCGAGCTCTCTCAGAGATACGCGTCGATCTGCCGATCGTGCTGGTGTCGGACTATCTGACCCCGTCGGTCCAGGCTGCCGCCTTCGCTGCCGGAGTTACGGAAATTGTCCATAAGCCCACATTGCTGCGGCAGCTGGGATCCGTGGTTAACCGCCTGACGAACAGGCCCTAGGGTTGGTTTGTCGGCGCAGACGGTTCCCGCTTCCCCTACCCGTCCGTGGTTAGGCTGTGGCGGCCAGGGTCTCTTGGGGGGCCGGTTCGAGGAGCAGCCGGTCGATGTCGAGCAGCGAGACCAGTTTGTCCCCGGCTTTGCCGATGCCGCTCAAGCAGCTCACGTCCACGTTGCTGCCGAACTCCGGCGTGGCTTGGATATCTTTCCTGCTGATGTTGAGGACATCCGACACGGAATCCACCACCAGCCCCATGATGCGGTCCCGCACCATGACGACGACAATCACGGTGAACATCGTGTAGTCGATCGTCGGCATGCCGAAGGCCGTGCGTAATTCGACGATTGGCACAATGGTGCCCCGGAGGTTCAGCACCCCCTTGATGTAGGGGGGCGTGTTGGGGATCTTGGTCACGGCCGTGTAGCCCTTGATTTCCTGCACCCGCAGAATATCGACGCCGTACAGTTCTTCGCCGAGCTGAAAGGTCAGGAACTGACTTCCGTCCTGGCCCTGCAGGTCATACGAGGAGGCCGTATCATGGACCCCTCCCTTGTTCGCAGTTGACTTCATGGGTTGGGCCGGCGCCGATGGGGCGGGTTCCTGCGGCGCGGCATTGGGCCTGCCGGTCTTGTCCTGTTGGCGCGATGCGCCCTGGAGCATGAGGGTCTTGATGGCCGCGAAGGCGTCGGTCCAGGCTTGCGCGACCGGCTGGGTCCAGGCCGGTCCGGCGAATTCCGCGAGCACGGCAAGGAGATTTTCTCCGACGGCAGCGTAATGGTCCGGCAGCGCCCCATAGCCGACATGGCGCGCGCCCATGGTCTGGAGGGCTTCGGTGAGGGTGTCAGGACGGCGCAGATTCTGGATGACCAGGACGAGCGAGGCCAGGAGTTTCTTTTTTTGCTCCGCCATCGTGGCCTGTTGAAAAAGAGGGATGACGGAGGGATATTTCTGGAAGAGCCGCTCGTAGAAACGGTTCACCAAAGCATCCGCTTGGGGCGCGACCAGCTGAAAGCTCTGCTCTAAGAGTTCGACGTTCAATCCCATGACAGGCTCCTTCGTACGAGCTATTCGTTGATGCCACGGTCGCAGGCTGCGCCGGTGAGATCCGTCTTGTGCCGCGATCGGTCCATGACCCCATGATGCGAGGCGAGGGCCTCCACCGCCTGCTGCTGCTGCGTCAACCAGGTCGACAATGAGCCCAGGGCCTGCTCCAGGCATTGGGTGGGCTGGGACAAAACCGGTGCGAGCCCTTCGCAGGAAGGGGCGGCCTCTTCAGTATTCGATCGATGACTCATCCTTCTGCCTTTCCGTGACGGCACATAATCCCTGAACCTGCTGGCTTGTCATGTGACCCTCCTCATTATCGGTGGTTATCTGGGGCAAGAGAGAAACATGATGTCCCGCAGAAGCAGGGCAAATGTCCCGCGGGGCCAATGGCAGGGAGCAAGGATCCGGAGCCGCTGCATGGCTGTCAGGGGTCAGGCAGCCGGAAAATCATGGCCCAGTACCCTGTGGTGGTCCAGAGCTTAAGTATTCCAGGAAAAAAACCGAGAGAACAGGCAGTAACCTCCACCAAAGGCTCGTAATGACGCAATCTCTCAATTGGCGTAGGCCAGGTCTTGTCGAGGACGCGCCAGGGGCCCTGCTGTGGAATCGCAGGCAGGGCCAGGCGCCATCTTGCCTCTCTCCCGGTTCCCGTGACCGTGGAGCTGCGGTATGAGTCGGGCTGGCCTGTTTCTCCCCTCCGGCTATCGGTCCCTGTCGGTGCTGATCGGCAGCATGGTGGCAGGAACTCTGCTTATCGGCGGCATCGCCCTCTCGGTCATCGAGCGCCAACTGTTAGAGACCAATGGTCAGACGTTGGCCCTGGCCGCAGGCGAGGTGGCAGACAAGCTGGATCGCATCATGTTCGAGCGCCGTGGCGATGCCCAGATGATGGCGCGCGCCTTCACCGGCCGTTGCCGGGACCAAGCCTATATCTCGGCCTATCTGCATTGGATGAGCCAGGCCTATCCCCTCTATGAGTCGCTTTCGATGGTCGATGTTCAGGGGCGCGTCCTGGCCTCGACGAGTCAGGGGTTCGTCGGTCAGGATGTCAGCCAGTCCCCCTGGTTTTCGCCGCTGCGTGACGGTCGCGTGATGGGGGTGCAGCAATGGGAATCCACGGGACAGGGGGCGCAGGAGGCAGGGGTCTCCTTTGCTGCCGCGATCACCGACGATCAGGGTCGTTTTTGCGGGGTGGTCCTATCGCGGGTGGGGCTGGAAGTGCTGGGTGAGGTCGTGACGAGAAAGTGGCAGGCCTCGAACAGCCAGATGATGCCATTTTCGTTCCTGGAGTATCAGTTTGTGACGAGCGAGGGGCTCGCCTTTCTGGATTCGTTGCATCGGGAGGGTATGGAGCCGGCGAATTTGAAAGTTCTTGCGGTGCCGTCGTTTCTCCGTGCGGAACGTGAAGACGTTGGCTTTCTGGAGGAGCTGCATCCCCGCCGTCAGGTGTGGGTCCTGACCGGTTTTGCCAGGACGCAAGACTATCGGGATTCCGCAAACGCGGAATGGATGGTGCTGTTGCGGGCGGACCGTGCCGCGCTGCTCGCACCGATCCGGACCCGCGTGGCAATCGTGGGCCTGCTCGGGCTGCTGGGGCTGGTGCCTCTCGTCCTGGGGCTCTTGTGGCTGTTACGGCGTCTCCAACACGTTGGCCAGGGTGCGAAACTGGCGGAGCAGGCGTTGAGCGAGAGTGAACATCGTTTCCAGATTCTCTTCGGGCAGACGTCGGTGGGGGTTGCGGAGATTGACACGGTTACGGGGCGCTTTATCCGGGTCAACCGCAAGTATGGCGAGATCCTCGGTTATTCTACGGAGGAGATGTGTTCCCTTGACTTCATGACCATCACCTATCCCGACGATCTCACGATGGATCTTGCTCAGTTGGAGCAACTGAGGCGGGGCGAGCTGTCAGATTTCTCGATGGAGAAACGCCTCGTTCGTAAGGATGGCTCGATCGTCTGGGTGGAGCTGACCGTCTCGCCTCTGTGGTTGGATGGTGAGGCACCCACCAGGCACATGGCTGTTGTGAAAGAGATCACCGAACGCAAGCGGACAGAAGAGACGTTGCGCGAAAGTGAAGTCCGTAGCCGTTCGATCATTGAGACGGCATTCGATGCGGTGGTTGCCACGAATAAGGACGGCTGCATCATCGGGTGGAATCCGCAAGCCGAAGCCCTGTTCGGATATTCCGCTCACGAAGCAATCGGGCGCGGGTTGAGCGAGACGATCATCCCTGTCCAATTCCGACAGGCGCATGCCGCCGGAATTGCGCGGGTCTTTCAAGCCGGAGGAGATCATGGGTTGAAAAGGCGCCGGGAGTTTTCCGCTCTCCATCGTGACGGCCATGAGTTCCCGGTCGAGTTGGCCATCGCCTTGTTTCACGTTAGTGGCCAGCCGGTCTTGAGCGCATTTATACGCGACATTACCCAGCGCAAGCAGGCCGAAGAGGTCCTCATCGCAAGTGAAGCGAAGTTCCGCTCGATCATTAGTGCGGCCCCTGTGCCGATGGCGTTGAGTGATGACGCGCAGCGCATCACGTTTCTGAATCCGGCGTTTGTGCAGACGTTCGGCTATGGCCTGGAGGAGATCCCCACGCTCGCGCAATGGTGGCCCCTGGCCTACCCAGATCCTGCGTATCGGCAATGGGTGGCCGATACCTGGCTGACGGAGCTCGCGCGTATGAAACGGACAGGGACTCCATTCTCTCCTATGGAAGTCACCGTGCGTTGTAAAGACGGAGAGAGCCGAGCCGTGCTGGCCAGCGCCGCGCCCTTGGGGCATGTCTTTGAAGACACGTACCTGGTGGCGCTAATCGACGTCACCCAGCAAAAGCAGGACGAGAAAGCGCTGAGCGACAGTACGGCTCGCTTGAACGGGATTATCGAGTCCGCGATGGATGCCATTATTACGGTTGATGAGCAACAGCGGATCGTCGTGTTTAATGGCATGGCCGAAAAGATTTTCGGATGGTCGGCCAAGCAGATGATGGGACAACCACTCGATATTCTCTTGCCGCAGCGCAGCCGTTCGGGCCATGCGGGGCTGGTGCGAACGTTTGTCGAGTCAGGCTTCACGGCGCGGGCCATGGGGGCCTTGGGGCAGGTGACCGGTCTGAGGGCCAGCGGCGAAGAGTTTCCCGTCGAAGCCTCCATTTCCAAGACGATGGTGGCAGGGCAGGTCTATTGCTCGGTCATCCTACGCGACATCACCGAGCGCCAGCGTGGCGAGGCCTCGCTGTTTGCCCATGCCAGGCAACAGGAGGCCGTGGCGAAACTGGGGCTCTATGCGTTGTTAGTGGAGGAGGCGACGCTGGTGTTGCACGAAGCCACGCGCCTGATGAAGGAGGCGTTGGGGGCAGACTACAGCAAGGTGCTGGAGTTGCTGCCCGGAGGCGAGATGTTCCTGCTCCGGGCCGGAACGGGCTGGCCGGAGGGGCTGGTCGGTCATGCGCAGGTGAGCGCCGGGCTCGATTCTCAGGCTGGCTATACCCTGGCCTCCAGTGAGCCGGTCGTGGTCCAGGACCTGCGATGCGAGACGCGATTTTCAGGCCCGCCATTACTCCATCAACAGGGAATCACCAGTGGCATGAGCGTGGTGATTTATTGCAATGGCCGTCCCTGGGGCGTTCTCGGCACCCACAGCAGGGTCCCGAATTTATTCAGCCATGAGGATACGCATTTTCTGCAGGCCTTCGCCAACGTGCTGGGGGCGACATTGGAGCGGCAGATGGCGGAGCAGGCCCTCGCGCAGAGCGAGCGGTTGCTACGGGAGGCGCTGGAGGAGCGGGAGCGGATGGCGATGAATCTTCATGACGGCGTGATCCAATCCCTCTTTGCAATGGGGCTGACCTTGCGAGAGAGTCAGGCATTGATCGGTGAGGATGAGGCAGCGGCGAAAGCCCAGCTGTCGACAGGGCTGGGGGTGCTGAACGGGGTGATCCGGGAGCTGCGCGAATCCATCATCGGGGGCGCGCTCAGTGCGCGCGGCCAGCAATCATTTAAAGAAACCCTCACCGACCTTGTGGCGAACATGCGGGGACCGCGGGGCTTCCTGTTTCAGGTGGCGCTGGCCCCAAGCGCGCTCGCCTGTCTCACGGAGGAGATGGAGGAGCAATGCTTCTTCATTGTGCGGGAGGCGGTCAGTAACGCGCAGCGGCATTCACGCGCGGCCACCGGGCGTGTGACGTTGACCCTGCGCGACGGCGGGATGCGGCTGATGATTGAAGACGATGGACGGGGGTTCGACCCCCGGCAGGTCTCGGGCCAGGGCTTAGGTTTGAGCAATATCGCGGTTCGTGTTGAGAAGATCGGAGGCCGGTACGAGGTGCAGTCCGGCGTTGGGCAAGGGGTTCGTATTATCGTGGATCTTCCATGCGGGGAGGCAACATGTCAGGAGTAGTCCGACCGATTACCGTGCTCATTGTGGATGATCACGAAGTGGTCCGGCTCGGCCTGCAGGCTTTGTTCAAGCGGGCCGGCGGGATCGTCGTGGTCGGCGAGGCCGGCACAGGGCAAGAGGCGGTGGAGGCCGTGCGCCGGCTCACTCCCGCGGTCGTGTTGTTGGATCTGCGCCTGCCCGATGTCAACGGGATCGAGGTCTGCCGGGAAATCCGTGAGATCGCCCCGGCCTGCAGAGTGTTGTTTCTGACCTCCTTTGTCGATGAGGAAGCGGCCGTGGCGACGATTCTGGCCGGGGCGCAGGGGTACTTATTAAAGGAGGTCCTTGGCGAAGCACTGGTGCGCGCGATTGAGCAAGTGGCGGCAGGCCTCTCCGTGTTAGATCCTGCGTTCACGGCACAAGTGTTGGCCCGGCTGCAGGCGTCAGGACCATCCGCCGGTCCGCTGTCCCTGTCGTCGTTGTCCCAGCAGGAGCAGCAGATGATGGCGCTGATCGTGGAGGGTAAGACGAATAAAGAAATCGGCGAGGCGCTGAGCGTGAGCGAGAAGACCATCAGGAACTCCCTGACCTCCGTGTTCAAAAAACTCGGCGCCACGCGCCGGTCCCAGGCTGCCGTGACCTACAGTAAGCAGTATTCCCCCCAGAATCCGCAGTAGTCTTCATCGGGACATTTCCCCGACAGTCGGGACATAACACGAAGATCTATATCTTGATATACATCTTGCGATCGGAGTATGGTGGCCAAAGTAACTAGGTGTATGCACTGACTCTGTGCTCATGCGTCGGAAAGGCCGGACGATGCACGAACCAGCGAAATCTAGGGGGGCGATTGTGCCTCTCGAACGCTCCGTCCTCACCTCGCCGCATTCCTGCGCCTCCCGTACGTCGTCATCAATTTTGTGTTCGAGTCGGTCTGTGCGGCCACAGCACTCGGTTGCGGTTCTTGCGCAATTCCATGGGGCAACAGATCGATTGCCGAAGGAGGTGGATCGTGCTGAGGCCCGAGCCCCGGTCATCGTCTGTTGTGGAGAAGACCCGCGATGGCCAAGAAGCTAACGAGGCCGATGGCTGTGACGACCGCGCGACTGCGCATCACAGACCATGACGTGGCGGCCATGTCGATCACGTCGGTGCAACAGCTCGTGCGTAAGTTGCAGGTCTATCAGCTCGAGCTGGAAATGCAGAACGAGGAGCTGCGCCGGACCCAGGCAGAGCTCGACGCAGTCCGTGGCCGCCATGAATATGTTCCGGTCGGCCAGGTGACGCTGGATGGGCAGAGCATGATGGTCGAGGCCAATCCGATGGCCGCGACTCTGTTGGGCATCAATCCGGATGGGCGGATGGGGCGCTCACGCGCCGGCTTTATGGCCGCGGAGGATGAGGCTGTATCGTCCCGGTCTGCCAAGGGGATGGCGAAGACCGGCGCGCAACAGTCTTGCGAGCTACGATTTCTGACAAAAGCGGGCATCTCGCGCTGGGTGTATGTGGAGAGTCTGGAGGCGACGGGCGGGGACCCGCGCTGGCGGATGGCAGTAGGGCGCTATAACCGCGAAGCCCTGCCGCAGGGGGCACGCGCTTCCGTCGGCCTGATGTCCCAGTATCCCCTTTCCCCGTATGAACAGCAGATGATGACGTTAGTCGCCGACGGGAAGACGAATAAAGAAATCGGTACCGCGCTAAGCATAAGCGAGAAAACGATCAGGAATCTGTTGACTGCTGTGTTCAAAAAACTTGGTGCCACTCGTCGTTCTCAGGCCGCTGTGATCTTCTTTCGCACACAATATCTCACTCGGGACGGTCACGAATCGTGAGCGAATCATGGCTCGATGGCGCTCTTCCGCGGGACATCTCCTTGCTGTGCGGGACATCAGTCAGGTCGCAAACCGTGCCCTCGCGCGTATGGTGTTGTACGGGCTAGGGGTTTCACTTGCGCGCTTCCCCTGCGTCGAGAAAGGCCGGCGATGAACCATCCAGTTGATCTAGAAACAACTGTTAGCCCTCTTGACCCTCCCCCCCCGATCCTGCCGCAGTCCTGTCCCTCTATTGAGTTAGCCTTGACCTCCCTGTTGATCTGGGTGACACAGCAACAGCAAGGGGTGTCGGATCTCGCCGCACAGCCGGCCCAGAGCCGGTCGGCTAACGAAAAACTGCAAGATTCCAATAAGGCGCGGCGATGACCAAGAAGCCTGGGGGCTCCACGACGGTGACGGCCTCGGAGCAGCAGGCTGCCGCTCGGCAACGCATCACGAATCAAGACGTGGCGGCCATGCCGCTCAAGGCTGTGCAAGAGTTGGTGCGCGAGCTGCAGGTCTATCAGGCCGAGCTGGAGATGCAGAACGAGGAGCTCCGCCGAAACCAGGCGGAGCTCGAAGCGGCCCGTGACCGCTATGAGGATGCGCCCGTTGGCCAACTCGCGCTGGATGGGCAGGGCACGATTCTGGAGGCCAATCTCAGAGCCGGGACATTGTTGGGCCGTAAGCGGGAAGACCTGATCGGGCAGCAGTTTGCCGGCATCATGGCTGTGGCAGATGCGGCGGTGTTTGCCCGGCATGGTCAGGATGTGGTGAAGACCGGTGAGCGACAATCCTGCGAGCTGCGACTGCGAACAGACCGCGGCGTCTCGCGCTGGGTCCAGGTGGAGAGCCAGGCGGTGCGCCAGGCGGCGGGCCACCTGTGCTGGCGGATGGCGCTCCTGGACATCAGTTCGCGCAAAGAGACCGATGGGCAGCTCGCGACAGCACTCAATGAGAGTGACGCCTTGTTGCAGGGGATTATCGAGTCGGCGATGGATGCCATCATTACGATCGATGAGCGGCAGCGGGTCGTCGTGTTTAATGCCATGGCCGAGCGGGTTTTCGGGCGGACCGCCGGCGCGGTCATCGGGCAACCGATGGACCTGCTGCTGCCGCAGTCTGCCAGGCACGGGCATCCAGAACAGGTGCGGAGATTTATCGAGTCGGGCCATACGTCGCGGGGGATGGGGGCCTTGGGACAGGTGATCGGCTTGCGGGCCAACGGTGAAGAATTTCCGGTCGAGGCCTCCATCTCCCAAGCGAGGGTCGGCGGGCAGACCTATTGTTCGGTCATCCTTCGGGACATCACGGTCCGTAAACAGGTGGAGCTGGAATTGCTGGCGGCGAAGGAGCAGGCGGAGGCCAGCGTCCGCGCCAAGAGCGAATTTCTGGCCACGATGAGCCACGAAATCCGCACCCCCATGAACGGAGTCATCGGTATGACGGGCCTCCTGCTCGAGACCGACCTCACGGCGGAGCAACAGGAGTTTGCGGAGACGGTCCGGAGCAGCGGGGAACACCTGCTGTCCATCATCAACGACATCCTCGACTTTTCCAAGATTGAAGCTGGGAAGATGACCCTGGAGATCATCGACTTCGATTTGCGCACCGCCGTGGCCGAAGTGATGGACTTGTTGGCCTCGCGCGCCGCCAGTCAGGGCTTGAATCTGGCCTGTATCTTTCACGCCGATGTGCCGGAGGCGCTGCGCGGCGATCCGGGGCGGCTCCGCCAGATCCTGTTCAATCTCCTGGGGAATGCGCTGAAATTCACGGAGCAGGGCGATGTGACCCTCTCCATTACCCTGCTGCAACAAACCGACAGTGATGCCACGGTCCGGTTTGAGGTGCAGGATACCGGGATCGGCCTTTCCCCCGAGGCGCAAGGGAACCTCTTTCAATCGTTCCATCAAGCCGACAACTCGACGACGCGTAAATTCGGCGGCACCGGCCTGGGTCTGGCCATCTGCAAACAACTCACGGAGCTGATGGGCGGCGAAGTCGGGGTGGACAGCCAGCTCGGCCAGGGCAGTACCTTCTGGTTCACGGCGTCGCTCGGCAAGCAGCCGCACATCGCGGTCCCGGCTCAGGACTTAGAGTTCCAGAATGAGCAGCCGCTCCAGCTGTGCATCGTGGATGACAATCCGATCAACCGGCGGGTCCTGGAACTCTATGCCAAACGTTGGGGCGCCCATTGTCTGTTGGCAAAGGATGGCTCGGAGGCGCTGGAGCTTTTGCGCCAGGGGCCGGTCCGGGGCCAGGCCTGCGACCTCGCGATCATCGATATGCAGTTGCCCGGCATGAGCGGGTTGGAACTGGCCCGCGTGATCAAGGCCGATCCGGCGCTGGCGCGGATCAAGTTGATCATGGTGACGTCGCAGGGACGGCGGGGCGATGCCAAGGCGGCGCATGAAGCCGGCTATGCCGCCTACCTTTCCAAGCCGGTGCATGCCGCGCAACTCCATACCTGTCTCACCACGGTGCTCCAGGCTCCGGATCAGACGGTCTCGCATGAGGGCCAGGCTGCGACAGCGGAGCTGGTCACTCGTCATAGTCTCGCCGAGAAGCAGACGCAGGTCACCGTGAGGATTCTGCTGGCCGAGGACAACATCATCAACCAGAAAGTGGCCGTCCGTGTGTTGGAAAAGTTGGGTTATCGAGTGGATCTCGCGGCCAATGGTTTGGAGGTCCTCGACGCCCTGTCGCGTATCCCCTATGCCGCGGTCTTGATGGACTGCCACATGCCGGAGATGGACGGGTTCGCCGCCACGGCTGAAATTCGCAAGCGGGAAGGGGCGCATGCCCGCATTCCGATTATCGCCATGACGGCGAATGCTCAACCGGAGGATCGAAAGCGCTGCCTCGCGGCCGGCATGGATGATTATTTGAGCAAGCCGATCCAGGCCAAGCTGTTGGGCGAGATCCTCGGGCGATGGATCGCTGCCGCTGTGTCGAGCGCTCCTTGAACGATCGCCCGCAGAGCCTGGGCCTGTCTCGGCAGTGAAACGGAAGTGTTCTGTTGATTGATCGGGCCAGGTCTGTTCGGGAAATCGGTGCGGCGCAGGGTTCCGGAACCTCTTTCGCCGCGGGACATTTGCTGCCGGGCGCGGGACATCAGTCGTGTCATGGATTCGGCGAGAACGCGTATGGTGATCAAGCGGTCTGGGCTGTTGTGCTGTCTGCCCCTGTCTCAATAGGAAACGTGAATGATGAGCCAGCTTATGGATGTTGATCCGGTTATGACTCCTCCGGCCATGTGCCAGCCGACGGGAGCGCGGATCGTATTGGCCCTCGCTCCTGTCGTGCAGGACGTGCAGGCCTCG
>JAPLLI010000073.1 GCA_026387615.1 Nitrospirota bacterium
CGCTCCATGCGGACCAACCCGAGCCGGAACTGGTTCTCCAGCAACTCACCGACCGAACGAACGCGACGATTCCCCAAGTGGTCGATATCGTCGATTTCGCCCTTGCCCAGCTTTAAATTCACGAGATATCGGATCACCTCGACCATATCCTGCGCCGTCAATGTCCGCTGCTCCAACGGCAGATCGAGGCCCAGCTTCTTATTCAACTTGAGACGGCCGACCGGTGAAAGGTCGTACCGCTTGGAATTCGAAAACAGATTATCGAAGAGTGCACGCGCCGTATCAACGGAAGGCGTTTCTCCCGGCCGCAAGCGACGATAGATCTCGACCATCGCCTCCTCTTTCGAGGTGGTCTTGTCCATCTCCAGCGTATCCATAATCACCGGCGTCGACGTAACCGTGTCGAAATAAATCGCCTGGAATTCTTCGATGTCGCTCTCGAGCAGCGCTTCAACGATCTCAGCGGTGAGCCGCTGATTTTTCTCGGCAATCTTGTTCTTCTTCGAATCCACCAGTTCCGTCAGGACTGCACGACCAATCAACTCGCTCGGCGCAAGCGGAATTTCCTTTACGCCAGCGGCTTTAAGCTTCGCGATCAGCCCCTTCGTGAGCTTGGCGCCTTCCTTGACCAACGGCTCCTTGCCACCCTTCTCCATCACGTCCCCCGAACAGCGCAAACCCTGATGGATCTCAGGATCGAGCTTTCGGAGCATCTTGCCCTTGGAGACCCGGATTTCTTCGACCGGGTAATACATCTTGAGCAAGTCGTCGCTTGAAAAGCCAAAGGCCTTCAAGAGAATAGTCGTCGGCATTTTCCGCCGACGGTCAATACGCACATAGAGGATGTCGCGTGCATCGAACTCAAAATCCAGCCACGATCCACGATACGGAATGATTCTCGCGGAATACAGCACTTTGCCGCTGGAATGCGTCCGACCCTTATCGTGCGTGAACGACGCACCGGGAGACCGATGCAACTGACTCACCACCACACGTTCCGTGCCATTGACAATGAAGGTTCCGCGCTCCGTCATGAGCGGCAATTCGCCGACATAGACTTCCTGCTCACGGACGTCGAGCACCTTCTTCTTGGAGCCCTTGTCTTCCTTGTCGAAGACGACCAGGCGCACCCGAAGTTTCAACGGAACGGCATAGGTCATCCCCTGCTCTAGGCACTCCCGCTCATCATACTTCGGGGTGCCGAGCGTGTAACTCGTAAACTCCAGTACAGCCGTATTGTTGTAATCCGGAATCGGAAAGACACTCGCCAGGGCAGCCTGGAGTCCATGATCTTTGCGACGTTCCGGCTCGACCTCCCGCTGAAGGAATTCTTCATAGGAGCGCTTCTGGATCTCAATCAGATCCGGAATTTCGATGCTGCTATGAATGCGAGAGTAGTCTTTCCGCTCGACGAACTCTTGCAGAGTCGTTTCGGACATTCCCCGGTCCTCCACTACAATGGTTTGGATGGGGTGCCCGCGTATGGCGGGCACCCACAGACACTAACGACTGATCAATTCGAGGCTACTTGATCTCGATCTTGGCGCCGCTCTCTTCGAGCTTCTTCTTCATGCTGTCGCACTCTTCCTTCGTGACGCCAGTCTTCACAGCCTTCGGTGCGCCTTCGACCAGATCCTTGGCTTCCTTCAAACCGAGGCTGGTGAGCTCGCGGACGACCTTGATGACCTGGATCTTCTTGTCCGCCGGGGCAGACACGAGCACCACATCAAACGAGGTCTTCTCTTCGGCTGCCACTGCGGCGCCGGCTGCAGGCGCGGCGGCCGCGACCGGCGCGGCGGCGGTGACGCCGAAACGGGTCTCTAAGCCCTTCACGAGATCCGCTAAATCGAGCACACTCATCGTCTCGATGGCCTTGATCAATTCTTCCTGTGACAATTTCGCTGTTGTTGCTGACATATCCCCGTCTCCTTTTCGTTTATCCTGAATGGCCGCAATGACTCTCACAAATTTCGACAAGACTGCACTGAGCGTATACACCAGACCCCGCGCCGGCCCTTGCATGGCCGACAGCAACATCGCAATGAGGACTTCCTTCTTCGGCAACTTGGCCACAGCCGCCAACTCGGCAGGCTGCACCACCTTGCCCTCCAGGACGCCGATGGTGATCTTGATCTTCTCTTCGCGCTTCTCCGCCATGATGAAATCCCGAAGGATCTTCGTGGGAAGCACCGGATCGTCATAGCCGATCACCAGCCCCGTCGGCCCCTTCAAGTATCCCGTCACGCCCGAAAAGATCGTCCCTTCGGAAGCACGGACAGCCAACGTATTCTTGACGACCCTGTATTCGGCATTGGCGCCTCGCAACTGCTTACGAAGCTCCGTTACCTGGTTCACGGAGAGCTTGGCGCTCTCAGTGACAATCGCGAGACGTGCACGGCCAAACCGCTCCGTCAACTCCGCAACTGCTGTTGCCTTCTCGTCCTTCTTCATAATCCAACCCTTCCCCTTCTGCGCTGCGACACCCGAACTAACTCCATTCCTTCGCTAACGCCATCGCATCAAGCTGCACGCCAGGCCCCATCGTGCTCGAGATGGTCGCGCTCATCAAATAGCGCCCCTTACACGACGCAGGCTTCGCCTTGATCACGGCCTCAAGAACCGCCGACGCATTTTCGTGCAACTGCTCGGGCGTAAAGGACACCTTTCCGACAGGCACCTGAACGATCCCGGCTTTTTCAACCTTATATTCCACACGGCCCTTCCGAATTTCCGTCACGGCCTTGCCCACATCGAAGGTCACCGTTCCGGTTTTCGGATTCGGCATGAGCCCGCGAGGCCCCAGCACCTTCCCGAGCTTTCCGACCGCCGCCATGAGATCCGGAGTGGAGATGGCGCAATCAAATTCCAGCCATCCGCCCTTGACCTTCTCCATCAGCTCATCGGATCCGACGAAGTCAGCGCCGGCCTGCCGCGCCTCCTGCTCCTTCTCGCCCTTGGCAAACACCAGGACGCGAACGGTCTTTCCCGTGCCGTGCGGCAACGAAGTCGTACCACGCACCATTTGGTCGGCCCGCTTCGGATCCACGCCCAGACGGAGCGCCAGATCGACAGATTCATTAAACTTCGCGAAGGACGTCCCCTTCACCGCCTCGACCGCCTCGCGCAAGGCATACGCCCGAGGTTCAAGTTTTTCTACCGCCGCTTTCATCTTCTTTCCCATTGCGATTTCCCCCTTACCCCATCCCACACAATTTTCAGCCCAGGCCGAGGCCGCGCGTTGCGCGCACACACAGATCCGCCCCTCATGGGCCGAACACTACCCTTGGACTACGACTCCCATACTGCGCGCCGTTCCCTCGATAATCTTGATCGCACCCTCGAGATCAGCGGCATTGAGATCGATGATTTTCTTTTGTGCGATCTCGCGCAACTGCGCCTTCGTAATCTTTCCGACCTTGTCCTTCTGCGGGACACCGGACCCCTTAATGATGCCCGCCGCCTTCTTCAAGAGATCGGACGCCGGCGGAGTCTTCATCACAAAGGTGAACGACCGGTCCTTATAGACCGTGATGACCACCGGAATAATGCTATCGCCCTCTTTTTGAGTTTTTGCGTTGAACTGCTTGCAAAACTCCATGATGTTGACGCCGTGCTGCCCCAGCGACGGTCCGACCGGGGGAGCGGGATTCGCTTTCCCTGCCGGAATCTGCAACTTAATCTGTGCCGATACTTCTTTCGCCATGTCCTACACTCCTACGCGCGTTCGACCATTTCGGAGTTAAATCCGCTCCACTTGCATGAACCCAAGCTCCACCGGGGTGGAGCGCCCAAAAATACTGACCAGAACCTTGAGCCGGCTATGGTCGTGATCCACCTCATCCACCACACCGTTAAACCCAAGAAACGGACCATCGATGATCCGCACATTATCCGTCTTGATAAACTTGACCTGCTCACGCGGCCCGGACGCGCCCACGTCAACCTGCTTCAGCAGCGACTCCACCTCTTCAGCCGACAAGGGCGACGGCACCGCACCACCGCCGACAAACCCCGTGACCTTCGG
>JAPLLI010000005.1 GCA_026387615.1 Nitrospirota bacterium
CGGAAGGCCATTGGAATAAACTCACGGTCGCCCATGGCTGTTACTGGAAGCAATGTACGTTCTGCGACGTCGGGCTTACCTACATCAGCCGCTACGAAATGACGCCGACCGACCGGCTCATCCAACAGATCGAACAACTGATGGCCGAGACCGGTTGCCGGGGATTCCACTTCGTCGATGAGGCGGCCCCTCCCGCTGCGTTGAAGGCGCTGGCCCTGGCTCTGCTGGAACGGGGCACCACGATTTCCTGGTGGGGCAATATCCGCTTTGAAGAGGCCTTCTCACCGGACCTCTGCCGCCTCCTGGCAGCCTCAGGCTGCATCGCCGTGACGGCAGGACTTGAAGCAGCCTCAGACCGTCTGCTGGAGAAAATCAAAAAAGGCATTACCGTCGATCAGACCGCGCTGGTGGCAGCTGCCTTCAAAGAGGCAGGCATCCTCATCCATGCCTACCTCATGTACGGCTGTCCCTCTGAAACGGTCCAGGAAACAGTGGACTCGTTGGAGCGAGTAAGGCAGTTAATAAAAGCGGGCCTCATTCAGTCTGCCTTTTGGCATCGCTTCACCGCCACAGCCCATAGCCCGATCGGCCTTCAGCCTGCCGCCCATGGTCTGCGTGTTCTTGGGCCGGAGTTTCAGGGTTTTGCGGAGAACGACCTCCAACATGAGGATCGCCGGAGCAAGACGCCGGAATGGCTCGGAGAAGGGCTCAGACGGTCGATGCTCAATTACCTGGAAGGGAACGGTCTCACGCTCGACCTGCGCCAATGGTTCGACCATTCCGTGCCAAAGCCACGAGTCTCCCCCCCCTGGATACAAAAGCTCCTCACGGGACGAATCCTTGAAGACAACCCGCAGGCGGAGAGGCGATTCGTCTGGCTGGGAGGCCAACCGGTCTGTGAACCGGTTGGAAGAAAAATGAGGATCATTCTGCCTGGCCGGACCAGCGATCAGACCCTCACCATCTCCACCCCGCAGGCCCTGTGGCTAAGCGATCTGATCCATCGCTCCACGCCACGCAATAACCCCTCTCGTCCCTACCCATTACTCAAGGAAGAGAGAGCGACATTTCCAGGAACAGCAAAAGAGTTTGAAGCCTTCCTCGGCACAGCCTCCTGGAAAAAAGTCAGAACCGCTGGGCTACTGCTCGTCTGAGACCACGTCTGATCCATTGCGAGTGATCCGACCATAGACTGCCGGAATGACCAACAACGTGAGGATCGTCGAGGTAAAGAGGCCTCCGATCACGACCGTGGCTAGGGGCCTCTGCACTTCGGCTCCCATGCTGGTCGCCACAGCCATAGGAAGAAAGCCGAGACTGGCGACCAGCGCCGTCATTAACACGGGCCTCAGCCGATCCATCGCCCCTTGCATGACGGCCTGATCGGTCGGAAGCCCTTCTGCTTCCAGCTGACGGATATGACTGACCAGCACCACCCCATTGAGCACGGCAATGCCGAACAGGGCAATAAATCCGATGACCGCTGAAATACTGAGCGGCAAGCCTCTCAGCCACAGGGCCACGATGCCTCCGGAGAGGGCCAAGGGAACGTTGAGAAAAATCAGCAGAGCCGGACGCATGGCTCCGAAGATCACCGACAGGACGCCCAGAATCAGGAGCAGCGTGACCGGCACGACCAGGGCCAACCGGCTGGTGGCTTCTTGAAGATGCTGAAACTGCCCACCCCAAGTCAGTTCGTACCCGGTCGGGAGCGAAATTTCCCGTCCCACGGCTCTCTGAGCCTCAGTCACGAAGCTCCCCAAGTCCCTGCCTCGAATGTTGTTCTCCACCACGATCCGTCGCTGCACATGTTCTCTGCTGATCTGAGCCGGTCCCGTATCGACTCGAATCGTCGCCACGCGAGACAGCGGCACAAGTTCACCATGAGCGGTGGGGAGGAGCAGATTGCCCAACGAAGCAGGATCTGCCGAGGCGCTGTCGGCTAGCCGGACAACGAGATCAAACCGTCTGGGCCCTTGCACCACCGTGCCGACGACATGGCCCACACGGGTGGTCTGCACGAGGGTCAGCACTTCGTCTGCCGTGAGCCCATAGCGGGCGATCTGTTCCCGGTCCACAATCACTCTCAACAGAGGCAGGCCCGCCACCTGCTCGACCTTCACGTCCGCTGCGCCTCGCACGGTTTCCAGCACGCGGGCCACTGCTTCGGCCTGCTGTTTGAGCACCTCCAGGTCAGGACCGAAGATCTTGACCGCGAGATCGGAGCGAGTCCCCGCAATCAACTCATTGAAACGCATCTCGATCGGCTGCGTAAATCCGAGACCAATGCCTGGCACCGCATCGAGAATGGCCGGCTTCATCTTAGCAATCAGATCTTCGCGCGTACCGGCCGTCGTCCATTCCCGTTGCGGCTTAAGAATGACGAACACATCCGACATCTCCACCCCCATCACGTCAGTCGCCACCTCAGGACTTCCTGTTCTGGTCACGACATTCACGACCTCAGGAAATTTACGCAGCGCCCGCTCTACTTCCAATGCACTCTTGACCGATTCGCTCAAAGACACGCTGGGCAATCGCCAAAGTTGAATCGCCATATCCCCTTCGTCGAGGCGAGGCACGAACTCGATGCCGAGCCAGGCGCTCAATCCCAGGCTCAAGACGAACAGACCGACCGCCGGCGTCACCACTAGAGCCGGGCGAGCCATCGCCCACCTGAGACAGGGTTCGTAAATCTGGCAGAGCTTGCCGATCAGAGGCGTAGACTCCTGTCCAGGCCTCGCCCGCACAAACCAAAAGGCCAGCAGCGGGGTGGCCGTCACAGCGAGGAGCAACGAACCTGCCAGGGCCAGGATGACAGTCAAGGCCATGGGACGGAACATCTTTCCCTCGATGCCGGTCAGAGTCAAGATCGGCACATAGACAAGAATGATGATGCCCACGGCAAGAGTCATGGGACGCAGCACCTCGCGGCCTGCCGCCACAATCTCACTCAACCGTTCCTCTTGACTCATCACACCCTTCTTCGCCAATCGCCGGAGGATGTTATCGACCATCACGACCGAACCATCTACGAGCAGACCGAAGTCGATGGCGCCAAGGCTCATTAAATTGCCGGAGAGCCCCGCCTGCATCATCCCGCTGAAGGCGATCAGCATCGACAGGGGGATAGCGGAGGCCACAATCACGCCGGCGCGAAGATCGCCGAGAAAAAGAAACAGCACGGCAATAACGAGGAGTCCTCCCTCGAACAGATTATTCCGGACCGTCCGAATCACCTTCGCGACCAGCAGAGTTCGATCGTAGTAGGGTTCAACAGTCACGCCGGGAGGCAGGGTCGCTTCAATCTCCTTCACTCTGGTCTTCACCAGCTCG
>JAPLLI010000191.1 GCA_026387615.1 Nitrospirota bacterium
ATAACAGCACGCTCCCGGCGAGGGTGTAGAGAAAGAACTTGATCGCCGCATACAACCGATTGGGTCCTCCCCAGACGCCGATGAGGAGGTACATCGGAATCAGCATGGCTTCCCAGAATACATAGAACAAGACGAAGTCCAAGGCGACGAACACCCCGATCATGGCGGTTTCCATGATCAGCAGCATGGCCATGAAGCTCTGGACTCTCGTGGTGATCGCCGTCCAGGAGGACAGGACGCAGAGGGGCATGATCGCAGCGGTCATCTAGACGAGCGGGAGGCTGATCCCGTCGAGCCCCAGGCTGTCATCAAGGGGCGGGGCTGTGATCCAGGCGACATGCTCCGTGAACTGCATCTGGCTGGTTTGCGGATCGAAGAGCCACCAGAGCGGGAGGGCGACGAAGAGGTCTGCCAGGGTCGCAGCCAGCGCAATCCAGCGAGCGGTCGATTCCGTCACGAAATACATCGCAACAGCTCCCGCAAGGGGAATCAGGAGGAGCAATGTGAGCCAGGGAATTCCGCCGCTATGCATAGATCCTCAGAACAGTAAAAAGACAGTTAGGATCATGACGACCCCGAGCGCCATACCGAGCGCGTAATGTTGCGTCTGTCCGCTTTGTGCCAGCCGCAAGATCCAGCCGCTCCAGGCGATTGCGCGGGCCACCCCGTTCACGGCGCCATCGATTACGGCCACGTCCACGCGCTTCCAGAGTTCGGTCGCGGCGAAAAAAGTAGGGCGCACGATCGTCCGATCATAGGCCTCGTCCACATACCATTTATTCAGTGAGCCCTGATAGAGCGATTGCCACCGGCGTGCGAACTGATCCGGGATGGCCGGGTTGAGCACGTAGACATAGTAGGCGCCGGCGATCCCGAGCAATCCCATGCTCGTGGCCAGCACCATGATGACGGTGGCGGCTCCACCCTCGTGAGCCACGGTTCCCGCGGCCGTCTCGAACATCGGTTCCAGAAACTCCGGAATGCCCAGATAGCCTGTGGCGATGCTCAGCATGGCCAGGATTATCAGTGGCACGGTCATGGTGCTCGAAGGCTCATGTATGTGGTCCGCATGGTGGGGATCGACATGCGAGGGCCCCCAGAACGTGACGAAGACCAATCGGAAGCTATAGAAGGCCGTCATCAAGGCCGTGGCGAGGCCGAGTATGGTCAGGACCTGACCGAGGGGGCCGGCTGACCAAGCCGAGACCAACAGATGATCTTTGCTGAAGAAGCCTGACGTCAGGGGAAATCCTGCCAGCGCGAGGGAGCCGATGAGGAACGTCCAATAGGTGATCGGCAACTTGTCTTTCAATCCGCCCATGCGCCTCATGTCCTGTTCGTGATGCAGGGCGATGATGATGGACCCGCACCCGAGAAACAGGAGGGCCTTGAAGGCCCCGTGGGTCAAGAGATGGTACATGCCTGCCGCATAGGCGCCGAGGCCGCAGGCCATCACCATGTAGCCGAGCTGACTGACCGTCGAATAGGCCACGACGCGCTTGATGTCGGTCTGGGTCATGGCGATGGTGGCGCCGACGACCATGGTCAGTCCGCCGGTGAGCGCGACGACCGTCATGGCGGCCGGGGACAGGTTATAGAGCGGAGCTAAGCGCGCGACCATGAAGACGCCGGCCGTGACCATCGTCGCCGCATGAATGAGTGCCGAGATGGGCGTGGGGCCTTCCATCGCATCGGGCAGCCAGACATGGAGCGGCACTTGGGCCGATTTGCCGATGGCGCCGGTGAAGAGAAGGAGGCAGATCAGCGTCAGGACGGAGAGGTTCCAGGTGCCGCCAAACGGTCCGAGGATATTCATCATGTCGTCCGCTGACTCATGGGCTCGGGCAAAGATTTCGTAGTAGTCGAGCGATCCGAAGCTGTACCAGACCAGGAGCAGGCCGAGCATGAAGCCGAAGTCGCCGACCCGATTGACGAGAAAGGCCTTGGTGGCGGCGGAACAGGCCGCCGGACGATCGTACCAATGGCCGATGAGCAAATAGGAACAGAGACCGACCGCTTCCCAGAAGATGAAGAGTTGCAGCAGGTTGTCCGCCATGACCAGCATCAGCATCGAGAAGGTGAAGAGGGCGATGTAGCTGAAGAAGCGGGCGTAGCCAGGATCCTTATGCATGTACCCGATGGTATAGACGTGGACGAGCGAACTGACGGTCGTGACGAGCAGCAGCATCACGGCGGTGAGCCGGTCGATGGAGAAGCCGATGTGGATGTCGAGCGCGCCGGAGGTCAGCCAGGTGTAGAGGGGGAAGCTCGTCTGGTGACCGTTCGCCACGTCGAAAAAGACCAGGAGCGAGAGTAGCCATGACACGACGACCGCCGGCACGGCGACGAGATGGGCCTGGTCCTTGATCCAACGGCCGAAGAGCCCGAGGATCAGGAACGACGCCAATGGAAGGAGTGGAATGAGTTCGTAGGTCATAAATTCAACTAACGGTGAACGATGAACGCAGAACCATGAACAGCGGACGAATCATGCTATGTATTTCCCAACTTCTTCCGTTCATCACTCATCGCTCATACCTCTGCGTTAACAGGTCACCATTTCAGTAACTGAAATTCGTCGACGTTGATTGTGGACTTGGCCCGATAGAGGGCCACGATGATGGCTAGTCCGACTGCAACCTCCGCTGCGGCGACCGTGAGCGCGAAGAAGACGAAAACCTGCCCTGCTACATCGTGAAAGTGCCGGGAGAAGGCGACGAAGTTGATGTTCGTCGCGTTCAGCATCAATTCAACCGAGAGCAAGATGATGATGATGTTCCGGCGAAGGAGGACGCCGATCACGCCGGTCAGGAACACGATGCCGCTCAGCATGAGATAGTAGGACAGGGGGACTGTCATGCAGCCCTCGTGATGAGTGATGAGTGATGGGTGATGGGCATATTATCTGACATGGTGCATGGTTCTCGCATCACTGATCACCCTTCGCTGTTCACGTCTGAAAGGTCTTTTTTGGCCAGGATGATCGCGCCGATCATCGCGACCAGCAGAATCAGGGAGGCCACCTCGAAAGGAAACAGATAGGTAGAGTAGAGGACGTCGCCGATCGCTTCGGTGTTGCCAGCCTCTCCGGCGGTGGTTTCCGTGCCGGTTGCCATAACGGGAGCCGTCCAGCCCTTCATGGCCGTGAGGATGATGGCTTCGATGAAGAGCGTCACCCCCACCCCGGCAGCCATGGGCCATTGCCGATGGTATCGGTCGTCCTGTCGCAAGTTCAGTAGCATGACGACGAAGAGATAGAGGACGAGGATGGCGCCGGCGTAGACGATGATTTGCACGGCGGCCAGAAATTCCGCGTGGAGCGTGACGTAGAGCCCTGCCACGTGAAAAAACATGATCAGCAGCGCCAGCGCGCTGTAGATGGGATTGCGCATCGCGACGACGAGCACCGACGCGGCGGCGATCACGAAGGCAAAATAAAAGAAAAATATCTGTTCCATCAATCAGGCCTGTTAGGACGGCTTCTGCGGCAAATGCTTAAATGCAACGTTGAAGAACGCCACGTTCTGGTGTTGGAGCTCCAGTTGCTTCTCTCGGACGGGAAACGACCGGTCGCCGATGGCGAGCAATTGCTGCTTGTTGAGCTGCAGGTGCCGCTTGTCGTAGACCGCCCACTCGAATTCGCGCGTCATGCCCAGGGCATCCACGGGGCAGGCCTCGACGCACATCCCGCAAAACAGACAGCGGGTCATGTCCAGGTACTATTCTTTGGAATAGCGCTTTGTCGGTTGGCCCGGCTCTTCCGCGCTGACCACGCGAATCACCCGCGAGGGGCAGGCGGCTTCGCACAGATCGCAGCCGACACATTTTTCCGTCCCGTCGTCGTACCGCAAGAGGGCCAGCATCCCGCGATAGTTGTCCGGCAGCGTCCGTTTTTCATGCGGGTATTGCAGGGTGATCGGCCGGTAATGGAGCAGGTGCGACATGGTCGCTTTCATGCCTACGAGGAGTTCGTAGAAGGTGATGGTCTTGATCCAAGTTTTGAGCGTCATTCGTGCCAAGCTTTCAACGATCAGCAGTCTGCGTCATCGAAATTCAAATCCAGCGCTGTCAGGGGACGGCGCTCGTGCCTCACCGCGGAAAGAAATAGGCGGTGAGGGCTGTGACGACGATGTTGGCCAGCGCGATCGGCAACATGACCTTCCAGCCGAATCGCATCAATTGATCGTAGCGCAGCCGGGGCAGGGTGGCGCGCAACCAGAAGAACAGGAAGAGGAACAGATAGACTTTCAACGTAAACCAGGCGACGTTTTCGATCCAGGCCAGCTGTTCGAGGCCGGCATAGCCGAAGATCGTGCCGGGATAGGGGGCGTTCCAGCCGCCTAGGAACAGCGAGGCGGCGACGCAGGACACGAGCACCATGTTGGCGTATTCCGCGATGAAGAAGAAGGCGAAGCGCATGCCGCTATATTCCGTAAAGAATCCGGCCACGAGCTCACTCTCCGCTTCCGGCAGGTCGAAGGGGACGCGATTGGTTTCGGCCACGGCGGAAATGACGAAGACGACAAAGGCGAAGATTTGTGTATGGATCGGAAAGAATCCGTCGGGACGGGCGCCCCAGATGAACCAATGCCAGAAGCCGCCAGCCTGGGCCTCTGTGATCGTGACGAGGCTCAGAGAGCCGGACAACAATAGTACGCCGACGATGGCTAGTCCGACGTTCAATTCGTAGCTGATGACCTGGGCCGCGGAGCGCAGGCCTCCCAGGAGCGAGTATTTACTGTTGGAGGACCAGCCTCCCAGGATGATCCCATAGGCGCCGATCGAGGCAAAGGCCAGGATGTACAGGATGCCGATGTTGATGTCGCTGATGACGAAGGGTTTGATCGTAATGCCAAAGACGTCCACGGTCACGTTCGGGCCGAAGGGGATGACGGCGAATCCGATCATGGCCGGCACCATGGCCAGGATCGGCGCCAGGGTGAACATGGCCTTGTTCGCGCCGGCCGGCACGATGTCCTCCTTGAAGAACAACTTGAGTCCGTCGGCGATCGGCTGAAGGATGCCATAGGGGCCGACTTCCATCGGACCCATGCGATCCTGCATCCAGCCGAGCACCTTCCGCTCGGCTAGGGTCAGGATCATGACCGTCAACATCACGATGCCCATCACCGCTGCTATTTGGGCGAGCGAAACCGCAAGTCGCAGGCTTAGTTCAGTCACGACAGCACTCCCGGATGACAAGTGAAAAAACTCATTTGCTTTCGTTTGCTCACGTTGCTTTTACGACCGACACGGATGCCGTTCGATAGGATGGGACCTTCGTGTCCGGATCGATGACACAATCGAAGAGGCGCAGGGCATCCTGCGCAAAGTGGTCAGGGAGCCAGGCTAATCCCTCCGGCACGCGATCCAGCACTTTGACCGTGGTCGTAAATTCGCCTCGGCTGTTCGAGAGGCGAACTCGATTGCCTGTGCCGAGGGCGAACCGGGCGGCATCCACGGGATTCATTTGCAAGAACCCGCTCGGTTCGATCTGCACCAGTCCCTTCGAATGGGTCGATAGCTTTCCTGAATGGAACAGACTCTGGACCAACCCGAGCTGAACCGTTCCATCCGGACGTCTGGTTCTCGCGGGCAGAGTATACCGAGTCGCAAGGTCCTGGCGATATCCCCCCGCGGTGTACCGGTCGACGGCGGCTCGATCCACAGTGGGAGGGATCGGTGTCGGGCCGAGGGATCCGTACCCGGGAATGACCGTTCGGATTTCTTTGAGGAGCTCCTTGGCATCGCCGTATTCCAGGGGCGCGCTGAGGAACACCGAGAAAGCCGACAGAATTTCCCAGTCCGGGCGGCTATCCCCCACGGGATCGATCGCGGGGCGAACGGATTGGACATGGCCTTCCGTATTGGTGAAGGTTCCGGCTTTCTCCATGGCGGAGGCGGCTGGGAGCACGACATGGGCGAGCAGGGCCGTTTCCGTAAGGAAGAGCTCCTGGCAGACGAGGAGCTCGAGTTTATCTAAGGCTTCCTTGACGTGGGTCTGGGGGGGAAGGCTTCCGACGGGGTTTTCTCCGATGATGAACAGCCCCTTGATGGTCCCGGCATGCGCTCCGTCGATCATTTCGATCAGCGAGGCCCCTGCCATCGACGGGATTTCCTCTTTCCAGGCACGAGTCATTTGGGCACGCGCGTCTTGATCGGTGAGGTCGAGCGCGCCGGGCAGCAGTTCTGCCACCGCGCCCATTTCAATCGCCCCTTGATCGTTATTTTCTTCTGCCAAGGGGGCGAAGCCGCAGCCGGTCTCGGTCAATTTTCCGGTCAAGAGCAGCAGATCAAGGAGATTCAGGCAGATGCCATAGGCGCCTTGACTGCGGAGCAGCGTCTGGCCTGGCAGCACGACGACACGGCGCCCTCCAGCCACAGAGGCGGCCATCTGCACGAATGACTCACGCGCGATTCCTGTGCGCAGGGTCAGATCGTCCCAGGAGAGTTGCTGGACTGCTTTGGAGCTGGAGGCGACATAGTCTGAGGCTCGCTGTTGGAGCGTGCCTTCGACATGGTTTCCTTCAACCACCGCTTTGAGCAGGCCGAGGACGGCTGATCCGAACTGGGTCGGCGCGACGCAAAGATGGTGTTGCGACAAGTTGGTGATGTTGCTGATCGTGCCAATCGCCGGCTGGAGCGCCTCGATCGTCAGCAAGGTCGCATGGTGCTTCTTCACGGCTTCTTTGACTTTAAGTCCGGTGATCGGATTGGTTTCGGTGATATTGGTGCCGACCAGGAGGAGGACATCCGCTTGCGTAATATCCTCGAACGTCACGGTCCAGCGATGGGTGCCCTGCACCCGTTTCATGGCCTGCACGCCGTTCAGATGGCCGTAGCGGGCGCTGCTGTCGAGATTGTTGGTCCCGATCGTGAGGCGCATGAATTTCTGGAATAGATAGAGCTCTTCGTTGGTGCAGCGGCCGGAAATCAGTCCACCGAAGGTTTGCGGGCCATGCGCGAGCTTGAGCCGTTTGGTCTGTTCCGCCACAAATAACAAGGCTTCTTCCCAGGTGGCTTCGACCAGCGCGCCGTTCCGCCTGATCAAGGGTGTGGTGATTCGGCTGGGATGGCTGGTGGCGTGAAATCCGAAGAACCCGCGGGCACAGAGGTCGCCATTGTTGCGGCCGGCACCCTGGGCGCTATTCACTTCGATCAACTGCTGGTCCTTGGTTTGGACCGTGATCTGGCAGCCGTCTCCGCAGAAGGTACAGACCGTGTCGGCCCGCTTGAGCATCCAGGGCCGGTATTCGTACATCGACAGCCGGCTGGTGATGGCGCCGACCGGGCAGATCTGCACGCAGCCGCCGCAGAATTCGCAGTCCAGGGGATGGGCGCCAAACGATTTGATCTCGGTCATCGTGCCTCGTCCGACCGGGGCGAGGGCTTTGACGTCCATGACCTCGTCGCAGTAGCGGACGCACCGTAAACATTGGACGCAACGGTTCATCTGCGTTTCGATGAGGGGGCTGAAGTATTCCTTCTGGAAAATACGTTTGGTTTCGGCAAACCGGCTGCCGGTCGCCGTGTACTGATGGGAGAAATCCTGGAGGTCGCACTTGCCGCCTTGGTCGCAGACCGGACAATCCAGCGGGTGATTGGCCAGGATGAATTCGAGCACTGACTTATGGGCGTCATGAACGACCGTCGTCGCGGTTCGAACGGACATGCCCTCGGTCGCGACGGTGCTGCACGAGGTCTGGAGCTTCGGCATCTTTTCGACTTCGACCAGGCACATGCGGCAGTTCGCATCCGGCTTGAGTTTCGGGTGGTAGCAGAAGTGCGGAATCATCACGCCAACCCGGCGAGCGGCTTCGATCACCAGGGTGCCCTTGGGTACCGAGATGGGAATGCCGTCGATCGTTAAGCGGACGGTGTCGGTCGTCGTGGCCATCGTTAAGGTTGCGCCATGGTTCGCTTGAGGTGGATGAGATTGGCCGCTTCCGCTTCGTGAATCAATAGGACGTATTCAGGCCGCCAATGTTTGAGCGTGCTCATAATCGGCGAGATTTCCGCGTCGCCGAACGCGCAGACCGTGCGGCCCGCGATGTTCTTGCATAGATCGACTAAGGTTTCAAGATCCTCCATCCGTCCACGCTTTGCGACGATGCGGCGCATGGTTTGCACCAGCCAGGAGCTGCCTTCGCGGCAGGGACTGCATTTGCCGCAGGACTCATGATAGAAAAATTCCATGAGGCGGAGCGCGGCCCAGACCATGTCCGTGCCCTCTTCCATCACGGTGACCCCGCCGGAGCCGAGCATGGAGCCGGCGGCGGCGACGGATTCGAAATCTAATTTGACGTCGAGGTGGTCCGGCGTGAGGAACGGGGCCGACGCGCCGCCCGGGATGAAGGCCTTGAGCGGTTTGTCGGAGCGCATGCCTCCGGCTTCCTCGTAAATCAATTCGCGGAAGGTGACCCCCATCGGCACTTCGTAGTTGCCCGGCCGTTTGACATGGCCGCTGACGCAGAAGATTCTGGTCCCGGTGCTCTTAGGCGGAGAGCCGATGGCCGAAAACCATTCGGGGCCCCGGCTGATGATGTGAGGCAGATTTGCCAGGGTCTCGACGTTATTCACCACGGTCGGTTTGTTGTAGAGACCGTGCGTCGCAGGGAAGGGAGGCTTGACGCGCGGCAGGCCTCGCTTGCCCTCGAGTGACTCCAGTAAGGCCGTTTCTTCTCCGCAGATATAGGCGCCGGCGCCCCGGTGGACCCACACATTGGCGGTGATCCCTGTGCCGAGAATGTTCTCGCCGGCATAGCCGGCCGCGCGGGCCTCGGCAATGGCCGACTCTAAAATTCTGGCCCCGAGGACGAACTCGCCCCGTATATAAATGTAGGCGGATTCCGCGCCGATGGCGTAGCAGGCGAGCAGGATGCCTTCCAGCAGCTGATGGGGATCTCGTTCGATGAGCTGGCGGTCCTTGAACGTGCCTGGTTCGCTCTCGTCCGCGTTGCAACAGAGATAGCGCGGGCCTTGATAGTCTTTGGGGAGGAATCCCCACTTCACCCCGGTCGGAAAGCCTGCGCCGCCTCGGCCCCGGAGCCCCGATTTCATCACCGTGGTGGTGACGTCGGCCGGCGGCACTTTCCCCACGACTTTGCGGAGCGCCTGATAGCCGCCCGCCCGCTCATAGTCTTGCAGCGAGCCGGTGTAGCCGGGCTGCATCATATTCTTGAGTAAGATCAGTTCGTGTTTGGGCATGACGTTCCGAATTAAAAATGCAAAATTAAAAATGCAAAATGGTCGGCCAAATTTTTCATTTTACATTTCTTATTTTTCATTGCGCTCTCGGCGCCTCCGGCCACATGAAGGGGCCGGTTTTGAGTGAACAGGTTCCGTCTTTTTTCAGGTCGGCCAGGATGCGGTCGAATGTTTCTTCCGTGAGCCGTTCGTAATAGTCCTCGTTGATCTGCATCATCGGCGCGGTGCCGCAGGCGGCGAGGCACTCGACCGTGCTGAGGGTAAAGAGCCCGTCGGCTGTCGTTTCGCCCGGTCCGATGCCGAGCTTCGTCTTGACCCAGCCGATGACCGTATCCGACCCAACCAGGGCGCACATGAGGGACTTGCAGATTTGGAGGTGAAATTTCCCCACGCGCTTGAGATTGAGCATCGTATAGAACGTGGCGGTCTCATAAACCTGGGGCGGCGTGAGCCTCAGCATCTGGGCGATCTCTTTCATCGCTGCTTCCGACACGTAGCCCTCGTCCTGTTGCGCCAGGTACAGCAACGGAATCAACGCCGAGCGCTTCACCGGATAGTGGCTCAGGATTTCGGCTATTTCCGCCCCGTATTTCTCTTTCAACATGTTCGTGCTCGCGCCGAATTCAAAAGTAAAAAGGCAAAATGAAAAATGTTGGGAATGGTTCCCCTCATTACTTTTAACGTTTACATTTTTACTTTTACCTTATCTGTCACATTCTCCCATCACGATGTCGTACGTGCCGAAGATCGTGATGATGTCGGAGATCAAGTAGCCGCGCGCCATGTGGTCGAAGGCGCCCATGTGCACAAACGACGGCGAGCGAATTTTCAATCGATAGGGACGGGGGCTGCCGTCGCTGACGATGAAAAATCCCAGTTCGCCCTTTGGGGCTTCGGTTGCACAGTAGGTCTCAGCCTTCGGCGGCTTGATGCCCTGGGTGTAAATAATGAAATGATGGATCAGGCTTTCCATGTCCCGCATGATCAGTTCTTTGGGCGGCGGAATATATTGTGGCGCGTCGGCCATGATCGGCCCAGTGGGCAGCTGATCGAGGCATTGCGCAATGATCCGGGCGCTTTGCCGCATCTCTTCCATGCGGATCCAGTACCGGTCGTAGGTGTCGCCGTTCTTGCCGAGCGGCACGTCCCACTCGACTTTGTCGTAGACGCCGTAGGGCTCGACTTTGCGGACATCGTAGGCGACGCCAGACCCGCGCAAGACCGGTCCGGTGCAGCCGAAGTTGATCGCATCTTCGGCCGAGAGCACGGCCACGTTTTTCGTGCGGCCGACAAAGATGCGATTCGACGCGATGAGCGAATCGTACTCCTTGACCCTTTCAGGAAAGGTCTCAAGAAAGGTTCTCATCCGCTGGACCAGCTCGGGGGTGAAATCGCTGTCGACGCCGCCGATGCGGTAGTAGTTCAGGGTCAGCCGGGCGCCGCAGAGCTTCTCGAACATGTCCAAGAGGATCTCGCGCTCGCGGAAGGTCCAGAAGAACACGGTCATGGCGCCGATATCGAGGGCCTGCGTGCCGAGCCAAAAGAGGTGTCCGATGATACGTTGCATCTCGGCCACGATGGTCCGGATGTATTCGGCCCGGATTGGGACGGTGATCACGAGGAGCTTTTCTACGGCCCGCACGTAGGCGTAGTTATTGGCCATCGCACAGACATAGTCGAGCCGGTCCGTGTGGGGGATGATCTGCATGTAGGCCAGCCCCTCGGATAGTTTCTCGACGCCGCGATGGAGGTAGCCGAGGTCCGGTGTGGCTTTCACGATTCGTTCGCCGTCCAGCTCGAGTACGACCCGCAATACGCCATGGGTGCTGGGATGCTGCGGCCCCATGTTCAAGAGCAATTCTTCTTTCCGCCTGGAGCTGGGCAGGCCAGGCTCGGCGCGAAAGGCGTCTTTCTGCTCCTCGGGGATTTCGCCCTCGGCGGTGTCGAGCGGGGAGTTGTCCATTCTCGGGATGAAGTCGAACTCGCTGCGCCAGCCCCGCCCTTCGGCCGGGAAGTCTTTTCTCAGCGGGTAGCCCTCCGCATAATCCTCCGGCATTAAAATGCGCCGGAGATCAGGATGGCCGGAGAAGCGAATCCCCATCATGTCGTAGACTTCCCGCTCCAGGAATTCGGCTCCCTTCCAGATGCCGGTGACCGACGCAATCGTCGGATCGTTTTCGGTGATGCGGGCCTTTAGGCGGAGGCGTTGCCGCAGGGGGAGTGAGTGCAGGTGATAGACGACCTCAAATCGCAGCTGATCCTCGGGATAGTCGACCGAGCAGATGTCGGTGAGCTGATCGAATGCCGCTTCCGGCGCATCGTGCAAGTAGTGCGCAAGATCCAGCAGGCGTATTGCAACTACGGAGACAGAGGTCTCGGCACGTGCCGCATCGATATGGGTCGCGAGGATCGCGTCAGGGAATTTCGCCTTTAAATTTTCGAGCAAAGCTTGCATAGTTTTAATTGCGAGAGGTGCGAGATTTGCGAGAAACGCGCGACTGGCTCGTCACGCATGTCCCGCCGTTCGCGCTCGCCTCGCGGGCTATTTCACGAACACTTTTTCCCGTTGAATCTTTTCCTGCAACTTCAGTAATCCATCGATCAAGGCTTCCGGACGGGGCGGACAGCCCGGTACATAGACATCGACGGGAATAATCTGATCGACGCCCTGGACTACGGCGTAACTATTGTAGTGGTTGCCGGAGGTGGCGCAGGAGCCCATGGAAATGACATAGCGCGGCTCGGGCATTTGGTCGTAGATGCGGCGAATCACCGGGGCCATCTTGCGCGTCACCGTGCCGGCGATGATCATGAGGTCGGACTGCCGCGGCGAGGCCCGAAAGACTCCGGCGCCGAACCGGTCCAGGTCGTAGCGCGACGACACACTTGCAATCATTTCGATGGCGCAGCAGGCGAGGCCGAAGGTCATCGGCCACAAAGCCGACTTCCGCGACCAATTCACGACCGCATCCAAATTGGTCGTCAGAATATTCGCCTCAAACTGTCTCTCTAGAAAGCTCATCGCGAACGCCTCAAGTCAAAAGTCAAAAGTCCAAAGGCAAAAGTGTTGTTGAGGTGAGGGCTCATTTTTGCCTTTTCACTTTGCACTTGCGTCAGTCCCACTCCAGCGCCCCCTTCTTCCAGGCATACCAGAATCCGACCAAGAGGATACTGAGAAACACGAGCATTTCGACGAGTCCCAGCAGGCCGAGCGACTGATAACGGACGGCCCAGGGGATCATGAAGATGATCTCGATGTCGAAAATGACGAACAGCATCGCGATGATGTAGTAGCGCATGGGAAACTGGATGCGCGCGTCAGAAAACAACGGGCTGCCGCTCTCATAGGGAGTCAGCTTGGCGCGATAGGGACGGCTCGGTCGGACGAACCAGCCGGCGCCAAGCGAGACGGCGCCGAAGACAATGGCAATGCCGATGAACAGCAGAATCGGCAGATAGTTCAGCGGAACCGCGTCGTTACCCATGTTTCAGCCAGTCCAAAAAGTTAAAAAGTCCGAACGTCTTCCAGTCGAAAGACCTGGCGACGTTATGACGCGAGGACATGTGACTCGCTCTGTGCCAGGGCCGCGCCGAAAAACGGTTTAAACTTCAAGCCGTCGAGATCCGGTCGTTCCACCCCTCGATGTTGTACCAGGATTTTAAAGGTCCGTCCCATTCCGTCCGGTTTGAGGAGATGGATGGCCGCGCCGAACTCCGGACTCTCCGGATCGAGTTGCCCGAGCATCTCTTCCACTCCGAGTCCCATGAGAAAACTCATCTGATTGGTAAAGCCAGTCACGTGTAAGCCGGCTGCTGCTCCGACGGTTGCCAGACTGGTGAAGTCCACATGGGCCGTCATGTCCTGTTGTCCGATCCGCTCATAGGGCATGTCGCCGGTCAACTGCTGGTAGTAGCAGAGGAAGGTGCCGTTCTTCCGCTCCGGTCCATAGAGGTCCTGCGCCGTATGGCCATAGTCGATGGTCACCACGAATCCGCGGTCGATCCGCTGGGCGACTTGTTCCATCCATTCCAAGGCCTGGAGATTCAGCTCGGTTCTGTATCCCTCCCGCCAGGTCTGGTTCAGCCGCTGGAGATAGTGGCCGAGCGCAGGGGTGGAGAGGGGCATGAGACATTCCTCAAAACGCCCATCCCGACAGTCCACGAAGAGTTCTTGGGGTTGATCAGCGACCATTTGAATGCGATGAACCGGAAAGGCATCCACGAGTTCATTGCTGAAGAACAGGCCGGTCACGCTCTGGGGGCCGAGGGCATCTAATCCTTCGATCCAGGTTACGAGTCCGGGCTGATTCAGCCAGGGGGCCAGGTTCTGTCTTTGAAGTGCCTGCATGGCAGGACTCCGTTCGATCAGCACGTAGCGCACCCGCGAGGAAAAGTCGTCCTGCCTGGCATGGATCGCGGCCAGGCAATCTCGGGCGAGCAGGCCTTTGCCCGCGCCCATTTCAACGATCGTGAAGGGAGTGGGGTGGCCCAATAATTCGTCCATTTGCCGGGCTTGCGCGGCAATGGCGCGGCCGAGGATCGGATGCACGTCGGAGCTGGTGTAGAAATCGCCGGACCAGCCGATACGCTCTTGGTCTGCATTGTCCGGTTGGCGCATGTAATAGCCGTATTGCGGATGATAGAGCGCCAGTTCCATGAAGCGGACGAAGGGGATTGGTCCGTCCTTAGAAATTTCTGACGAAATGGCCGCGACGAGTTCAGGATGCCCTAACGACACAGACCACTCCTTCGTCTCTGTAAAGGCAGGTCAACCCAACCCGAGAAGACGGGCAGACTTTGCCTGCGCCTCAGGGAGGGGGAAAAGTGGGCTAGATTAACTTTCCGGTCGCAGCTAAGTCAAGGCGAAGAGTATTGGAAATTCAGGCAAATTTCCGCATTCAAGGGGCTGGAAGGATGGGGGCTGATGATCTTCCGTACTCGCGCAACGCGCGGCCTCGGAAGGATGGGAAGGGCAGCCTAGCCGTCCTCCTGCTCGCGGAACGCGCACGATAGGAATGTGCTCGTTGGACGCGCGCAATCGAGGATCGAATAGGTTGCCCTTGAAATGTAATGGGGAGTTGAAAGCGCGCGCAGTGGAAGGCTAATCAGCCGCCATCCCTGAGGAAAATAGTGAGCGAGCTTGAGGGATTATTGAGTAGTAAGGGTGAGGCTCCTCGCGGACGTTACCGGAGAAGCGGGGACCCACTGAGATTCTCCTGGGAAGGAAAGCTGGAACTGACCGAGGTTCTGCGACTCCTGTCGCAGCCGAGCCTCTTCACGCTCCGAGCAAAAGAGAAGGGGGCCACTTCATGGCTTGACCTTGTACCAGTTGAGCGCCTGGTCGGCAGGCGAGCGTGAGTCATCGCCAGGGGCGGGCACAGGTTCACGAGACCCCTATCGTTTATAGATGTCTCTTCGGTGGCCAACCCGCAGAATCACGATCTCATCTTTCTCAATGTCGAACACGACACGATAGTCGCCGATACGAAATCGGTATGAACCTAACTCCGATTATTTGAGGGGTTCGGCATGCGGGAGAGGATCGGATGCACGTCGGAGCTGGTGTAGAAATCGCAGGACCAGCCGATACGCTCTTGGTCTGCATTGTCCGGTTGGCGCAGGTAAGAGCCGGATTGCGGATGATAGAGCGCCAGTTCCATGTAGCGGACGA
>JAPLLI010000074.1 GCA_026387615.1 Nitrospirota bacterium
CCGGGTCCGTCATCTCGTTGTACTTCTTCGTATGGCTGCCCCACATACCCAGCAACAGATACATGGGGATCACGGACATCTCGTAGAAGAAGTAGAGAAAGAACAGATCCAGCGACATGAACACGCCGATCGTGGCGGCGGCCAGGATGAGCAGCCAGATATAGAATTCCTTCATCCGGTCTTTGACATGCCAAGACACGAAAATGCCGGCGAACAATAAGATCCCCGAGGCCAGCACCAGCGGCGTGCCGATTCCGTCTACGCCGAGATGGAGCGAGATGCCCAACTGCCGCGACCATTCGAACTTCTGGACGAACTGGAAGCCGCCCTTCACATAATCGTAGGCATAAAACAGGTAGAGCGAGGACAGGAGGCAGACGAAGGCCGAGCCCGCCGCGATGCCCCGCACCAGCATCGGCTGCCGGTTCGACACGAAGATCAGCGCGATGGCGCCCAGGAAGGGAGCAAACAGGATATAGAGCAGCGCGTATTCACCCATACGATCAATCCACCTTTATCTGCGGCGCCGACTCGAGTGACGAGATGGTTCCCCGTTCCACTCGATCCACCAATGCCTGCACCGACCCGTTCATCATTCTCAAGAAAGGAGCGGGATAGAGGCCAATCCAGAGGATCATGACCGACAAGGCCGAAGCGATGATCACCTCGCGGGGATGCAGGTCGCTCAGGGTTTCCTTGACGGCCTTGCCGACCGGTCCCAGCATCGAGCGCTCGTAATACCAGAGGAAATAGGCCGCGCCGAAAATGACGCCGGTGACCGCGATACCCCCAAATACCCAATTGGCCTTGAAGGCGCCCAAAAGAATGAGGAATTCGCCGACGAAGCCATTGGTGCCGGGCAAGCCGATCGAGGCCAGCCCGATCAACAAGAAGAAACTTGCAAGCAACGGAGTCTGTTTGGCCATGCCGCCAAAAGAACTCAACTCGGTACTCTGCTTCCGTGAGTAGAGAAAGCCCGCGATAAAGAACAGACCGGCCGTACTGAATCCCAGGTTAATCATTGTGAGCAGGCTGCCCTGGAGCCCCTGATAGTTCAGGGCGAACAGGCCGATCACCACAAATCCGAGGTGGCTGATGCTGCTGAACGCGAGGAGCCTTCGAAAGTCAGACTGGATCAACGCCATGATGGCCCCATAGAGTATCGCCACCAACCCCAGCACCATGATGACCGTGACGACGGTCTGACTCTTCGAGGCATCCGGCAGCAAGGGAATGCTAAACCGGATGAAGCCGAACGTCCCGAGCTTCAACCCGGCCAACACCACCGCCATGCCGATCGGGCCTTCGAGGAGGGCATCCGGAAGCCAGGTGTGGAACGGGAACAACGGGGCCTTGAAGGCAAACCCGAGGAACAACAACCAGAAAATAAGGATTTGCTGACTCAACGGGATGGGGACGGTCAACAGCTCCAGCAGATCGAACGAATAGGCCGGCTCCACATGGTGAAACGAAGCCCACTGGTGATAATTGAGATCCAGGAGGGCGATCCCTACCAGCATAAACACGCTACCGAGCAGCGTATAAAGCACATATTTCAGCGCCGCATAATGCCGTTCCGCCCCGCCCCCCCAGAGCTTGATCAGGAAGTAGCTGGGGATGAGCATCAGCTCCCAGAACACGAAGAAGAGGATCAAGTCGATGGAGAGAAACACCCCCATCGTGGTCGTCTCGAGCGCGAGGAGGGCCATCATGTAGAGCTTCACCTGATGGCGGACGGTGTCCCAGGAATAGATGATGATCAGGACCGCAAGAAATGCCGTGAGCCCGACGAAGAGCACGCTAATTCCGTCAACCGCAAGGTGGTAGCTGATCCCGAGGGCGGGAATCCAGGCCACGTGCTCCGTAAACTGCATGGCAGCCGATTCGGGAATGAATCGCAAGAGCACAAAGACGGAAAGCGACAACTCCACAAGGGCAATAGTCAAGGCGGAGGTCCGGACCATATCCTCATCGTCACACAGCCAAAGAACCACAGCCCCGACGAGAGGCAGGAACAGAATGCAGGTCAGAATCGGAAATGTTGACGCCAGTTCTTCTAACATAGGATGCTTTTTAGAGTTGCACGATAAGCTGAATAATCACCGCTAAGAGGAACAGGCCCGCCACGATGATCGCGGCATAATGATGGACCATCCCGCTCTGCAGCTGTCGCCACTGCCGTGCGATGAGGTGGTTGCCGTACCCGATCACATTGAGGCCGCTGTAGACCACGTATTTCTCCATCCAGGTCGAGCCCTCCGCCCCCAGCTCGGCGAGCTGAGCCACCCCGCGCACGAGGCCGTCGATCACGGTACGGTCGAACCAATCCAACAGGAGTCCAAGCTTTTTCGTCGGCTCCACAAATAACCGGTCATACAGTTCATCGACATAGTACTTGTCGAGCAACGTCTTGTAGGTGGCCTGGAATTTTGCCGCCAACCGATCCGGTGCCAGGAGGTTCACGCTGTAGAAATAATGCGCGACGCCCCAGCCGAGCAACGCAATCCCTGTGGCAATCATCATGAGCGTGAGCACAAGCCCTGTGCTGGCCTCATGCTCCCCTCCCGAGCCCGCAACCGGCGCCAGGAATTGATGGAGCCAGCCATGCTCAGGAGGAAACCCCAGGAACCCGCCGAACAGAGACAGCACACCCAATGCCATCAACGGACCGACCATCACCATCGGAGACTCATGGACATGTTCCTCCGTATGGTGGTCCATACGGGAGGCGCCATAAAACGTCAGATAGGTCAGGCGGAACATGTAGAAGGAGGTCAACAACGCGCCGATGGCCGCCATGCCATACAGCAGATAATGCTCATGCGTGAAGGCATGGGCCAGGATTTCATCTTTGCTCCAGAACCCTGCCAGCGGAGGAATACCCGCGATGGCGATCGTGCCGATCAGAAAGAGGCGGTAGGTCCAGGGGATTTTCGTGCTGAGGCCGCCCATCTTTCTGATGTCTTGCTCGCCCGACAGCGCATGGATCACCGATCCGGCCGAAAGGAACAAGAGGGCCTTGAAGAAGGCATGGGTCATGAGATGGAACACGGCCGCTGTATAGGCCCCGATCCCGCAACCCAGGAACATGTAGCCGAGCTGGCTGACCGTCGAATAGGCCAGGACGCGCTTGATATCCGTTTGGACAAGTCCAATGGTCGCGGCAAACAAGGCCGTGACGCCGCCGATCACGCCCACGATCGTCATGGCCGTCGGCGACAAATCAAAAATGGCATGGTTCCGCACGATCATATAGACCCCGGCCGTCACCATCGTCGCCGCATGGATGAGGGCGCTCACCGGCGTCGGCCCCTCCATCGCATCCGGCAGCCAGGTATACAGAGGAAGTTGCGCCGACTTGCCGACTGCGCCGACCAGGAGACAGAGGGCAATCGCAGTGGCCATGTCCGGAGACAGTTGTCCGAGCTGCGCGAATACCTTCGTATAGTCGAGCGTCTTAAAGTTGATGAAGATCAAAAAGATCGCCAGCAGGAACCCCGCATCGCCGATCCGGTTCACCACAAAAGCTTTGGAGGCGGCCTTGGCCGCGGAAACCTTATCGTAGTAGTAGCCGATTAAGAGATAGGAGCAGAGCCCCACCCCTTCCCAGCCGATGAAGAGGACGAGATAGTTGTTCCCCATGACGAGGAGCAACATGGACACCATGAAGAGGTTCATATAGGTGAAGAAGCGCGTGAAGCCCGCTTCCCCATGCATATACCCGACGGAGTAGATGTGGATCAGCAGGCCGACGCCCGTGATCACGAGCAACATAATGCAGGTGAGCTGATCGACGAGATAGGCCAGATTGATCGTCAGGTCACCGCCGAAGATCCATTGATAGGCGATCACTTCATGCGAGGCACCGCTGCGCAGGACGTCGATGAACACGCCAAGGGTGCAGAGGAACGACAGACCCACCGATCCCCAGGCCAGCCGGTGGGCGACCTCATGGGAATAGCGCTTGCCGGCCAGTCCGTTCAGGAGAACGGCCAGCAAGGGGAACACCGGAATCAGTTTGATCAATAAATCGGTCACGTTACCACTTCAAGAGATTCATCTCGTCTACGTTCGTGGAGATCTTTCCACGGAACATGACGATAATGATGGCCAGCCCGATCGCCGCTTCCCCTGCTGCAATGGCGATGACAAAGAGAGCCACCAGTTGGCCTGCCATGGATTCCAGGTAGTAGGAAAAGGCGACGAGATTAATATTCGCCGCGTTCAACATGATCTCGACCGACATCAGCACGATGATGAAGTTCCGTCTGATCAAGACCCCGAGCAGGCCGGTCATGAAGAGGACGGCGCTGACGGCGACATATGCGCTTAAAGGAACCATAAGCCTCGTGGACTGAACAGGGTGAACCCCTTACCTATCACGTCTGTCATCGATCGGCTTCGGCGTTTTTGCCAGCACGATTGCGCCGATGATGGCGCCCAACAGGAACACCCCGACAATTTCGAACTGCAACAGATAATCGCTGAACATCTTGATACC
>JAPLLI010000224.1 GCA_026387615.1 Nitrospirota bacterium
CAGCTTCTTCATCTGCGCAAAGGCCCCGCGGCCTGTCTGAGCTTCGATTCGACGCACACCGGCCGCCACGCCCGTCTCGGACTCAATTCTGAACAGGCCGATATCCCCCGTCTGCCGGCAATGGGTCCCGCCGCAGAGTTCTTTGCTAAAGGATTCGACCGTCACCACCCGCACCTGCTCGCCGGATTTATCGCCGAAGAAAGCCAGCGCCCCCTTGGCCACGGCATCCTGAATGCTCAGCACCTCGGTCGTGACCTTCTCGTTCCTCCGCACCTTGTTGTTCACGACCGTTTCAATCTCGTCGATATCGCGGGTGGAGAGAGGCCTGAAATGGGCAAAGTCGAATCGCAAGCGATTCGGCCCGACGAGCGACCCATACTGCTTCACATGAGGTCCCAGCAAATCGCGCAAGGCGGCATGGAGCAAGTGGGTGGCCGTATGGTTCCGTTGCGCATCCTGTCTCGTGACGGCATTGACGGTCAGACGCAGCTGCTCGCCCTCGCAAATCCGCCCTTTCGTCACAATCCCCTTGTGCAAAATCACAGTCGGCGCAGGCCTCGTGGTTTCTTTAATCTCCACCTGCCCGTCCTGCCCCAGCAGCAGGCCCTGGTCTCCGACCTGTCCGCCGCCTTCCGCATAGAAAGGCGTGACATCCAGGACCAATTCAACCTCATCGCCTTCTGCCGCTTCTTTGACCAGCCGATCGCCTTTGAGAATCGCCTGCACGAGGCTCTCGCTCTCCAACCGATCGTAGCCGACAAACTTGGTCGCCCCGAGACGACCAGCCAATTCCGCAATAGCCGGGCGAGCCGTTTCCTGCTCGAACCCGCCGGTCTTACGCGCGCGAGTCCTCTGTTCTTCAATGGCCTGATCGAACCCCGCCTCATCGAGCGTCATCTCCTGCTCGCGGCAGGCCTCTCCCATCAAATCCATCGGGAACCCATAGGTGTCATAGAGCTTAAACAGGTCGGGGCCAGTCAGGACCTTGCTCCCGGCCGAGCGGGCCTTGGCAATCAACTCGTTCAGAATCGGCAGACCCTGTTCCAGCGTGGCGATGAACCGCTCCTCTTCGCCCCTCGTCGCTTCGGCAATCGTTGCGGCGGCGCCCCGGACTTCTGAATAGACCGGGCCCATCTGGGTCACCACTGCTGCCGTCAATTCATGGAGAAACGGCTCAACGATACCCAGCAGCCTGCCATGACGCGCGGCCCGGCGCAGAATCCGGCGCAGCACATAGCCGCGCCCCTCGTTCGAGGGCAAGACTCCGTCTGCCATCAAAAACGTGATCGCGCGAAGATGGTCCGCCACCACACGCATCGACCGATCGGTCTGGTCCTTGTCCCCATACGACACTCCGGCCCTGGCAGCCACGGCGCTGAGCAGGGGCGTGAACACATCGCTGTCATAGTTGCTATAGACGCCCTGCGCCACTGCCGCCAACCGTTCCAATCCCATACCCGTATCGATGCTGGGCTTGGGGAGCGGATGGAGCGTACCGGACGCATCCCGGTTGTACTGCATGAACACGAGATTCCAGATCTCGATGACGCGATCGCCCTCCCCGTTCGGACGATCGTCTCCCGGCACAGAGGGTCCCTGATCGAAATGGAGTTCCGAGCAAGGGCCACAGGGTCCTGTATCCCCCATCTGCCAGAAGTTATCCTTTTCGCCGCAACGCATGATGCGCGAGGGCGACACCCCGATCTTCTGCCACAGCTGTTCCGCTTCGTCATCGTCGCGAAAGACCGTGACCCACATCCGGTCCTTATCGAGACCGACCGTCTTGGTCAGAAACTCCCAGCCGAACAGAATGGCCTCTTCCTTGAAATAGTCGCCGAAGGAGAAGTTTCCCAGCATTTCGAAAAACGTATGGTGCCGCCTGGTATAGCCGACATTTTCCAAATCATTATGCTTGCCCCCGGCACGCAGACATTTCTGGACGGTGACGGCCCGTTTGTAGGCGCGCGCTTCCTCGCCGAGGAAGACCCGTTTAAACTGGTTCATCCCGGCATTGGTGAATAACAGCGTCGGATCGGCCTGAGGAATCAAGGCGGAGCTCGGCACGGCCTGATGGCCATGCTGTTCGAAATATCGAATGAAGGCTTGTCGTAACTCGTGCGTACTGTTCTTCATGTCCCCTAACTTTCCTCCCGCCACAGCGGCCCCATCACCGTCTCAATCGTATCTTCGTCAAAACCTCGTTGGCTCAACAGCCTCGCAAGGCGGCCAAGCGCCTGCGCCGAGGTCGCCCGTCCCGTCGCCGTAACCACTTGCCGCGCGAAACTCTGCTCACTCGTTGTGCAGTACAAGGCCCGCACCGTCGCCTGCACAATCGGTTCAGGACAACCAGTGGAGAGCAGTTCTTCCTGCAGGCGCGCACGGCCCATCGGCATCCGGGCCAGCCGCCGCTCGGCCCACCGCCTCGCAAAGGCCCCGTCATCGAGATAGCGTAACGAGATCAGCCGTTGAACCGTGGCTCGTATCTGCGAGGGCGACGCCCCCTTCGCCGCGAGTAAGCCTTCGATCTGAGCGGTCGTACGATCACTGCGGGCCAGCGCCCGCACGGCAAGCTGCAGCCAATAATCCGGAGACGATACGGTGACTCGCCTGCCCACCAGCCTACGCGATATTCGTGAAACGTGAGACGCGAGTACTGCGCGACGAGCGGAACAGATGGTAGTTCTGGGTTCGAAGTGCAAAGTTTTCGGAACTTCGAACCCGGAACTTCGAACTTTTAGTTACGCCTATCTCGCTCGTCCTGCGCATCTCGCCTATCTCGCCTATCTGCTGTTTACCCGCCAACCTTATGTGGCCGCTTCTCCTCGCGCTTGTCCTCGGTCTTTTTCTCGTCCTTCACGGTCGCGGCCTCTGGCTTCACAGGCGTACGCCCCGGCAAACAGGCCAGGTCGCGCAGCTTCCCCTCAATCTCACGGGCCAAGGGCTGATTGCTCAAGAGGAAATCCCGCACCGCGTCGCGTCCCTGCCCCAGCCGCTCGCCCTGATAGGAATACCAGGCCCCGGACTTCTCCACCACTTTCTTCTCGACCCCGAG
>JAPLLI010000003.1 GCA_026387615.1 Nitrospirota bacterium
CGCCCTGTGAATCGATAAACACACTGACGTGCAGCCCGAACACCCCGAACTGGTTGGCGACTTTATTGTCGCGATCCATGAGGACCGGAAACGTATGACCGTTCTGCTTAACGTGCTCGCGCACTTTCGCGTCATCTTCCAACTCATTGATCGCGAGCACCACGAAGCCTTTATCTCGAAGCTTATCGAGGCTGGCTTGCATGGCAGGCATTTCGGTCGTGCAGGGCTTGCACCAGGTGGCCCAGAAGTTCAGCAGCACGATCTTGCCGCGATGCTGGCTGAGACTCTGGACGTTGCCCTCCAGGTCGATCAGGCGAAAATCCTCCACCTGCATCCCGACCACCGGGACTCGCGAACCCATGCTCCACCCATCGAACACAAAGAGCCCCAGCATGGCGACCAGCACACCTATTCCTGCAATGGCTGTTTTCATCGTCGACCTCCCCGATCCTCGACATTTCTCACTCACGACGGCTTGATGAGCTGAAACGACTTCGTCATCCCGAAGATAAAGCTCGTGCTCTGCGCCAAGTTCCCGTTGAAATCACGGGCCACCGGAATCTGCGCATAGAAATACAGGGAGGCCCCTTCTGTCAGTGACGCTTTAACCAATTCCCCAAGCTCGATTTGAAATCCTGGCGAATAGGCGAAGTAGGTTGAGCCGGTCGTCGGAACGGCGCGATTCTTAATGGTCGGATCCAGCACGGTTGCCTCGTCGGGAAATCCCGGATCACTTGGAGTCAGTGATTGCGCGAGCGACCCTCTGAATGAGTCGTGAACCATATAGCGATAATTGAACTGGTTCGTCAGCGCGAGCCACGGCACGGTCACCAGGCTCGCGCCAAAACTAAAATCGAACTGATCGCCGAATTGATAGCCGAAGTTATTGCGAAAGGTGTGGCGATAGCTGCCGGAAGAAAACTGACTGAGCCGATGGGGAATCACTTCATACATCTGATAGAACGAACCTTGCAGCCCGAATTGACCCCGCCCCAGTTGGCCCGTTGGCTCCATCGTCTCGGCAGTCGCACCCAAGCCGGCGGTTTTTTGATTATGGTCGCCGGTGGGCACATAGACCCCGAAGCCCGTCACCAACATGCTGCTGAGCGACGGGAGCAGGTTGTACTTGGCATTGATGAAGATGTCGCCGATGCCATTGTCTGAAAAGCTAGTCAGGGCTCCATCGCCATTATTGGCCTCGCCTAGCCCATCGACATGCTGGTGTCTCCGCCGAAGGTAGGGCACGGCAACCTCAAGCCCTAAACGATCCGTCACTCCATAGTTCAAATCGAGCGTAAAGGTCTGCGAAATCGTTCTGAGCTCGCGGTGATGGCCCAGAATCATCTGCCGATTATCGACATTGACGGCGGGAATAACCCCGCTGGTTCCGTTCAACAAGGTTCCCTGCCGCGTGTAGTTGTAAAACCCGTTGACCGTGAGGACTCCAGCCGGGGATACCTGTTGTTGCGACCCGATCACGACAAAACAGGTGACAGAGCCGCACGAGGCCTGAGCGGGCTGGGCTCCGGACCACGAAAAGACGACGAGGAGAAGACTAAGAATGAATCCGAGGATGAGCCGTTTCCCTGCCATGATGCTGCTGCCCCCTTCTCTCGATAAGAAATCGCGATCCGTTTGCGCGCCAACCCGCTCAACGGGTCGTTGCGAAACAGGGATACGGCCCTGCTGCGGGCCGATGAGCCACGAAAACTACAGAGAGAGAGAAGGAGGGGCGCGGCTGGAAAAAGTCTGGCACAGCTCGACCGAAGGCTGAGTGGAAGGGGAACGGGTAATGAGCGAGATCAGGCTGAGTTCTGCCTGAAAGGGAACCACCGCACTGTCGAACAGCGTCCCGGCTTCACACATCCAGGAACAGAGCACAGTGCCATGCGTCGCAGCCTGGTGATGGGCATGGTGCCCGGCATGCTCGACCGACTGAGCCTGAGCCAATCCGCCAACGGACAGGACGCAGCACACCAGGAGGATCGACAGGAATTTAAGGACAGTGCGGTTCATGATATTCAACCAAGTGACAAATCGGAGCGATACTAATGGACCGCCCCTGGGCCTGTCAAGCCGAAGACCCGAAGCAACACCCGTCGCTTATTATAGGATTAACGGGAAAGATCCTGTATACTGCGCGGATTCATTTCAAGGACATCAGCATCCGTTCCAAACGAGAGCACTATGGTCACGCAACTACTCAATCTGATCTTCGGCAGCAAAAATGATCGTGAAATCAAAGCTATCCGCCCGATTGTGGAGCGGATCAATAGCTTGGAACCCAGCCTGACCCCTCTTTCCGATCAGGCCCTCGCGGACAAGACCCAGGAATTCAAGCAGCGCCTTGCGGCCGGAGAAACCCTGGACGACATCCTCCCTGAGGCCTTCGCGGTCTGTCGTGAAATGTCCCGCCGCAAGCTGAACATGCGCCATTTCGATGTGCAGTTGATCGGCGGCATCATCCTGCACCGGGGCCGCATCTCCGAAATGAAGACCGGCGAAGGGAAAACCCTGGTGGCCACGCTGCCGGTCTACCTGAATGCGCTCGAAGGGAAAGGCGTACACCTCATCACGGTGAACGACTACCTGGCCAAACGCGATGCGCAATGGATGAGCATCCTCTACCACGCGCTGGGACTCTCGGTCGGCATCATCCAACATGACGCCTCCTTTTTCTTCGACCCGGCCTACGAGGCCTCCGACAAGCGGCTCCAGGCTCTCCGCCCCTGCACCAGGCCTGAAGCCTATCGCGCCGACATCACCTACGGCACCAACAACGAGTACGGGTTCGATTACCTCCGCGACAACCTGGTCGTCACCGATTTGGCCCAATGCGTGCAGCGCGAGCTGAACTTCGCCATCGTGGACGAAGTGGACAGCATCCTCATCGACGAGGCCCGCACCCCCTTGATCATCTCCGGTCCGACGGATGAAACGACTGACCTCTATTACCGCATCAACGCCATCATCCCGCAGCTGAAGCCGGAGCACGACTACACGATCGAGGAAAAGACGAAGACCGCCTCCTTGACCGAAGAGGGCAACGTCCGGGTCGAAAAATTGCTCGGCGTCGAGAACCTCTACGACCCCGACCATATGGACCTCGTCCACCACGTCGTCAAAGCGCTCCAGGCTTACACCCTCTACAAGCGGGACGTGGACTATGTCGTGAAGGACGGCGAAGTCATCATCGTGGACGAATTCACCGGGCGGCTCATGCCGGGCCGCCGCTGGAGCGACGGCCTGCACCAGGCCGTCGAAGCCAAAGAAGGCGTGAAAATCGCCAACGAAAACCAGACGCTGGCCTCGGTCACCTTCCAGAACTATTTCCGGATGTACAAGAAGCTCGGCGGCATGACCGGCACGGCGGACACGGAAGCGGCGGAGTTTGCCAAGATCTACAACCTTGACGTCAACGTGGTCCCGACCAATCGCAACATGATCCGGCTAGATTACGCCGACGTTGTCTACCGGACCGAGAAGGAAAAGTTCGCCGCAATCGTCGAAGACATCAAGGAATGCCACGAGCGCGGCCAGCCGGTCCTGGTCGGCACGATTTCCATCGAAAAATCGGAGCGGCTTGCCGGCATCTTGAGCCGGAACGGCGTCAAGCACAACGTCCTCAACGCCAAGCAGCATGAGCGGGAAGCCGAGATCATCGCCCAGGCCGGACGCAAGGGCGCCGTCACTATCGCCACGAACATGGCGGGCCGCGGCACCGACATCCTCCTGGGCGGCAATCCCGACTTCATGTTCAAACAGATCCTCTACCGGGAAGAGAACCTGCCGGAAACGCGCAAGCAGGAAATCTTCGAAGAGATCCGGTCCGACTGCGAGAAAGACAAACAAGCGGTCATCGCGGCCGGGGGGCTCCACATTCTCGGCACCGAGCGCCACGAAAGCCGCCGGATCGACAACCAGCTCCGCGGCCGCGCCGGCCGCCAGGGCGACCCAGGCTCGTCACGCTTCTACCTGTCGTTGGAAGACGACCTGATGCGCATCTTCGCCTCCGAGCGGGTCTCCCAACTGATGCTCAAGCTCGGCATGGAAGAAGGCGTCCCGATCGAACATGGCATGGTCACCAGGGCCATCGCCAACGCCCAGAAGAAGGTCGAGGCCCACAACTTCGAAATCCGGAAGCAGTTGTTGGAGTACGACGACGTCATGAACAAGCAGCGCGAGGTGATTTACCAGCACCGACGCGCCGTGTTGGGCGGAACGAACCTGAAAGAAGATCTGTGCGACATGATGGACGGCCTGGTGGATTCCGCGCTGAACATCTATTGCCCCGCGGAACAATACCCTGAAGAATGGGACATCAAAGGGCTCGCGGAACTCATGCATGGCCAGTTCGCGCTCGATATCACCCAGGGCAAGGACGACGGGGCCGAGTCGCTTCGCACCATGGGTCGCAACGCCTTAATCGAAGACCTCCGCGCGCAGGTGCGCGACGCCTATGACCGAAGAGAACAGGAGTTGGGCTCGGACTTGATGCGTTTCCTGGAAAAGAACTTCATGCTCCAGGTCATCGACCACCATTGGAAAGACCACCTCCTCGGGATGGATCACCTGCGCGACGGGATCGGCTTGCGTGGCTATGGGCAGAAAGATCCGCTCATTGAATATAAGCGTGAAGGGTATGATCTCTTTGCCGGCATGATGGAACGGGTCAAGGCCGACGCGCTTGATCGGCTCTTTCATGTGCAGGCAGCCCGGAACGAAGGGCAACCGGCCCCCCAGCCACCACCAGTCATCTCACGCCCCCAACCGGCCCTTATCCTCAATCGCGGAGCCGAACCCCTCGCGCCTCAAACGGTTCAGCGCAACGACGACAAGGTCGGCCGCAACGACCCCTGCCCCTGCGGCAGCGGGAAAAAATACAAAAAGTGCCACGGAACGTGAAGCGGCTCGGCTGACGAAGGGCGCGGACCTTCGGCGTCACCATGATGCGGCGAACTTCCACTGCTCCTGACCTACATTACACCTCATCACGCACGACTCTGAGACTGCGCCGAAACGTCGCAATGCCGTCGTGCGTGGCCCTCAACACCTACCACGACATGGCAGACGCCATGGCGAACACCTCAGTCCACATCCCTTCCAGCCGAGCCGAAGAGAGAGATGGAAGCAGTATCACCCAAGAGCTATGGCGTCATTGCTTGACCCCGCCGAAGGCCTCACAAATAATAGCCGAGGAAACCGGCAAGGAACTCTCAGGGCCTGAATAGCCGAACGAAAGAAGGTGCGCGGTGCCGACCGCCGTCAAAATGGAAGTCACCCGGGAAACGATTATCCGGGCCGTCAAGAGCATGAAAAAATCTGCCCGGCAGGTGTTCCTGGAAGATCTCATCTCAGCGACCTCTCCCGAGTACCTGCAAAGCATTCGCGAGGCTCGGCGAGACTTTAAATCAGGCAGAGTGAAATCGCATGGGCAGGTTTTTGGCCGGTGAAATACCGGTTAGTCTATACCCACCGCGCGATCAGAGATATCGACGCCCTCGACACCAGCGTGAAACAGCGCAGCGGTCGGGGCCGCGCTTTGTGGCTCCAGGCCCCACAGGCGGAAGTGCTCGTCCGACCACTGCAGCGAGCCCGCCACCGGATCCCAGTCGCAACTGCCCAGCCGCGCCAGCCGCTCGGCGCGTCCCAGTTGTTCGTGGCTGCGCAGCAGGGCTGCGAGCCGCTGGGCGTCGGCGGCCCGCAATGCCACATTGCCACGCACTGCGCGGTGGGCGCGCACGGACACTATGCCCATGAAGACCAGAAACATCAGCAGCGCCAGACCCTGGGCCGTGCTGACCTGGCTCCCATCGGTGAACAGGCGCGCGGTCAGGACGACGACCAGGACCAGCGCCAGTGCCAGTGACAGCGCCA
>JAPLLI010000276.1 GCA_026387615.1 Nitrospirota bacterium
CTCTGCCACGCCGATGGCATAGGCGAGCTGCACTTCGCACTTCCTGGCCAACCCGGCTGCGACGATATTCTTGGCGATGTAGCGGGCCATGTACGACGCAGACCGGTCCACCTTCGTGGGATCCTTGCCGGAGAAGCAGCCGCCTCCATGGCTGCCATGGCCGCCATAGGTGTCGACGATGATCTTGCGGCCCGTCAGTCCTGTATCACCCATCGGGCCGCCAACGACGAAGCGGCCGGTGGGATTGATGTGGTGGATCACCTTCGCCGGGTCATAGAGCCCTTTCGGCATGACGGGCTTGATGACTTTTTCCATGATGTCGCGCGTGATCTGCTTGTTCGTCACGTCGGGGCTATGTTGGGTGGAGACGACGATGGTGTCGATCCGCACCGGTTTGCCGTTCTTGTATTCCACGGTCACTTGGGATTTGCCGTCTGGGCGGACCCAGGGCAGGATGTTCTTCTTCCGGACTTCTGCCAGCCGCTTGGTGAGCCGATGGGCGAGGACGATCGGCATGGGCATGAGCTCGGAGGTCTCGTCGCTGGCAAAGCCGAACATGAGGCCTTGGTCGCCGGCCCCGCCGGAATCGACGCCAATGGAGATATCGCCGGACTGATGGTGAATGGCTGTGAGAACGGAACAGGTGTGGTAGTCGAATCCCCAGGAGGCGTCGGTGTAGCCGACATCCTTGATGACCTCGCGGATGATATCGGGAATCTCGACGTAGGCTTTGGTGGAGATTTCACCGGCCACGAAGGCAATGCCGGTGGTCAGCATCGTCTCGCAGGCCACCCGGGCATATTTGTCCTTGGCAAGGATCGCGTCGAGGATCCCGTCGGAGATCTGGTCGGCGATCTTGTCCGGGTGTCCTTCCGTCACGGATTCTGATGTGAACAGGTAGTTGTTTCTCATTGGCTCCTCAATGGTCGGTTGGCGATAACCTAACGGATTGCCACGGGATATTAGTATGAGGATCCCTCCTTTGTCTATTTCTTTCATGTTGTAAGGTGGCTGACTTGGCGGCGCGGCCTGCTTGCTTGACACCCCTTTTCGGGCACTTGTAAGATGACCGAGTTCTGCGGTTCTCGCCTTTTCCATCTATGACGCCACAAGGGCGCGTCTGGGACAGGCCCCGTTTCCCCGGGGCCGTGCTCGTTCTCTGTGCAAGACAGCGTATCCAGCGAGCGGTGACATAGTGTGCCTCGTGACGTGAAAGGGATTGTCAACACGATGAATGGTCAGCCGGACACGATTCCCGAACAGAACAGTCCCCGGTCACCTGCTCCAGGGCTGGGATGGGAGGAGTTCTCCCGCGAGCTGGTCGAGTTCTTCGCTTCGATCAAATTGGCGATGTTCCTCTTTCTGTTCATTGCCATTACCGCCACGATCGGGACGGTGATCCAGCAAAACGAGCGGCCGGAATCCTATATTCAGGAATACGGAGAGAGCGCCTATCGTTGGTTTCTCCGGCTGGGGTTCATCGACGTTTATCATACCTGGTGGTTTACCAGTCTCCTCGGCCTCCTCTGCGTCAACTCCCTCACCTGTTTCTATAAGCGGTTTCCCGGTGTCTGGCGGTCGATGAAGCAGGACCGCGTCAGCGTGTCGCTGGATTTCGTGAAGGGGATGAAGCAGCAGGCCGAGGTCTCGATCGCGAGCAGCAAGGAAGTCGTAGCGCAGCAGCTGGCGCAGCACTTCATCGAGAAGGGCTACAAAGTCCTGGCGAAGAATGAGCCGGGCGAGGTGACCCTCTATGCGACGAAGGGCGTCTTGGGAC
>JAPLLI010000079.1 GCA_026387615.1 Nitrospirota bacterium
CTCGTCGATGGGCGCATGCAGGGCTATTTTCACGGCACCGGTCACGGCGTTGGCCTCGACATTCACGAAGCGCCCCGTATCAGCCGCACCGGATCATTGCTTCAAGAAGGTCATGTCGTCACCGTGGAGCCTGGTCTCTACTATCCAGGTCTTGGGGCCGTCCGCATCGAGGACATGGTGCTCGTGACGAAAGACGGTTGCCGTAATCTGACGAACTTTCCCAAGGTCTTCGAACTGGGCTGAGAAGCAGTGACGAGTGACGTGTGATGGGTGACAGGTGGTGGAGCAGTAGGGCGCTGTGCCTGTCGCTACATAACTACCACCGATCACTCATCACCCATCACTGATCACGTTCTTATGCGCCTGACCGTCACGATTCAACGATTCAACCCCGAAGTCGATTCCACTGCCCATGCCCAAGAGGTCCGTCTCGACGTTGGACGCGGGATGACCGTCCTCGATGCCCTCATCCGCATCAAACAGGAATGCGACGGGAGTTTGGCTCTTCGCTATTCCTGCCGCTCCGCGATTTGCGGCTCTTGCGCGATGACCATTAACGGTAGCGAGAAACTGGCCTGCCGCACCTCTCTCCGTAAAGAACTTGAACGGCACGGACAGATCACGGTTGCACCCTTGCGCAACTTTCCTGTGATCAAGGATTTGGTCGTGGATATGGCGCCCTTCTGGCGGAAGATCCGCGATGTGCAGCCCTGGCTTTCGCCCGGCAGGCCCTGGCGGGAGGGACCGTCTGGTCAGGTAGAGGCTGGGGAGGCAGGTAATCCACAGTTTCACAACGTGGACGCCTGTATCATGTGTGGCGCCTGCGTGGCGGCTTGCACCGTGCATGAAGTGTCGAGGGGATTTGCCGGTCCCGCCGCCTTGGCAAAGGCTGACCGGTTTCTTTCCGATCCACGAGAAGCTCGCGCATCGACGAAAGCCAGGCTGTCAGCCCTCCAAGATGAGCATGGGATTTGGGACTGTACGCGCTGCAATTTTTGCGTCGAAGTCTGTCCGAAAGACGTGCAACCGATGGAGGCGATCATCCGGCTACGGCGGGCCTCGCTCGAACGAGGTATGACGACGACCGGCGGCGCGCGGCACATTCTTGGTTTCGCCGAACTGGTTGAACAGCAGGGGCGCTTGAACGAAGCGATCATGCCGCTGAAAGTGGTAGGGTTTTCGCCTCGTGGCCTCTTGCGTATCCTGCCACTAGGCATCACGATGCTACTGAAGGGGAAGGTGCCTAGCCCCTTTGGCCATGCGCTTCCAGGCCTCGCCAATCTCAAGTCCTTCATCCGACGAGTGAAACGTGCTGCCCCGCGAGCCTGACATCATGACGTGGACCTTTCGATTTCTTGAAGAGATTGCCATGGCCGATGTCGCCTTCGAAGCGGAAGGGGAGTCGGTCGAGGAGGTTTTTCGCGCCGCAACCCAGGCCCTCCTGGAAAGTATGGCAAATCCTGCGACGGTGGCGGGAGGATGGGAGCGGGCCATCGAACGGCGCGACGAGGACCCGTCGGAACTTTTGTTCGATTGGTTATCGGAAATGGTGTACTGGAAGGACGCGGCGGGGGTGGTGTTCCGGGAGGCGCCGCTCACCCTGACGCAGGAGGGGCGCGTTTGGCTGTTGCGCGCGAGGCTGATCGGCGCGCCGGTGGATCAGCAGACGCAGGAACTCCATGCCGATGTGAAGGGGGTGACAAAACATCTCTATCGCGTGAGTCCGGAGGCTGGACGTTGGAAGGCCTTGGTGGTGTTGGATGTATGAAGAAGTGATGGGTGAGCGGTGAGGAGTGATGAGTTGATCGTGAATACGGATATGAAAGTGAATCGGATCACGGACGAGATCTGGGAAATTCCCGCGTCTGAAAAGCCCGGCATGTTGGTGCCGGCCAGGATCTATGCGACCAGGGGGATTCTGCAGGCTATGGATTCCGGGGTCTTCGATCAGGTGACCAATGTCGCCTGCTTGCCGGGCATTCGCCGTTATGCGCTGTGCATGCCGGACGGGCATTGGGGCTATGGATTTCCGATCGGGGGTGTCGCGGCGTTCGACGCGCGGGACGGTATCATTTCTCCCGGCGGCGTGGGGTATGACATCAATTGCGGCATGCGGCTGATTCGCACGGATTTGACGCTGGCGGATGTGCAGCCTCATTTGGAACGGCTCATGACCGAACTGTTCCGGAAGGTGCCGGCCGGCGTCGGGGCCAGCGGATTCGTTCGGCTCTCGGGGGAGGAATTCGGCCGCGTGATGACCCATGGAGCCAAATGGTGTGTGGAGCGGGGATACGGGTGGCATCGGGACCTCATTTGCATGGAGGAAGGCGGCTGCATCGAAGGGGCCGATCCGTCGCTGGTGACCGACCATGCCGTCAAGCGAGGGATCAATCAGCTGGGGACCCTGGGATCCGGCAATCACTACCTCGAAGTCCAGGTGGTGTCGAATGAGGGAATCTTCGATCCGGTCACGGCGGCGGCGCTTGGCATCACCGGCCATGAGCAGATCGTCGTGATGGTGCATTGCGGCTCGCGGGGGTTCGGCCATCAGGTGGCGAGCGACTATCTCAAGGTGTTTGAAAAATGCATGGGGCGCTACGGCATCACGGTGAAGGATCAGCAGTTGGCTTGCGCGCCCTTTCGCTCTCCCGAGGGGCAGGAGTATTTTTCCGCCATGAACTGCGCGGCGAACACGGCCTTTGCCAACCGCCAAGTTATCACGCATCAGATTCGCGAAGCCTTCGCGACAGTCTTCGGCCGGTCCGCCGAGGCCTTGGGGATGGAGCTGATATATGACGTGGCGCATAACATCGCGAAGGTCGAACGGTATCCGGAAGGGGAATTGGTGGTGCATCGCAAGGGAGCCACTAGAGCTTTTGGGCCTGGAAGTCCTGAACTGCCAGACGTGTTTCGCACGACCGGCCAGCCGGTCATCTGCGGCGGCTCGATGGAGACCGGTTCCTACTTACTGGTGGGGACGGATCAAGCGGTGCGGGATACGTTCGGATCGACGATGCATGGGGCCGGGCGCACGATGTCCCGCGCCCAAGCGAAGCGGACGGTTCGCGGCGCGCAGTTGCAGCAACAGATGAAGCAGCGCGGCATTCTGGTCAAGGCCGTGTCGATGTCTGGCCTCGCGGAGGAGGCAGGCCTGGCCTACAAAGATATCTCTGAAGTGGTGCAGTCGGTCGATCGCGCGGGCATTACCAGGAAAGTGGCGCAGCTCAGACCGATCGGCAATATCAAGGGGTAGCCCTCGCAGATGTTCACGGTGCCGTGCTGAATTCTTGCCAGTGTGTTCGCCGTTCCATTTGATCCGGTCTATACCGGCTCTCCTCCGCGTAAACCCTGTTTGCGAAAGAAAGCCATAGAAGTGAGTCCGCTGTCATCAGCGGAGCCGCGTGGCGTCGCCCTCCCCCTCCTGCCGTCGTGACATTGTCTCCCAGTTTGCTCCTTCCTGACAGGCTTTCGCGCGCCTAGCCCTACGCGCGTGCACGGTATGCGCAATTACTTGCCAACATGCGAGGAATATTAGATGGTGTATTTGCACTAGGTAATATAGATGAGCCTGGCGTGCGGGTGGACGCCTGGATTTATCTGAATGTCGGGTGAGCGTGTGCCGTAGGCTGGCAAGGGACTGGCTCATTGGCCGTAAGGGGGCCGCCCACAGCCTCACGCTCAGATGAGCCTGTATAACCATGAGTGATCTACAGACTCTTGTGAACCTTTCATGGGTCCTGCTCTGTGCCGGACTGGTCCTGGTCATGCAGGCGGGTTTTACGTGCCTGGAGACAGGCTTGTCGCGGGCTAAGAACAGCGTCGATGTTGCGATCAAGAGGGTAATCGATTTTTGCGTGGCCTCGGTCATCTATTGGGGCGTTGGCTTTGCGATCATGTTTGGCGCCAGTGCCTGGGGACTGGTGGGGACGAATCATTTCTTTTTTAGCGATGTTGCTCAACCCTCGCTGTTGGCCTTCTTTCTGTTTCAGCTGATCTTTTGCGGAACCGCAACGACGATCATTTCAGGCGCGGTGGCCGAGCGCATGAGTTTTCCTGCGTATCTGGCCGTGTCAGCGCTGATTGCGTCTGTGATCTATCCGGTCATCGGACATTGGGTTTGGGCCTCGGGTGGAGTCGTTTCTCCTGACGGCTTCTTGAAACGGTATGGGTTTATCGATTTTGCCGGAGCGACGGTGGTGCATTCCACCGGCGGATGGATTTCCCTGGCTGCCATTGTGATCGTCGGTCCTCGCCTTGGCCGGTTTACTTCAGCCGGGACGCCGATTCATGGGCACTACCTCCCCAAGGCGGCCTTAGGCATGTTCCTGATGTGGTTTGGCTGGCTTGGGTTCAACGGCGGGAGCGTTTTTGCGGTCAACGGGCAGGTCCCGCTTATTTTTTTGAATACGACGTTGGCTGGCGCCGCTGGGGGCCTCGGAGCCTTGGGAACCAGTTGGTGGATCTTTCGTTATGCCAATGTGCCGATGGTGATCAATGGCGTGCTGGGCGGCCTCGTGGCGATTACGGCGTCGGCCAACATCATGACCCCGGGCCGCTCGATTCTGATCGCGCTCCTGGCCGGGATTCTCTGTAGCAAGGCGACGCAGTGGTTGGAACGATGGGAGATCGATGATGTGGTCGGGGCGGTTCCCGTGCACGCGATTTGCGGAGCCTGGGGGAGTGTGGCGGTGGCCCTGTTCGGCGATCCTGACCTCTGGGGCACGGGCCTGGGGCGGTGGGAGCAGCTGTCGGTTCAGCTGTTTGGCGTCGGGGCCTGCTTCCTCTATGCGTTCGGGGTCG
>JAPLLI010000268.1 GCA_026387615.1 Nitrospirota bacterium
CCGGCCGCTGATGGGACGGTCTCTCCCGGTCCTGAACTTTCCGGCTCTGTCAGGAACGCTCGGCTCCATTCAACAGCAAGTCACGCAGTTCTTTACTCCGGCCTCGACGGCTCCGGCGCCGCACGACGGCAGGACCGTCGATGACTTCAAACCCTATCTGCTCGCGCTAAACCTCACGAAACGCTGCAATCTCAAGTGCGACCATTGCTATCTCGACGCGACTACGAAGTCCGCCGGCGGGGACGACGAACTCTCGACCGAGGAATGTTTCAAACTCATCGATCAGATTGCCGAGGTCAACAAGGGCTGCCTCATCGTGATCACGGGCGGCGAGCCGCTCGTCCGTCCTGACATTCTCGACATTGCGCGGCATGCCGTGAAGCACGGCTTCATGGTGGTCTTCGGGACTAACGGCATGCTGATCAACGACCAAATGGCGAAGAGCCTGGTCGAAATCGGCGTGATGGGCATGGGCATCAGCATCGACTCGCTCGCCCCCCAGAAACATAATCAGTTCCGTGGCGTCCCTGGCGCATGGGAAGCAGCTCTTGCCGGCATCGAAGCCTGCAAGCGAAACGGGCTGGCCTTCCAAGTGCATTTCAGCGCGCAGCCCATGAATTACCAGGAGCTGCCAGCTGTCATCGATTGGGCGCACCAGCTCGGCGCCAAGGTCCTCAATGTCTTCTTCATGGTCTGCACAGGCCGCGGCGAAGAGCTGACCGACATCACCCCGGCCCAATACGAAGAAGTGCTCGGCTACCTGGTCAACTGCCAGGATAACTACAAAGGCATGCTCGTCAGGGCCCGCTGCGCCCCCCACTTCAAGCGGCTGGCCTACGAGAAAGATCCGAATTCTCCAATCACCAAAGCGACAGGCTATATGGGAGGCGGCTGCCTCGCCGGCACCAACTACGCGCGTGTGACCCCGAACGGCGAATTGACCCCTTGCCCCTACATGCCTCTGTCAGCCGGGAACATCCGCGAGACCAGCTTCGCCGATCTCTGGGAAAAGTCCGACGTCTTCAATTCTTTTCGCTATCCGCAGCTCAAGGGCAAATGCGGCGATTGCGAATATACCGACATCTGCGGAGGCTGCCGGGCGCGGCCCTACGTCGATCACGGAGACTGGCTGGACGAAGATGAATGGTGTCTCTACACTCCGAAGGGCGGGGAGAAGATCAAAGTCGCCTTCAATACGCCTGAAGAAGGCGATATCGCCTGGGATACGGACTCGGAGTCACGGCTGAACAAGATCCCCTACTTCTTGCGGGCCATGGTGAAAAAAGGCGTCGAGAAGCACGCACGCGAGAACAGCATCCCCTTGATTACCATTGAGCTGATGGAAGAGCTCCGCAAAAAGCGATTCGGCAACGACGCGCCGATGTTCCGGCCATAGCGTGATGAGTGAACAGTGATGTGTGATGAGTTAAGAGACATTGATCTCACACTCACTGATTTTTCGTGTACGCCTCATCACGTATCACCTATCACGCATCACGAGCTGTAACAATGGACGCTCTACAAAGCATCTTCACCGACCTCAATACGCTGATCCCGATCATCAATCATTGGTTTCACTTACTGTCGGCGGTCATCTGGATCGGCGGGCTCGCCTTCCTCGTCATGGCCGTGACCCCTGGGCTGAAGAAAGCGGTCGCCAAGGAACAGATCAAACCAATTACCGACGCGTTTTATCAGCATTACAAGAAAGTGGCGGGCGTTCTACTCGTCGTCCTACTCTTTACCGGCGGCGTCAACTTCCACTACGTCAATCAGGTCATCACCTCGCAAACCGGCAGCGGAATCCAACACCATGCGAAATACCTGACCGTCTTCTTCATCAAGCTATTCCTCGTGCTCAGCCTGCTGACCCTCTTCCTCTATACCGTGCTCTTCAAGTCAGATGAAGCAGAAGAAGGCGAAGAAACATCCTACGAAGTGATCCCCTTCCAACGGGCCGCCCTGTGGATCGGCTTCCTCATCCTCCTCTGTGCCGCTGCGATGAAACATCTCCACCAATAGACTTGCTCTGTCTCCTGCGCTCCATCATTTCCTTGTTTCGCATTCCCCCGATCCTGTATCTCCCAGGATAAAAACGTACCCAATAGGATACGTACTTATACCAGTGGCCATCTAGTCGATCTGGCAGCAAGCTTCATTTAATCAAATACTTACATCGCGAGCATTGTCTTTTCCCCACTAACGCAGCCCTGGTACGTGGGTTGCTATAACTTCTGCAGTCCTCTCATCATCAGAAGCAATAAACATGAGCCGAGGATCAAAAACAGGAAGACTCTTGGCGAAGCAACCTGCCGATGGGTCTCCGTACGACAGACCAACCGACCGTGTCACTTCAAACTGCACTTATGGGGGATACGATGCCACTCACCCAACAGGCCGCTCCATTCAATTTGCAGAAGGAAAAACCTCACAGCCAGGCTAATCAAACTACCAATCCACACAAGACTGACACACAACAGCCTCGAATGGTCCGTCTGACCGTCAGCCTTCCGGGCGAACTCGTCGATCGTTTACGGAATGCCGTATATTGGAGTCCTGGCTTGACGCTGGCCTGGCTGATCGCAAAGTCCCTGCGGACATCCCTGGCAGAAATGGAATCCTTGCGCCAGGCGCCATTCCCGAAACGAACAACCGCGCTCCGTGCAGGACGGCCTCGCTTGGCCGGTCAAATCATGAACGTACCCCCTTGTGCCGGGCTATCCGGCAATGGGACAGTCCGGCCGGTTGAGATTCCACCTCAAGCCAGGCTTGGATCGCAACCATCCATCGAGTGATGCAGACCCTGGCGTGCCAAGACGCGCCTTGCCGTAAGCAAGGCCTCCACGAACGACCAAAGATGACTTTCCCACGCTTGTTTCTAGCGGTTGTCCTCTAATAGTCAGGATGAGTCCTCTACTGCTCGTTGCGCGAGTACAGGATACTCATCTGGCATCCCCCCCCTGCTGCAGCCTGTTTTAATGGCCTGCAGGAAGAGAGGCAGATGAATCGCCAGACCATCCTTCCTCCTGTCTTGATCATCGATGACGATCCGGACATTCTGACTGCGCTCCATGATCTCCTCGAACATGACGGCTTTCTCGTGACAGGAGTCTCAACCTGTCGCGATGCGCTGGCCCAGATGAAGACGGTGAGCTTCTCCACGATCCTACTCGATATTGGACTGCCCGATGGAGATGGACTAGCCCTACTTGAGACCATCCAATCCATCGAGCCCTCACTTCCCGTAATTGTCCTCACCGCCTTTACATCTCAGGATTATCGCGTGAAGTCGTTATCCAAAGGGGCCTTCTCCTGCCTCACCAAACCGTACAATCGCGATGAGTTACGCACGGTTCTGCGCCGTGCCGTTGAAATAGGCTACCCAGCAATGCCTTCCCACAATTAATAGAATACTAAAACTGACGAGGGACTGAGTTGAACTCTGAAGGATGAGCCCGGACCGCTCACA
>JAPLLI010000266.1 GCA_026387615.1 Nitrospirota bacterium
CTTCTCACTTTTGGAATGGCACCCGTGTTGATCCCTTGCTCCCGGAGCGCGCGCCCTATGAAGGGCCTCGCTCGACGGCCGCAAAGGGATCAACACGGGTGCCATTCCATCCCCCTCATCGTGCGCGTTCCGCGAGCAAGAAGGATGGTCCGGCCGCTCTCTGCTGGTCTTCCAGCCTCCCCATTCGCCTCTTCAGAGGGTGGCCTTCTTGGTCTCCCACTGCGCGCGTCCAACGAGGGCCTTCTGAGGCCGCGCGTTGCGCGAGCACAGGAGACCAACAGGCCACCCTCCCTGTAGTTTTCTATCCGCCCAGATGTTAAAACATAACTCCAACACCTCTAACGAGCTACAGAGACTCACGGCTCTGCTATTCCGTATGGTGTTGGGAACTGAATCGCCAGGATGCTCAAAAAGGCCGTCCAGCAAGGCCGCAGCCGACGAAAGCACCGGAGGCGTACCCTCAGGGGTACGTTGAGGATGCTTTCGAGGCGAGAACGAAGCTGGCGGACTTTTTCAGCATCCTGTTGTGCCTTGCATAGAAAGTACAAGAGAAGGACCATTCATGTCTTTGCCGATCGAAAAGTCGTCGTCGTCCGATGAATTAGCGCGGGAAGTCGCGCGGCGGCGCACCTTTGCCATTATTTCGCACCCGGACGCAGGAAAAACCACCCTGACCGAGAAGCTCCTCCTCTACGCCGGCGCAGTCCACCTGGCCGGGGCCGTGCATGCCCGGTCAAATCAGCGCGCCTCGAAGTCTGACTGGATGGAGCTGGAGCAGGCGCGAGGCATCTCCATCACCTCCACTGCGCTCCAATTCGACTATGAAGGAGTCCGGGTCAACCTGCTCGACACGCCAGGCCACCAGGACTTCAGCGAGGACACCTACCGGACCCTCATGGCAGTAGACAGCGCCGTCATGGTGCTGGACAGCGCCAAAGGCATCGAGCCCCAGACGAAGAAACTCTTTGCCGTCTGCCGCAAGCGCAACATCCCCATCATGACCTTCATCAATAAGATGGACCAGCCGGGACGCCATCCCTTCGAACTCCTCGAAGAAATCGAGCAGACCCTGGGCATGACGGCAGTCCCCTTCAATTGGCCCATCGGGGAAGGCTCCGGCTTTCTGGGGCTCTATGATCTGCAAGATCCCCAAGTCCTCTTCTTCCAACGGACGGCCCATAACCAGAAACGCGCCCCGATGCGAGTGGAGACCTTTCCCCACCCGAGCCTGGCCGAGACCCTGGGCGAAGCCTATGGCCCGCTCCAAGAAGAAATCGCCCTGCTGACCGGCGCCGGCGCCAAGTTCGACCGAGACCGTTTTCTCGCAGGCCAACTCACGCCGGTCTTCTTCGGCAGCGCCCTCACCAATTTCGGCGTCGAACCCTTCCTGAACGGCTTCCTCAAGCTCGCGCCCCCGCCAGGCCCTCGCATGAGCTCCAAGGGGCCGGTCCAGCCAACCGATGAGCAGTTCTCCGGATTCGTCTTCAAGATTCAGGCGAACATGGACCCGCAGCATCGCGATCGAATGGCATTTCTCCGTATCGTGTCAGGCCGTTTCGAGAAAGATATGATGGTGCATCATGCGAGGCTGGACCGGAAGATTCGCATGACGAGACCGCACCGGCTCTTCGGCCGCGACAGAGAAACCATCGATGAAGCCTATCCAGGCGACGTTGTGGGACTCGTGAATCCAGGCCTCTTTGCCATCGGGGATACCCTCTGCTCCGGCAGTCCTCTCGCCTTCGATGCGATCCCGCTCTTTCCCCCGGAATGTTTCGGCGTGCTCCGAAGCCAGGACCTCACGAAACAGAAGCAGTTCCAGAAGGGGCTCCAGCAGCTGGAAGAGGAAGGGGTCATGCAGGTCTTCTATTCACCGGATCATGTGCGGA
>JAPLLI010000103.1 GCA_026387615.1 Nitrospirota bacterium
TCGAAGCGCCTCCGACGGTCGAGATCCATCGGGACGAAATTTGTGTCAGGATTCAAGAAGAAAACCAATCGGCATCCTGTACCGGGGTGGTTCCGCTCGACGCCTTCCGGCGTCTCCTGCGCCCCGGTCGCCGTCAATCATATGAGGTGAGATCATGAAGTTTGCGTCAACGCGGTTTGGCAACTTGGAGGTGTCTGACGACTCTATCCTGACGTTCCCTTCCGGCATTCTGGGCTTTCCGGACTGGAGCCGCTATGTCATCCTCGACCATGACACCGATGCCCCGTTCAAGTGGCTGCATTGCGTGGAGGAGTCGAGCCTGGCGTTCGTGATTATCGATCCCTCCTGCTTCCATCCGAATTACCGGGTGGAGCTTCCGGCTGAAGTTTTGGCGGAGGTAAAGGGGACGGAAGCGGACGGGTTGACCCTGGCGGTGATCCTGACTATTCCGTCCGATGATCCAGGCCGGATCACGGCGAACCTTCGCGGGCCGCTGGTCTTGAATCCTCAGACCAGGCTTTGCAAGCAGATGGTCCTCTCGGATGACTATCCGACACGCTATCCGATTTTCAGTATGCCGGTTATGCGCTTACCCATGGAGGTCGAGTCGCAGAGCGAAGCCATTCCGGCCTAGCACCTGTTACGAGTTGCTCAGCGGAACGCGTTCCGCTTCCAGAGCCTGAACCAGACGAAGTACGGATGCGTGAAGTTGACTATAGATGGCCGGGGATTCGAGCAATGTGCCGAGTCGTCCGAGCGCTTCCAATTGGCTGGCCGCCAAGACGACTTCCGGCGCGCAGAGATTCGCCGCGACGCCTTTCAGCAGATGGACGGCTTGCTCCAGGGCTCTGTGATCGTTGCTGGCCATGGTCGCGCGGATGTCCTCCAGCATAGGCTGATACCGCTGGAGAAACAGTTCCATCAGCTGGTCCAGCAGTTCGCCATCGTCTACGATGTTTTCCAACATCGCGGCCTTATCAAAGATCATCGAGACCGATTCGGTGCGTCGCGCTGCGTCGGAATGCGTGCTCCCGTCGGTACCCACGTGGTGCAAATGGGCAGACACAGGAATCCAGCGGTCTAGCGCGCTTTTCAAGTCGTCTTTTCGCAGGGGCTTCGTTAAATAATGGTTCATGCCAGCGGCGAGGCAGCGTGCGGCATCTCCCTGCATGGCGTTGGCGGTCAGGGCGATGATTGGAATCTGGCGCGCCAGGGAGCTTCCGGCTGTAGAAGAGTTCGGAGCGGTGACTTCACGTCGGCGAATGCGTTTGGTCGTCTCGAATCCATCCAGGAGGGGCATCTGACAGTCCATCAGGATTGCGACATAGGCGCCCCGCTCCCATGCCGTCAGCGCCTCTTGACCATTTTCCGCGATATCCACCTGATAGCCGAGTTTTTCCAACATGCGGACGGCCAGTTTCTGATTGATCGGGTTGTCCTCCGCCACCAGGATGCGGGGCAACGGCTGCGAGGCGGCCAGGGTCCGCAGTCTGCTGCGAGGCGCTGCAGGGGCGGCACTCGCCGGCGCTTCAAGGGCTGGCTTTGTCAGTCCCAGCACAGTTCTCAGGCAATTTGCGAGCTGATCGTGACGGACCGGCTTCGTGAGATAGGCGAGGAAGCCGGCTTGGCGCGCCATCTCCGCATGTCCACGCTGGACGAGCGAGGTCAGGATGATCAGGCGGATTTTCGATCCCACCGGGTGTGCTTTGAGCTCTTTAGCCAGTTGCAGTCCGTTTTTGCCCGGCATCACCATGTCGACGATGGCCACATCGTAGAAGAGGCCTTGTGCTGCGGCTCGCTCAATGAGTGTGACTGCGGAGTCCGCGTCCTGGGCCTGGTCATTGACCATGCCCCATCCTGTGACGAACTGATGGAATATGGCGCGATTCGATTCATTGTCGTCCACGATCAGCACGCGGTGTCCGGCCAATCCGGCCGACGGCGGGACCGCGACAGGAGACGTCGTTTGCTTAAACAGGCGAACGGTGCACCAGAACGTGCTGCCCTGTCCCGATTGACTGGTTAGACCGACGCTGCCGCCCATCTGTTCGGCGAGTTGTTTCGAGATGGCGAGCCCTAATCCAGTGCCTCCGTACTTGCGGGAGATCGAACTGTCGGCCTGGGTGAAGGGCTGAAAGAGCCGGCTCTGCAGTTCCTGAGCGATGCCGATTCCGCTGTCGGCGACTTCGAGACGCACGACGATGGCGTCGGCCTCGTCCAGCTCAAGAAAGGCTTGCACCGTGACCTGGCCCCGGTCGGTGAACTTGATCGCATTGCTGAGAAAGTTCGTGAGGATCTGGCTGAGCCGTCCCGGATCGCCGCGGAGTTGGATCGGGACGTTCGGGTGGACCAGGCCGGTGACGGCTAATCCTTTGCGGTGAGCCTGCCCCGCGAATTGCTCCAGCACGTGATTCAGCGTTGTGTGAAGGTTAAAGTCGAGACATTCCAGTTCAAGCTTGCCGGCTTCGAGTTTGCCATATTCAAGGATGTCGTTGATGAGACGCAGTAACGTTTCGCCGCAGAGCTGCGCGGTTTCAAGATACGACCGTTGTTCTTCTGACGGGTCCGTCTCCATCAAGAGATCCGTCATTCCGATGACCCCATTCATCGGCGTGCGCAATTCATGGCTGACGGTCGCCAGGAACGAGGCTTTGAGGCGCGCCGCACTCTGCGCGTCCAGCAGCGCCTGATCCAAGTGGCGATTGCTCTGGCGCAGGCGCTCCGCCGCTCGGTGCAGATCTTCCTGGACGGCTTTCACCTCGGTCATGTCCACCGCATAGCCCCGGACGAGTTTATGGGAGGGGACAGGGCAGAAGCTCCAGAGAAAGCTCGGCTCCGACAAACAGACTTCTTCCTGCCAGATTTCAGATCCGGATTCCAGGCAACGACGGATCAGCTGGGGCAGTTCAGCGGGAAGCACGGAGGGAAATCCATCAGCCGTATAGCCGAACTGGCGCAGCAGTTGCTGCATGGCGGGGTTCGCATAGACGAGATTCGCCTCGGCATCCAACTCGATAATGGGGGAGGGGCATTCTTCCGCCACGCGTGCCAACCGGTCTCGATCTTGTTGGAGCTCTTTCTCGCGCGTTAGGTCTCGCAGGGTCAAGACGCCAGCGACGTCTCCGTGTGTTTCCATGGGGACATAGGTCCATTCGATCGGGTACGGCTCCCTGGTGGACCCTTCAAGTTGGGTGTGGGCTCCCTGGACGGGGCGATGAGCGGTCATGGCTGCGTGAATGCGCGTCGCGATGGTGTGGCCTGACATGCCCGGTATTTCACGAAACACCTCCTGCAGGGGCTTCGATGAGCAGGCGTCCGCCGATCGTCCGCTCAGGCGGGTCGCTTCAGCGTTCACCGACAGGATCTGCAGCTGGCGGTCGAGCAGCACCACGCCGATCGGGAGCGTATCCAACAAGGCACGATCCAGTAGACGATGCGATGCAGAGGATACGGGTGCCAGAGGGGGCGCTGTGCCAGGACTCGGTGCGGGATGCGTCATGAAATCGTCTCAGGGTTGATGCCCTCAAACAGCATACTCATATTTACGCGTTCATCAAGGGGATTCAACACTTTGACAATGGTACGCGGTGCCGCACCTGCCGCCTGAGCTGCAAGGTCGATGCGAATTGGCGTCAGGTAGGTTTCCCCCTTCGGTCCGGTGATGAGGTTCACGACCGGCTTGAGTCGTTGCTGGGGATTGACGTCCACGACGATGGCCTGCTCTTTGGTATTCAAGAGGACCAAGCTGCCGATCGGGTAGACGCCGAGGCTTCGAATCAGGACTTCGACCATCTCCTTGGGAAATTGTCCTGTGTCGCCAAGACGAAAGACCTCTCGAATGGCATCGTGCGGCAGCAGCGCCGGCTGGCCCCCGCGCCGGCTGATCAGATTGTCGTAGTGATCCACCAGGCCGACCAGTTGTGCCAAGGGTGACAGGGCGTTGCCGGCGAGCTGCTGCGGATATCCGCTTCCATCGCCGCGCTCATGATGTTCGCCCACAATGCTGGTGACGGTGTCTCTGGTTTCGTTCGCCTCCCGTAAGATGGCCAATCCCAGCCTGGGATGCTGCCGCATCAGGGCCTGCTCATCGTCCGTGAAGTCGTGGTGTTTCCGGTACAGATTCCTCGGCAATCGGATATAGCCGATGTCATGCAGCAACGCGCCGGCGCCGATGGCTTGCAGTTCTTCATCGGCGATTTCTAAGGCATGGGCCACAATGAGCGAGAGGATGCAGACGTCGAGGGCGTGCGATGCCAGGGTGCGATCGAATCGTTGCATTTTCTGGACATAGAGGAGTGTAAGCATAGAGACGCTATCATCCAGCACCTGCGCGAACACAGGATCGATGATGCTGTTTAATGCCGCGGTCTCGTAGCTGCCGCCATTCTCGAGGGTGTCGAGCAGGCGGTTCATCGAGTGCGTGGCTCCCACGTAGGTGGCCTGGGCTGCGGAGAGTTGTTGCTGTCTGTTCGCCGGAGTCGGTTCGTCTGCTGCCGTGACAGTGGCGGCTTGGATGGGGGCCTGTTCTCGAGTGGCCGGTTGAGGCGCGTCTTCCGGAGCCTCCGCTTCGAGATCGAGGCCCCTCCCCGGGTCGATCGTCACCTCCTTGATGCCATGCTGCCGGAGCAGCGCAATGTCCTCCTGATGGCGAATGAGGCTCTTACTGAAGAGAAAGGGGGTCCGGTACCAGGGCTGGTCCATGCCGACGACGAACATGCCAGGTTTGAGTTGGTCGAGGGTGATCGTTTTGACGGTCGGCATGGATGATGGTCAGTATGGTCTGTAAGTGGTTGATTCTGTTGATTGTATAATTTTTGGAGAGAGCAAAGTACCGCCTTCTGCTGTCTGCTCTATCGGTTGGGCGGTGAAAAACTTGATGGGGGGGAGGACGATTTGAGCCGCAAGGACTGTAACTGGTTGCAATTGTAGCGTTTCGACTCAAGATTTATATATTGCCACCGATAAAGTCCATTGGGGCACGCCGTTTCTGCGCAGCAAGTTCACCATTACCTCGACAGAGCAAATCGCGCAATTGAGCGCGAGCGGCGTGCAGCAGCTGGATGTCGATATGGAAGAAGCCGCGCAGGACGTGATCGTGCCAGAGCCGCCGTTCCTGCCTGTCGATCCCGCGCCGCCGACTTTGCCGCCTCCCGTTGCCGAGCCTGTCGTGGCTGCCACGACATTTACGGAAGAGATGCACGGGGCGAAACAGGCCTATACCGCAGCCAAGGGCGTAATTCAGCAGGCGATGGACGACGTCCGGATGGGCAGTGCGCTGAACATGGAAGCGGTGCAGCAGGTCGTGGAGGGGATGGCCGACAGTATCCTGCGCAATCCTGACGCCCTGACCAGCCTCTCACGGCTCAAACAGTTCGATGAGTACACGTTTTATCACTCCGTCAACACCGCGCTCTTGGCCTTGTCTATGGGGCGGGATCTCGGCTACGACCGCACCAAGCTCCTGCAGCTGGGGACGGGCATGCTGCTGCATGACATCGGGAAAACGCAAATTCCGCTCGAGCTGCTGAATAAGCCGGGACGGTTCGAAGCGCATGAATTCGAAATGATGAAACAGCATGTCATGCGCGGAGCGGAGGTGCTCTCGGCGACCACCGGCTTGAGCGATGCGTTTCTGAAGCCGACGCTCGAGCACCATGAGCGTGTCGATGGCACCGGGTACCCCTATCATTATTGCAAGAAGGATCTCAGCGAGTTCGGCCTCATCGCCGCC
>JAPLLI010000219.1 GCA_026387615.1 Nitrospirota bacterium
TGCGGCAGGCGGTTGGTTCCCTCTTGGCAGGGCAGGGAGTCGCTCCCATGGTTGCATTTGGCCGATGGCGGAGTGTATAAAAACAGGTGCATTTTCTTGAGATAACGCCGTAATTTTTACCTAGTTGGTAGTGATTTAGCATGAAAGTCTCACTGCTTTTCCCTCCAACCTGGCATCCGTCACAGCCCTACCTGAGCCTCCCCTCCTTGACGGGGTTCTTGGTGCAAGGCGGCGTCAACAACGTCTCCCAGCGTGATCTCGGCATCGAACTCTTAGACGGAGTCGTCACCCAATCCTACGGGGCAGAACTGTATCAGGAGTTGGTCGACAAGCAGCGGGCCCTTGAGCAGAGCCACACCGGCGATACGGGACCGGGAAGCGCTGAGCATTTGGCGAGAGTTGTCGAGTCGCTGGACCGTTTCCCCTATCTCATCGACCGGATCGAGCCGGCCAAGGAGACCCTGCGAGGGGAGGGCTTCTACGATCTTGAGTCCTATAAGGAAAGTCTTTTTCTCATCGATAAATGGCTGGAGGTTCTCTCCACGCTCTACTTCCCGACCAGACTGACGGTCGTGGACAATCAGTTCGGCAACTGTTCCATCTATTCGTCCAAAGACTTGATGAAGATCATCAGGGATGAATCCCAGAATCCCTACATCAAGCTGTTCCGCGAGCGTTTCCTGAAATCGATTATCGGAGATCAGCCGGACTTGATTGGCATCTCGATTACGGCGACCTCGCAGATTATTCCCGGTCTGACGCTCTGCCGTTTGATTAAGGAAGCTGCGCCCAATATCCATCTGACCATCGGCGGCAGTATTTTCACCAGGCTGGTCGATAATTTGCGCCGCTGCCCGAGCTTGTTCGATCTGACCGACGACATCATCGTCTTCGAGGGCGAAACGGCCTTGCTCGAACTGGTCCACCAGCTGGATGGGAAAAAAGATTTCAGCAAAGTCCCGAACTTGATCTATCGCCAGAACGGGAAGATCACAGTCAACCAGCCCTTCTACTCCGAGAATATCAACCAGTTGCCGGCGCCGAACTATGATGGCTTTCCGCTGGGCCTGTATCTGTCGCCGGAGCCGGTCTTGCCTGTGCAGTTTTCACGCGGCTGCTACTATAAGGATTGCGCGTTCTGTGCCCTGACGCTGGATCACCAGAACTTCAGGCAGAAAGAACCGGGGCGCACCGTCGAGGAGCTGGAATGGCTCAAGCAGCGCTATGGCGCCAGCCGGTTCTTTTTTACCGACGAATGTTTCGCTCTCTCGCCGACCAAGCGGTTATGTCAGCAGATTATCGACAAGAAGCTGGACATCAAGTGGACCTGCGAGATGCGCTTCGAGAAGCACCTCACGCGGGAGCTCCTGGCCTCGATGAAGGACGCCGGCTGCCTGAAGATCGTCTTCGGATTGGAGTCTTTCAACCAGCGGGTGATGGATTTCATGAAGAAGGGGATCAAGCAGGAGTGGGTGCGGCGCATCGCCGACGATTGCGTCGATCTTGGGATCGCGGTCCATTGTTACATCATTGTGGGATTCCCGACAGAGAAAGAAGAAGAAGCGCGAGAGACGATGAATTTCATCGTCGAGAACGAGCGGTTGCACAATTCCTACGGATTCTCGTGCCAGCCCTGCCTCTTCGATTTGGAAAAAGAAGCGCCGATCATGAGCGATCCTGGCAGCTACGGCATCCGGCGCATCATGCGCCCGTCGGCGGATGACTTAAGCCTGGGCTTCTTCTATGAAGTGTCGGAAGGCATGACGCCCGATGAATCGGAAGCTCTGTATCAGCATGTCTACGAAAAGATCAGCGAAGTCGTGTGCGAGTTGCCGTTCAACTACTCCATGGCGGACGGGTTGCTGTACATCGCGCGGGCCAAGGCGCAAGAAGTGGGCGTGCCGGAGCCGGCTCAGTCGTGATACGCCTGTTCCGTACGACGCTGATTCGTTCGTGGTTCACTCGGCCTAATTCCGGTTTCCTTCAAGGGTGCATAGCATGATTGCCGCGAATTCCCCGATTGACCGGATAACGGGAAAGATCAACGATCAATCCCTCTTGTTTCAGTACACGGTCAAGCTTGTCCTGATCGTCTCGTTCTCGGAATTGATCCTCTATCGGCTCGTGTCGCGCCTGGGGATGCATCTCAGCAAGCTGGCGCAGACGCATGAGTGGATTGTCCCGACGTTTACGGCCTTGACGGAGATCGGGCAGTGGCTGCTCAATGTCGTCGCGATTTTGCTGTTTCTCGCCCTGGGCGTGGGAGTCGTCAACCGGATGGCCGGTCGCGGATTTGTGGGGTCGAACAGGATCGTCGTTCCCTGTGTGGGGCTGCTGTTGCTCCTCACGGTGGGATTTTTATTGGTTCCGCCCGCATTTCTAGGATCGGCGATTTATAATTCGGTGGCTTTGGTCGCATTGATTTGTCTGATGGTGGAATACCTCTCCGCCCATACTGAATGGTCGCATCGCGCGATGGGGATTACCTATCTCCTGGGGATCGGGGGGTGGTTGTATTACCAGATCGTGTCCACGACCTATAGTTTTATCGGGACTGTGGCGGCTCCGCCGTTGGTCTACGAAGCCCATCGCGCGGGCGAGGCCTTGATGGTTCTCTCCAGCATCCTGGTGTTTTGGGCCTATGGGCGTGGCGTGTCGTTCCGGACGCGCAATCAACGGCAACGCCGTCGCGCCATCTGGTTTTGGGCGACCGCCGGGTCCGTTTTTACAGTGATGTTGTTTCTGGACTACCTGCTCAAGCAGTATGACCCTGGGTTAGCCAACAACATCCGTAAGGCGGCAGACGTGATCGGATGGATTTTCCAGTTCGGCATGGGCTACACGTTTTTCCTCCCGTTTGCGCTCTATATGACGGGCTTGTTGTGCTGGTCGTACACGGTCATTAAGTTACTGACAATGGGGCGGCTGGCCGGTTATGGGATCGGATTGATGTTTATTGCCGGCTACGCGCTCCTGTATTCGAACTTGACGCTCATGGTGGTGTTCGGCGTCATGCTCTTGACCATGGACCGGTATCGGCGTGATGTGACTGATTCGGCACCGGCGGCGAACGCTCACGTGATCGGCACGCCAGACTCATTGGCGGGCGGACAGATCTAAGAACCTTTTTACTGATAGGGAATCGTATGAACGAACCAACCTCTTCTGTTCCCGAGCAAAGTCAGACCGTTGTCGATCCGGGCGATCAGCCGTTGAGCCCGGACGAGGAAATCGTCGAGATTGAAAAGCTCTTGGCTGCCGAGCCGGACGATTTTCAGGCCCGCTGCCGATTGGGCGAGCTCTATTTCAGCAAAGGCCGAATGGACGATGCGCTGGTGGAGGTCAAGAAATCGATTGAGATGGCGGAGGGGCTCCGGGCAGAAATGAATCGGTCGCTCGCCATGTATTATTCGAATCTCGGCACGATTTACGCGACCAAGGCCATGACGGACGAAGCGGAAGTTGAGTTCAAGCATGCGCTCGATGTATTCCCCCACGATGTCCTGGCACTTTTCAATCTTGGGCGGGTGTATGCCGACAAAAAGAAGTTCATGGAAGCCAAGGATTATTACGAGCGCCTGGTGGAGATCACCCCGGACGATCCCATGGCCTGGTACAATCTCGCCGGGGTCTATGTCGAGCTCGACAACCCGCAGGTCTCGGACTACAACACCATCGACATGGCCATTCAGTGCTACATTCGCACGCTCGAACTGGACCCGAAGCATCTGGAGGGCA
>JAPLLI010000128.1 GCA_026387615.1 Nitrospirota bacterium
CCGGAGGATTCACAGCGCCCTCGCCTGGCCCCGCCCCGCTCGCACAGCCGAGAACAAATATGCCCCCGAACAATCCAATCAGAGCTATACCTTCCATACCCTTGAAGACCATGGACCTGCTCCATCCATCATCCCGCTGAACGCTGCTGACTGCTGCGCATGACACGGGTCCTGCTCTTTCGTCATCGATCACAGGCTGTCAGATTATCCCCTCACAGCCCCAGCACCACATCCTTGGCACCGATGAAGCCGCCTCGGCCCCCCGCGACCTAAGTCCTCTTTTAAGTTTTTCAGATACTCGCCCACGCTCTTTTTCGCTTTATCCACCCATACGTAACTGGAGGTTCCCCCACTCTTAGCCGAAGCCGAGGCCCCTCCGCTCTTCGACGAAGAACCCTTCGCAACCTCCATGACCACACTGCCAGCCTGTAAGGTCTCCGCATTGGCCAACCCCACTAAATCCTCATAGGCGATCTCCACCAGGTCCCGAGCACCAATCTCTACCGATTCGCCGGCCAGTTGAGCCAGATCCTGCCCGCCCGCGATCGCCACCAGATCCTCATAAGCAATCTCCACCAGGGCCCCAGCTTCGAGCGCGCCGACCTCGACTACGCTACTAGCCTGGATTTCTCCATTGGCGATGGGCATCAACTCCCCCGCCTGCAAATAGGCCCGCCCGCGTGGCTTCTGACTGGCCGATTGCTGCATGGAAGGTTGCGCCAACCCACTCCCCTGGCCCTTCTTAGCCAACTCCTGGTTCAGATCGTCATGGGCCTTCATGGCATTCTGTCGGACATACTCCCGCACCTTGGCATCCAACTCTTTAGCGTTGCCCACCGCCGATTGATAGCTCTTCATCACGTCCAGGAACTGCTCCAGATCCAACCGCGCGAGCGCATAGGCTTCATTGCGCGTCGGGTGTTCCCAATACTCCACGATCTGCGACCCGACGAGCGTGGCTTCCGTCACCTGCTTCATCGTATCGGTGATATGTTGCTCGACGCTCTGCTTACTCATGTCGCCCGCCGTGGTTTCTGCCATGAACTGTTTCTGCAGGGCCGCCACATAGGTCTGCATGGTCTGGGCGATGTCGCGCCGCGCCTGTCCTTCCGCCGCCCGCCGCCGCAGACTGGGATTCTGCAGGCCTGCCGCATTGCCGACCCCGTAGAACACGCGCTTCTCTCCGCTGAAGGCCGCCCCTCGCTGTGTGACCCACTTCGGCAGGTTCTTTACATCCTGAATCGGCATGTCGGTCCTGGCCATCCCGTTGGCCTCCTGCCCTATCGGCTTTTGTTCGGCACAGCCGACCGCCAGCAGACTCAGTGCTGTAATGAATAGACCAAGAACTCGGTAGGGTGATCGCCTCTTCATATGGGGTCCTCCTTGATGTAAAAATTCGCGATGAAACGGGGAACGGTTATTCCTGTTCTTCTGAAGGCCGCTTGAATCGACCTTCATTGCCGCATGACCTGCGCGAGCGCCGTTCTGCGAGGTTGCCTCTGCGAAAGCCATGCAGGGCCACTATATTAAGCTCATCGTGGGTCCTGCGTCGATTTCAGAAATCTTATGCCATTCCCCTCAATCGCCCTGTGCGCCATGACCTGACTGGACAGGAGCGGCAAGCCAGAAGAAAAAGGATCTCGAACGATGGAAAGGGAACGGATGGTTCGGCTGGTCATGGAATAGCGAAGGCTGTTGCGCGAGGGAACAAAAGATACCCCTCTGGCCATCCCTCTGCATGACCGGGCCAATCGTACCCTGGCGCGACATGACGCTGCGTGACTGGACAGAAATTTCCTCGTCATCCCAACAGTGCTGCGATTGCTGGCCTACACTGGCTAAAAGATCGTAGGCAGCATTCCGCAGTACGACGATTCCGCGTCAATCTGTCAAGCATCCCATGTCAATCAATGCCGATTTATGGATGTTCTGTGCCGTTACGGCTTGTTTATCGTCTCAGACTGCTGAGAACGCGAGGCTCGCATCAGAGGCGCCCCTGGAGCGCATCCTGCTCGAGAAAATTGAGGCGCGATGAGCGATCCCCAGGACTCACCTGGCTGCTATCTGGGAAGTGACGAGGCGCGGGATCTTTCGACTGGGGAGGGCCGGGTGAGGGGAATGGTCGCCACAATATCGCGCCGGGGATCGCCATCTTGATCCTGGCCGTCTTGTCCGACGCTGTAGATCACACCCTTCTGCTGATTGACCAACATGGGAAGGCCTGTAAAGGGATCGTAGTGGGACTGCCCCGCTTTGGCGAGACGCGTGAATACGGTTCCCTCTTGTGTGCTTTGCCTGATCCAGGCTTGCAGGCTCGCCAGGCGAAGCCTGGCATCGGCCTCCACGAGACGTCCGACATAGGAATCCCAGGAGGGCAGCGGCTCGATGCCGACGATATGCTCGACCGGGTTCGCCAGATAGTCCAGCAGGCTGACCGCGGGAGTCCGGACGAAGTCGGACCGTTTCGGCAGGTGGGTATACCGCCCTCCCGTCACCGCATGACTCGCCGCCTCGTAATAGTCCGCATAGGCATTGGCGCGCCGCTGCAAGGGAAGGGGCATCATGGCGGCCAGAGACGCAGACAGCGGACGTCCGTTCGTCTTATCCTGCTTCAGGCTGCTCGTCACGCTATTGGTCGCCCAGAGGAAATGGCTCCGCATCGGCCACCGGAGGGACAACTCCTCCTGATCGAGGGGACGAACGATCTTGCTCAGCCGACCAATCGCTGGCCCGTCAAGGTCCTGACGAAGCAAGAGTCCTGACGCCAGAGCCACGTCGTCCTCTATAGCCGTCGTGGCCAACATCTTCACCATCAAGGTCCGCGACCGTCCCAGCGCGACACGCCAGGATTCCATATCGGTCTCAAGCCGGGAGAGCCCGGCGCTGAGACTCTGCGTGAACCCTTCGGCCAGATACAGGCGATGGGCCAGCAGAATATGCGCGCAATTCGGACTCACGAGCCCACCATAGCCCCCATCGGCAAACGGCATCGAAAGCCATTGTTGATAGCGTATAAGGGCCATCGATTCTTGCGTCACCCTTGACCGTGCCGCGTCAGCCTGCCCCTTCATCTTCGCCGCCGGATCGGCATTGTCGAACCATCTACGGGCCGCGTTGCTGGAGGCCCCAGGCTGCTCCGTTTTTCTGCTTGCATCGCCGGCCAGACAGGCCTGCGCCGCTTGAAGGTCTGACCCTTCCATCTTGCGCCCCTGTCCCGCTTGGAGCGGATCCCGCTCTGCGGGAGCCTCGAACCCGAGCAACAAGAAATAGCCGTTCTTCCCCGGATCCGTATACATCTGGGGGGCACTCGTCGTCAGATTGAGATAGGCCGAGGACGGAGGCTCTTCCATCACCATCCAAGCCAATCCCGCCATGCCGATGCAGACCGTGACTATTGCAGCACAAGACAACACCAGCCAGACACAGAAGAGGAACAGGGATTGCGTTCTTACCAGACAAGCCACGAGACGCGATGAGAAGCCTCTGCCAGCCAGCACAACTCGTTCCCTCATCCCGCAGAACGGGATTGCCGGCAGAGGCTGGTTCTCCGTGCGAGCCTGGCTACTCTGCTCCGTTGAGTCGAGGGGGAGATCCCCCGCCTGGGCGGCGACCGGCGTGACTGGCTCAGGATTCGACTGAACGGATTCGATGCCGGCATCCTGCCAGGTGACAGAAGGTGGCTGGCTCAGATTCGGCAGCGTGATCGAGTCACTCGTCTCTGCCAGCTCCGGCCTTGGCTCTTCCTGAGGAACAGCCTGTTCCACGACTGGGGCCACCGCTTCAACGGCAGGAACGGCCGCCTCCGAGGGAGCCGCCTCCCATCCCCCGCTACGAGACCGCTCGCCAAGCAACTCAGACGATTCCTCCACCGGCAATACTGGGGCTGACGGGCTCATGGAAACCTCTCCCTTTTCCTTGTCCCAGTTCTGCTTCCTGGTCGATGGGCGATGTGTCTGAACCGCCACGTCGCCAGTACTCCATTGCGGGACGGTGCCTGTCACGGCAGGAGATGCCGATGCCCCATCTCCTGGCACCGTAGAAAGCGGAAGCGCAACTGAGGCCTGGGCCGGCCTGCTGGCAATTACCGCCTGGTCGGTGAAAGCCGGTGCAACCGTAGGCGATGTTTCCGGCGCGACCGGCTCTTTCTCTCTGTTCACCTGATCCGACGAGGACGACAACAGCTCTTGATCAGCCCGATTACCTTCTAGGGTTGGCCCTTCAGATTCTGGCAGAGAAGTCTGAACCTCCTGTCGCGCCAGGCCGGACGGCATCTGGTCTGGAGAGGTACAACACGATTCACTCGCGTCATTCGTGGTCGCGACGGCCCCTGACGTCACTGAGGAAGGATCGACCGGCTGAGGCGCGAGAAGCTCGCCGGTTTGCCCATCGAATAGATGGGCAAACTGAAAGGCGACGGGACTGGCTGGCTCCAGCGCTCTCACCTTGGCATAGAGCTCAGCCGGTTTCGTGAAATCCTCAGGAATTGGATCCTCGATGAGAAAACCGATCGCCTGGCCCAACTCGGCCACCGCCGCCTGAGTATCGCCATTTTCCTCATACACCAGGGCTAAGAGCTCACGGAAAGGGACGCAACGGGGTCCGGCAGCCAAATATTCCCGCAACAAGGATTCGGCCAACTCGAAATCTTGTCGCCCGAGCGCGTCAAGGACGAGAGACTCGAAGGCCTGCCGAGCTGTGACAAAGCCACCAATTCGCAGATGCAGCGTGGCAAGCCGACGAGCTTCCGCATGGTGAGGGTCGCGTGGGAGCAACGCGTTCAATGCCGCAGACGACCGGCCATACTTGCCGGCCTTCATCTGGGCAATGGCGTCCTCAAGCCATACGCTTACTTTGCTGTCACCAGCCAAATCTCGCTTCGGCACGCGGGAAGGAGCCTTTGGCTTAGCCTTTTGAGGGGGTTTCTTATCCGTCCGCACAGTACAACCTTAGCAGATCATGAAGAAGTGCGGCGTGGCTCTGCTCGCTACGTTGCCGCCTTTACAGTTTCTCATGTTCTTCGACGCACAAACCAGACATAGGGTTGCAAGCGTGGTGCCATCACGACTTTCACGCTTCACTTGAACAGCCCTATGTTATTGAGAAGTTAATCGAGAGCGTTCTCCTACCTTTTTTCTCGTTCATCAAAAATGAACAGAACGGTCAAAAGCTGGCAGGAGGTTCGTCGCGCATGCGAAGGAGGCGATAGAGCGACGACAGCAAAGATTCGCTCTTGGACGAATAGCACCACGAAGAAGCCGAACAGCGGGCATGGGATTAGGCCGTTTAGGTCTGCTTAGGGCAGCTTGAGGAAGTTGGAACACGGAAGCTTGGATTGAGTGCCAGATCGGTCATCCTGTGAAGCTGCGGCAATGCGGGGCTGTCTTGACCCACGTCGTATGACGATATTATGATCGATCATGAATTGGCAGGAGGCGCATCATGGCTGTGACGACGATTTCACCGAAGTTCCAAATTGTGATTCCCAAGGACGTGCGGGAAAAGCTCCATCTCGCCCCAAGCCAGCGCTTACAGATTATTGAAAAGGGCGGCGTGATCACCCTGGTGCCGGAAGTCCCCCTGAAATCGCTGAAGGGTGCGCTCAAGGGCATGTCCAAGACGGATCTTCGGGAGAAGAAGGACCGATTGTGAAGGTCTTGCTGGATTCCAGCGGCTGGATCGAATTCTTTACGGGCGGACCACTCGCCGACCGGTATGCGCCCTATCTCACGTCTCGGCATCAGCTCATCACGCCGACCATCGTGCTGTATGAGGTCTACAAGAAGATCAAGCGGGAGCGAGGGGAGGAAACGGCGTTATTGTTCGCGGGACGGCTCAATGCGACCCAGATGGTTCACCTGACAGAGTCCATCGCCCTGCTAGCCGCTGATGTGAGTTTATTGCATGGCTTGGCCATTGCCGATGCGATCGTGTATGCAACAGCCCAAGACCAGGGGGCCGAAGTCGTCACAGGCGATGCCGATCTGAAGGATTTGCCGGGAGTGGTGTATATCAAGTAGGCGTCCGAGGTAGTTCTCTGCTTCGGGGCAACAGAGACTCCTGGAGACTGAGGGGACATCACGTTGTGTCAGGCGCCTTGTCGCTGTGGGATTGTGAGGGGGCGGGATTGTTCACCCCGCTCCGCCACGACGATGGCTGGAGGTTACTTCAGCCGAATGCTTCTCCCGTCGATTCGCACATCAGTCACGAACTTCCGAAAATTGCTTTCCAGCAGTTCGACCGTCAACGCTTGCGCATCTTCCGGTTCAAACCAAAAAACTTGGTTGGTGCCAGACCCGGAAACGCGTTCACGCACGGTGCTGCCATCGCTATGGTTCATAATCTGCAACCTGACAGTGTTCTTAGCCGACAGATCGGTATGCATAAATCCACTGGTGGCGTCGATCGACAAATCCTGGATAGTACCGAGGATCGTCACATCAGCCCCCTCACTGCCTTGCGTCCGCGCCAAGGAAGCTCGCCATCCGTGCCGGGTGAGATAGTCGACCAGGGCTTGCGCACTGGCCTTAGAAACGGTGCCGGTGGGGAGGTCGAAATAACTGGTCCCGCCCCAGAGATGGGCTCGCTGGCCGAGATGCACCTGAGCCGCCCGTGTATCGTCAAAGGGGAGCACGGCGATCCGAGGCCCGCTGGATGATGTCGCGGCCGCGCTCGTGAACTTGCCTGGGATTGCAACGTCAATCCGCTCACCTTTTCCCGCACAACCAACCAGGCTCACGAGAACGACACCAACCAGAAACCATGACGTGTTCACTCCAACCTCCTTAAATAATGGTGTGATCGGTTCATTCGCAGGCACGTCGTTATTGAGCGACGAAATGCGCGCGCCGGTTCTTGCTCCAGCAACCCTCGTTGTGATCCTTGCAAAATGGCTTTTCTTTGCCGTAACTCGTCGTCAGGAGTTGGGACGCAGGAATGCCGAGGTCTTCTAGGTATCGCTTAGCTGACTTGGCACGCTTCTCGCCCAAAACTAAGTTGTACGCCTGCGTCCCGCGTTCGTCGCAATGGCCTTCGATCAGTAGGGATTGGCCTTGCTTGTTGCGCAGCCAGCGGGCGTCGCCTTCTAACGCCGCCAGCCCATCGGTCCGAATAGTGTACCGGTCGAAATCAAAGAAGATGTCGCCCAGACCGGACATGTCGACAGCCGCAGCCGCCAACGCACTGCCGCTCGGGATGGAGCTGCTGCCGGGCCTTGTTGATGCAAGCGGCTGTCCTCCCCGCCCATCTTGCCCCCGCGATGCTTCTATGGGAGACGGGGTTTGCACAGAGGCCACCGGCTCCTCTCTCACCGTTTCCGCCCCGCCTGTATCCTTCATCGTCATGGACTGATCGCCCGAATTGGAGGCCACCCGCTTGCCCGCACATCCAGCTCCTAGCATCAACGCCCCAACACCCATCAACACGACACTCATTTGCACCGTAAATCGACCAGTCGTCATTCCCCACCTCAAGTGAATTAAATGTGTCCTGCTAAGGTTGGCTCCGCTGCCACGCCTCGTTCTCTCTCCAGTCCCACTCGCTCAGGGACCTCCCATCGTCCTGCAATGCCAGAAGAGGGGCCAGACCAGGGATTCATGCGAGTGCGAACGATGGCTGCCGAGGAGGCCAATCCATAGCAGGCATCCGCTCAGCTCATGTACATGAAGCTGGTCTGGGTTCTCCTCTCGCCACTGTTCCCCGCTGCCAGCACGCGTAGTCGATATCGAGATTGTTCGCGACAACAACCCTGAGCCATGGCTCACTTGCCATGGCCGCAGCCTGCGCGCCTGCCGATAGGCCGCTGACAGGTCTCACACATCGTGTGGAACCACCAGACATCTCCATGTGAGAGACCGCAGTCAAACATATACGTCGCCAGATCAGCCCACTGTGCTTCCGACGCGTCCGCTATTGAACCATCTTGCACCCGCGCGCAATGATCGCAGACCCGCACAACCGGGCGAGCGAAAAACTTCCGAGGTCCACCATCCAACTCAGGCTGTTCCGATTGGCTCACGCGTCACCGTGCAAAATAAGCGGCAGCTATCGCAGTGTAACGGCACATAGCTATAACTCAGATATTCAAGGGGAGGAACTCGTAAAAGCCGAAGGAGTGGAGGAGAATTTTACCAGGACCAAATAGCGGCTAGGAGGGACTCACGATGCCATGGGTAAGCGCATATTTGATCAAATCCGCACTGGTCTGCAGATTGAGATGGCCCAGAATCTGCGCCTTATGAAACTCGACGGTTCGTGAAGTGATCTTCAATACGCTGGCAATTTCCTTGGCGGTCCGTCCTTCGGCGAGGAGTTGCAGCACTTCTCGTTGGCGCGTCGTGAGCTGAGTGAGGCCCCCTAACTTCTCCGAGCCTTTAGACAGAAAGACGTCCACGAATTCCTTCGTAATTAGCGGTGTAATATACGAATGGCCCGCCAGTACGGCCCGAATCGCCTGCTCCAGCTCATCCACCGCCGAGCGCTTGAGCACATACGCCGAGGCTCCCGCTTCAAAGGCCGACCGCACATAGTCCGTATCGGCGTGCATCGTTACGACAATGATTTTGGCATTCGGGCAGATTTTCTTCAGCTGCCCTGCCGCGTCGATGCCATTCAGCAATGGCATCGAGACATCGAGAATAACAATGTCGGGCTGCAAGGTCTTCGCGGCCTCCAGAAGCGCGCGCCCATCCTCAACCGTCCCGACCAGCTCATAGTGTCCTTCCAGGATGCGGCGAAAGCCCTCCAGAACAAGGGCATGATCGTCGGCCAGCAGGATACGAGGTTTAGACATGGCGCGCTCCTGAGCCCAGCGAAATTTCCACCCGAATCTGCGTGCCCTGCATGGGCGCCGACTCCACCTCCAGCGTTCCCTTCGCCAAACGCACACGCTCTCTCATACTCAGCAAACCAAGGTGTCCGCCGGTATGCGCCAGGTGCCCGGCATCGAACCCCACGCCATTGTCACGGACCGAAAGACTGACCACATCGTCCTCGCAGATCAACTCAACCTCCACCTGCGATGCCTGGGCATGCCGCGCGATGTTGCTAAGGCTTTCTTGCATCACGCGATATAGGCAAATGGTCGGTTCGGCCGGCAACGCGGTGAGGGGATCTTTATGAACATAGGTGCTCGTGATACCGGTGCGGGTGGAAAAATCATCGACGAGGCGGCGCACGGCTTTCACCAGTCCCAAATCATCCAGGATGGATGGATGAAAGCGATAGGCCATTTGACGCACGTCGTCGGAGACGGCCGTCAGGTGCTCAGACACCCGTCGAATCTCATTCCGGAGATGCTCCGGATCACTAGAGAGATCTTTCTCCATCCGCCGGAGATCCATGGAGAGCATCGCCAAGCGCTGATTGATGTCATCGTGCAAGTCGCGTGAAATCCTCCGGCGATCTTCTTCCTGCGCGGTCAGGAGCTGGCCCGCCAAAGCCCGCAAATCCTCGCGGCTTTGGTGGAGCTCGCGCTGACTGGCCTGCAGCACGGCTTCACTGGCCCGGAGCGACCGCTCGGTTTCCAGACGTTCCGTGATTTCCGTGACGAGCGCTTGATTCGCGGTGGCGAGTTCTTGCGTGCGAGCCTGCACCCGCGCTTCGAGATCATCGTGCGCCTGTCGCAATGCGTCTTCCGCCCGTCGCTGATGCAGAAAGAAGAGCACAGGTAGCCAAATGGCTGTTAGGCTGAACAGTCGGCTAGACACGCCCATCCACAGGGGCACACCCTCTATCGTAGGACTCAAGATCACATCGGCCAGCGAGAGCACGGAGCACACCGCCGCCGTGATCAACGGGCCTTTCCGGTTCGGCAAGAGAAAGGACAGAATGACGAGCCCGCCATAGAGCACACCGTTCCCGACTCCAAGGGGAAGATACAGATCGAGGCAGAAGAGGCCGATGCCCAACCCGACAATCGTCAGCAGCAATCGTCTGTTCGTATTGTGGCCCATGTCGTCTTTCATTGGCCCATATTATCCATCCATGAAGAACTGCCGGCAATAGCTGTAGGTGCGGCCACAGAATGCGCCTCTCACTCAGGCGACGACTGATGGGCACCGTGTACGTACATCTCTTCAAGGGCCTAGCAGGGGGGGGAACGATAGAATAGGGATATATGCGATCAGCGCCTACTGCAAAAACTTACAGGTCTGGGGTGAAAATTTACTAGGCGAGCATTTAAGACTACCCTATGCGTATCACGGACTGTCGACGGTGTGCCGCAAAAAAACTCATTCGGCCCCTAGCGGATGGCTTCCTCGATATACGGATCGGCGATGCAGGTGGAATGCTCCAGGCATAACTGACCCACCCCACAAGCGTAGACCTCCAGCCAGTTGAGCTATGGGTTCGTTTCTCAAGGTATGGATGGACCAGTTTTTGGTTGTAGCTCATCGCCTCCAACTGGTTCTCCTGTTTGACCGCGTCAATCTCTTCTCTCAGCGGGATTCGTTCTAAGAGGCTGCGACGTAAGGCAAAGAGGAATGAGCCTCTTCCAGTATGCATTTTAAGCCTTGCTGTTTAAGTCGTGCCCTGTTCTGACCTGAAGTAAATGCTCGAATGCACTGCAAAATAAGGGCGAAGTCGTAATCGTGTTAATACACGGGTTCAAAAGCCGAGAGCCTCCATTTTTATAAAACCGAGCTGTGCTGAAATTGTGCCAGGAGCAAAGTTGAACAGCCGGAAACAATAGAACACTCAGAAAAGAGAGGAAAACGGTTCGTCTGCGGAACACGATGAAGCCAACGGCTGTATGGAGAGACCAGACCGTTGCTCATCAACGTAGGCAGAGAAGGTATGGGGTGAGTGACGGGTTTCGAACCCGCGACCTCCGGATCCACAATCCGGCGCTCTAACCAACTGAGCTACACCCACCATACGGAGAAGACAGAGGAACCGGTCTCGATGGCAGAAGGGGGATTCTAGCAAAGGGAGCAGGAGACCCGCAACTCGCGATTGCCCGTTCAGCCCCGTGCGTCGAAGGCCGCCTGCATTTCGGCAAGAATGGCAGCGGCGGCGGCGGCGGGATTCGAGGCATCCCGAATGGGCCGACCGATCACCAAGTAGTCGGCCCCGGCCGAAATCGCCTGGGTCGGCGTGGTCGCCCTGGCATGATCGTCGACCCCTTTGCCAGCCGGACGCACGCCGGGCGTGACGATCAGAAAGCCAGGCCCGACCTTGGGACGGAGGATCCCCGGCTCTTCGCCTGAGGCCACGACCCCGTCGCAGCCCACTTCGGAAGCCAACAGGGCTCGCGCGGCGACCAGGTCCTGCACGCTCCGCTGGATGCCCATCTCACGGAGGTCGTTACTGTCAAAATTGGTCAAGACCGTCACCGCCAGCAACTTCAGCGAGGAGGTGCCGCGGCCCTGGACGGCGGCAGCCAGCGCTTTCCGGTTCGCATGAATCGTCAGGAACTCCACGCCCATCGACGCCACCAGCGCTGTAGCCCGGCGAACCGTTTCCTCGATATCGAGGAACTTGAGATCCAAAAACACCCGCTTGCCTCGGGCGATCAACCGTTGGACCATTGCCGGCCCGGCGGCCGTGTAGAGTTCGAGTCCGACCTTCACAAACACGATTTGATCCCCCGCTCGATCGAGCAACCGGTCGGCATCGGCGCTGGAGGGCACGTCGAGGGCCAGGATTAAGCGGTCTCGGGCAATAATGGGTGGCACAGGCTTGTCCTTTTCAAAAAATGGCTTACCTTGACGCTGTACTGAGCCGCATGGTACAAATGCGCTTCTTTTCTACCAGAGGAGTTTACTATGCCGGTTGTACATAAATCGACCATTCGCCGAGCCCGCCAGTCCGTGAAGCGGCATGACCGTAACCGTGCGACGCTGGGTGCCCTCAAGACCCTTGTCAAGAAAGTCCAGGCGGCCGTGGCCGAGAAGAAGGTCGAGGATGCGACGGTATCCCTGCGTCTCGCCACATCGGCCCTCAGCAAAGCCGTGACGAAGGGTGTGATGAAGCCCAACACGGCCTCGCGCCGGGTGGCTCGCCTCACGCTCCACGTCAACGCTCTGTCCGTTTCCCGCTAATCGTTCGCACGTTCGAGATCGTTCTCGCTCTCACCGGTTGCGGCACTTCGGCGCCACGACCCGGTGAGGGTGGACGTGCCTTGACCGGCGAGCGGTCGCATAACTGCAACAACACCCCTTCAAGAATCCTCGCAGGCCGTCCCCCGCTTCCGCCCTTCAGCTTGGCATCGGCCTCCAGAAGCAACCCCAGCGCCTCGCGCAAATGGGCGTCCGGGAACTGATCGAGGAACGCCCGTACTTTGGCGGGGTCGATCCGTAACGTCCTGGCTGCTTCCCCTTCGCGGCCTCCCTGCCTGGCGATTTCCTTGACCTTCCAGAGCCGCCGGTATTGCCAGGCCAATGAGCCCAAAATTCGCAGCGGCGCCTCGCCTGCTTCCAGATTCCTGGCCAGGATCGCCAGCACCTTCCCTCGATTTCTCGCGCCGATCGCCAAGGTCAAATCAAACACCGAGGCGCCCGGCTCCGTTCCGCGCAACGTCGCCACGTCGGCGACGGTGACCACCAGGCCTGGCGACACATAGGCCGTCAGTTTTTCCAATTCACGCCGGACCGAATAGAGCGAGCCGCCACAAGCCTCCTTGAGCAGTTCAACGGCGTCGGCGTTCAGCCGGATCCCGACCCGCTCCGCCTCCTGCTTGAGCCAGGGCAGCCATTGCGCCTCTCTCAAGGGGGCACAATCGACCGTCACCGCCGTCTTCGTGAGCGCCTGGGTGAACTTCAACCGCCCGTCCAGTTTCGCCGCGACAAAGATCACGGTCGTGGAATCGTTGGGATCTTTCAAATAGGGCAGGAGCGCCTCGCATTCCTTGGCTGGCAGCTTATCGGCCGCTTTCACCACCACCACTCGCTTGGGCGCAAACACGGCCACTTCCGAGGCGCAGGTGACAATCTCCGACCCGCTCACGTCGTCTCCGTAGAACAGATCGCAATTGAAGTCGCTCTCGCCCTCTCCCAACAACGAGGCCTTCAACGATGCCACGGCCATATCACGCAGCAAATCCTCCTCGCCCGTGACCAGGTACAGGGACGCGATTGTGCCTTGCGCAAGCTGCGCATTGAGCTGGGCCTGAGAGATGGCTGAAGCCATAGTGAACGTCCGGTTATTTTACGGTGGTGTCCGCATCGATCGAGGCAGGCTTCGCGACCGGTTTGGCCAGCTGCCCGGATTCCAACTGGAGCAGAAAGCGGGAGGCCAGATCTTCCGCGATGAACCGGCCCGCCTGCTCCACGGCCCGGTTCTGTAAGACCCGGTTGAATTGCAGGTCGGACGTCACATAGAACTCCGAGCTGCCCTTCGCCGCTTGCGTCCACACGACACGTTTCGTCCTGGTCTCCTCGACCTTCACCGACACCATCACCTCGGCGCGACTTTCAAACGTCGCCGTCAGGTTGAAACTGATCGTCGGAATGCTGACCGAGAGAATTTCCCCGGTCAACACAAGGTCCGCCGCCTCAGACTCCGGAACGACCTGCGCGCCGCTGCCGGACGAAAACTCGTGGCGGATATAATTGGTGAACCGGGCTTCCAGGTTGGGCTCGAAGCTCTTATTCAGCAGGGTCCGGACCACCAGCCTCGGCGGCGGCAACGTGGAAGCCTGGGTCGCTGTCGCCCCCCCGATCGTCGGTCCGGCTCCCTCCACACGGAACTGATAGCCGCAAGCGCTGAGCGACAGGCTCAGCGCCACGGATAACATAAAAACGTAACAATGAAACATTCCGGCGCATCCACTTTTATCTTTTGACTTTAAACTTTTTACGTTCCACATCAACTACACCACAAAGTTCATTAATTTTTTCTCGACATACACGATTTTCTTCGGCTCCTGCCCCTGCAACCACTCGGCGACCTGCTCACGAGCCAGCCCCTCGACCTGCTCACGAGTGGCGTCGGCTCCCACTTCAAGCTTGGCGCGCAATTTTCCATTCACCTGAACCGGAATGGTCAGCCGGTCGCTCACGGTCAAGGCCGGATCGAACACCGGCCAGGGCTGCTGCGACACGCTCGGCTTATGGCCCAGTACGACCCACAGTTCTTCCGCCAAATGGGGCGCGAAGGGCGCCAGTAGCAGCACAAATGGTTCGAGCAAGGCCCGGGAACGGGACTCGGTCTTGGTCATCTCGTTCGTAAAGACCATCATCTGGGCGATCGCGGTATTGAACCGCAATCCCTCAATATCCTCGGTGACTTTCTTGATCGTCTGGTGGAGTAACCGCTGCTGTTCGAGCGTCGGAACGGTTCCCACCACGGCGTTCGACAGATGGCCCTCGTCGGTCGCCATCAGCCGCCAGGACCGTTCCAGAAACCGCGTCACCCCTTCTACGCCCCTCGTGCTCCAGGGTTTCACCGCCTCGAGCGGTCCCATGAACATTTCATAGAGCCGCACCGCATCGGCCCCGAACTGGTCCATAATCTCGTCGGGATTGACGACGTTGCCGCGGGACTTCGACATCTTCTGGTTGTCTTCTCCCAGCACAATCCCCTGATGCACCAGCTTCTTGAACGGCTCCAGCGTACTGACCACCCCGATATCGTACAGCACCTTGTGCCAAAAACGCGCATAGAGCAAATGCAGCACGGCATGTTCGCTGCCGCCGACGTAGAGGTCCACCGGCATCCAATATTGCTCCAATGCCGGATCGACGAGCTGCTGCTGATTCTTCGGATCG
>JAPLLI010000050.1 GCA_026387615.1 Nitrospirota bacterium
AAGGGAAGGGCCCCTCAACCGCCCAGGCTGCCAACCGCGGCCTGGATCAATCCACCCAAACAGGAGGCCACCACCAACACTCCCGATCCTTCGACAGTAATTTCATGCAACCCGGTGTCTCAATGTCATTGACACGCTCCGGCACCACCGACGCAAAAAGAATGCTAGACGCATACTTACAAGTTGAACTAGAGAGCCACTCAAACGATGCAGCTAAAAAGCATGCCCGGACCGCGCTCCATTTCGCGAACGATCTTACTCATAAACGAACAGCAAGCTTCCAGAATGCTGCCCTGTGCGCTGAAGCCACCTCTTCCGTGGTAAACATTGTTGCCATAGTATCTGGCCAGCGTAATCCCTGAGCACCCATCTGAAGCGCGCGTGCCGGAGTTGTCAAATCACGGCTCTAGACTGAGGAGGCGGGCAGCGTGATGGACTGTCACGATATGAATCTCTTCGCGAATGAGTCGGTAGACGATTCGATAGGATCCTTGGATCACTTCGCGCACGGTGGGGTCGTTGATCTCAGGGACGATACGACCAGACTGGGGCAATGAGGGCAGACGTTCAACGGAGGCAATGAGTCGTTGAGTGACTAACTCGGCGTAGTGAGGCGAATCTTGCGCAATAAACCGCCGGATGGACTGAACGTCCTCGATTGCTCGGCGGGTCCAGATCAGTTGAGTCATCTATCTGTGGATCTGACGAATGGCCTCGGCATGGGGAACCGTCTCGCCCGCGTCGGATTGACGGAGCCCTTCTTCAACTTTTGCCAGGAAGCAGAGCCGCTCGATGGCATCCTCAAGCGTGGCTGTCTCGGGAAGTCGCTCAACCGCTTGAAGGATCTTCTGTTTCACCGTTTCAATGGCCATTGCGGTCACCTCATTCGCTTCATACTCTAGGACACTTTCTGATGGGCGTCAACTGAACTCGGTCCTGCTTGCCATCGGCAGTCTCTGGGCACTTCCCGCTCAGGCGGCCTCGCCGTACGAGAAAAGCCTGACGCAACTGGCGGAGGGGGTCGTGTCAGACGCCATGAAAGCGAAGAAGGAACGACTTTCGGTACTGGACTTTACGGACGACAGCGGCACCGTCACGCAGATTGGACAGTTTTTGGCGGAGGAGTTAAGCGCACAGATTCTGCTCGGCGGTGAGCTCACCGTCATCGACCGAAAACTAGCGCATGCCGCGCTGGAAAAACTGCATGTGGCGCAGCTCGAACCAGCGCAAGTCAAAGAGATCGAGCAGGCAGCCAAGATGGTACAAGCCGATATCTTTGTGACCGGTTCCTATCGTGAATCACCAGGCGACTTTCGAGTGACCGTCCAATTGCTCAGCCCCAGCACGCTCCAGCCGCTGGGCGCTGCGCGTGGCACGATTCCCAAGGCAGGCCCGCTGGCGGAACTCGTCAAGGAAGTGAACAAGCCGCCCGTCGTGAAAATTGATCCGTTCGCCAAGGCGGCTCCGCCCCCGGGGCTCGGGTTCCACCGCAATGGACAGTATCAACTGGTCGTGACCGCCCTGTATCGGCGGGGGCAGCAGATTGTCGCCGATCTCACTATCGAGAATACCTCCTCCCGCGACATCAAAGCGCTGTGCCTGCTCCAAGACACCCTTCTCGAAGATGACCATGGTGCGCAGTGGAAGCTGGACGTAGAGGACAATCGCGAAGGCCTTTGTATGCGTGGCTTAGAGCTCTCGCCTCGGGGAAAAGACCGGGCGGTCCTGACCTTCTCGGCTCCAGCCGACGCAAGCGGGAACCACTTCATCTTTCGTTATCACGAGAAGGCGCCGCGACTGAACGCCCAGTTCTCGATCGAGGGCCTCAAAGTCGAGTCGGCTGGAGCCCCTCCAGCCGCACCAGACGCCACACCACCACCGTTAAATTGATAGGCCCATGAACACACCATCGATCAAACAAGTCTTGACCATTGCCGGCTCTGATTCCGGCGGAGGCGCGGGCATCCAAGCCGATATTAAAACCATGTCGGCCAACGGCGTCTTTGCCATGTCGGTGATTACCGCCATCACCGCGCAGAACACCGAAGAGGTCACCGATGTCTTCGAATTGCCGACCGCGATCATCGCGGCGCAAATCGATGCGGTGTTTGACGATTTTGACGTCGCCGCGGTCAAGACCGGGATGTTGTCCTCGACCGCAATCGTCGAGGTCGTGGCCAAACTCCTGAAGCCCCAGAACGTCACGAATCTCGTCGTGGACCCGGTCATGATTTCGAAGACCGGCCGGGCGCTGCTCAAGCCGGAGGCGATCGACGCCATGAAAAAGCAGCTCTTTCCCTTGGCGCTGCTCGTCACGCCGAACATCCATGAGGCGCAACAACTGTCCGGCATTGAGATCAAGACGCTCGCAGACGCGCGCCGCGCCGCCAAAATCATTCATGGATTCGGCTGCAAGCATGTATTGATCAAAGGCGGTCATTTGCTGGCAGAACGGGCCACCGACCTCCTCTACGACGGCCGGTTCTTCAATGTATTCAAAGGGGAATTCATCGATACCCCCCACACCCATGGCACCGGCTGCACCCTCGCGTCGGCGATCGCGGCCCATCTCGCACGGGGGAAATCCGTGAACGATGCCGTCCAGGCCGCCAAGACCTATCTGACCGAGGCTATTCGCCATAGCCTGGCGATCGGTCACGGAACGGGGCCGACAAACCACTTCTATTTTCTCCAATCCTAGGAGGCTTACCACATGAGCCGTTTCAGTTGTCGCCCACTGGGCTTTCTGGTCACAGGATTTAGCTGGCTCCTACTGGCCTCGCTGGTAGGACTCGCCATCCTGATCGGATTGGTCCATGGCACGCCGCTGCCCTCTTGGTTAAAACTGGTCCATGTGCACGCAACCCTCATCGGCGGCATCCTCCAACTGATGATCGGCGGACTGCTCGCCTCCCTGTCGCACAGTTCCCAAGACGACCGAGCCCCGTCAGACTCGCATCGGCTGCTCTTCGTCACCCTGAACGTCGCAACGGCAGCGTTGCTCGTGGGATTTGGGCTCGGAGACATGAAGATCGTCAGCCTGGCAGGAATCGTGGTGATTGGGGCAGTCCTCTCCCTTGCCTCGACCGCCTGGCAATACACGCGGCAACACCGCGCTGAGCCAGCCAGTCCCTCCTGGCTCTATCGATTCTCACTCCTCGCC
>JAPLLI010000193.1 GCA_026387615.1 Nitrospirota bacterium
AGCAGCCGCAAGAGGTGCTGGCTGCGGCGATTGAGCGCTATGCGCCGAAGATCGTGCTGGCTTGCAGTTTCGGAGCGGAGGATGTGGTGCTGTTGGATATGGTGCACCGTATCAATCCCTCCGTGCCTCTGTTCTATCTGGATACGGAGTTTCTCTTTCCCGAGACCTATGCCACGCGTGACCGCGTGATCAAGCATTATGGCTTGCAACCGCAGCAGGTCATTCAGATGAAGTCGTTGCTCACGCCGGAGCAACAGGCTGCGCAGCATGGCGAGGCGTTGTGGGCGCGCCATCCCGATCAATGTTGCGAGTTGCGCAAGGTGGAGCCGCTCACTCGCGTACTCAAGGGATTCGAGGCCTGGATCACCGGGATCAGGCGCGACCAGTCTCCCACGAGAGCCAACGCGAAGCTGATCGAATGGGACCAGAAGTTTCAGTTGGTCAAAGTGAACCCGCTCGCGAAGTGGATAGTGGAAGATGTCTGGACCTACATTCGGGTCTATGAAGTGCCCTACAATGAATTGCATGACCGCAATTATCCCAGTATCGGCTGCACCTATTGCACGAGCCCAGTAATGCCCGGCGATGACCCCCGCGCGGGACGATGGAAGAATTTCACCAAGACGGAATGCGGGTTACATAAGGCCTCCTAACGTTGATGCAGGAATTTATCGCGAAAATTGCCAAGGGGCCAAGGGCGGCCAAAGATCTCACCTGGGACGAAGCGAAGCGGGCGATGAAGGCCCTCATTGAAGGGGAGGCGACGCTGGCGCAGGCCGGGGCCTTTCTCATCGCCATGCGGATCAAGATGGAGTCCGTCACGGAACTGGCGGCAATGACCGCGACGGCGCGTTCCTATGTGGCGCCTGTGTCGATTCCGCGCGAGCTCGGGGTGGTGGATCTGCCGAGTTACGCGGGAAAGCAGGAGACCTTCCATGCCCTGGCGGCTGCCGCCATCGTGGCGGCCTCGGCCGGCGCATCAGTCTTGATGCATGGGTATGACGGGATTCCCGGTCGTGCGGGGAATGCCGGGGTACTGAAGGCCTTGGGTTTGCCGATCGACATGAATCCAGACGCGGTGGCAGAGACAGTGACAAAACATGGATTCGCCTATCTGGATATTGCCCTCTACCATCCCCCGGTCTATCGATTTTTGGAGATGCGCCAGGAGTTGGGTGCGCGGAATGTGTTTCATCCGATCGCCAGGCTGTTGAACCCGGCCCGCGCTTCGTCGCAAATCGTGGGCCTCTCCCATCCTCCTCATTTTGAAAAGACTGCCGAAGTGTTGCGGATGCTGGCTTGCCCGCGGGCGCTGGTGGTCAGCGGCGTGGAGGGCGATCCGGAACTGTCGATTTCTTCCCTCACCAGGGTGTTGGAATTGCGGGACGAGCGGATTACCCCGCTGTCGTTCGCGTCGAAAGATGTCGGATTACCGCTGGGCTCGCCACGCGACATGGCCGGCTTCCCGTCGGATCAGCGAGACAAGGAAGCGGACCTGCTTCGACGAATTCTCCACAATCAAGTGGAGGGCGGGGCGAGCAACTGGGTGCTGATGAACGCGGCGCTGATTCTGTACGCGGCCGGCAAGGGAGCGACCTGGGCGGCCTGCATTCCGCTGGCTCGCCGAGCGCTCGAAGAAGGAGCGGCGGCCCGGAAGTTAGAGGAACTGACCCAGGAGCCGGTGGGCACCAATGTCAGCGGCCGTACCCATTGATCAGAGGAGAGGATTGAGTCCGTGCAACACCTTCGCCAATTAGAAGATCAGAGCGTCTACATCCTCCGGGAAGCCTATAAGCATTTCGACAACCTGGCGATGCTGTGGTCGATGGGGAAAGATTCGACCGTGCTGCTCTGGCTGGCCCGGAAAGCCTTTTTCGGCCATGTCCCGTTTCCCCTGTTGCACGTCGATACGAGTTTCAAAATTCCCGCCATGATCGAATATCGTGACCGCGTGGCCCGCGAGTGGGGCCTCAAATTGGTCGTGGGGCAGAATAAGGAAGCGCTCGCGGCCGGGATGAATCCCGCGATGGGCCGCGTCAATTGCTGCACGGCCTTGAAGACCAACGGGCTCAAGCAGTTGATCGAGCAAAAGGGCTACACGGGCATCATCCTCGGTGTGCGGGCCGACGAGGAAGGGACGAGAGCTAAGGAGCGGTATTTTTCGCCGCGCGATAAACATGGCGATTGGGACTTCCGCGATCAGCCGCCGGAACTCTGGGATCAATTCAAGACGACCTTTCCTCCGGGAACCCATATCCGGATCCATCCCCTGCTGGATTGGACGGAAATCAATATTTGGGAATACATCATGGCCGAGAACATTCCCTTCATCGACCTCTATCTCGACAAGGGGGATGGAACCCGTTATCGCAGCCTCGGCTGCGCGCCCTGCACGACGCCGATCAAGTCGACGGCGAAGTCCGTGGACGATATTATCAATGAGTTGCGGCATACCACGACGGCGGAGCGATCGGGTCGCGCGCAGGATGAGGGGCGTGGGATGGAGCTCCTCCGAAAAGACGGCTACATGTAGCGAGGATGATGAAAAAGACCCCCAGCTTCGTTCTCGGCTCATCGAAATCCTCAACGTACCCCTGAGGGTACGCCTCCGGTTTCGATTCGCCTCGGGCCTCGCTGGATGGTCTTTTTGATCATCCCCAAGAAAGCAAATGACTATGGACAATCTCACGCAGAAACCATCGGACAATTTAAACATCGTCATCGTCGGGCATGTGGACCATGGCAAGTCCACCCTGCTGGGTCGGCTCTATGCCGACACAGGCTCCTTGCCGGACGGCAAGCTTGAAAAGGTTCAGGCCATTTGCCGGCAGCAGGGGAAGGAATTCGAGTACGCCTTCCTGTTCGATGCCTTTCTGGAAGAGCAGGAGCAGGGCATCACCATCGATACGGCTCGGACATTTTTCGGCTGGAAGGGCCGGCAATACATCATTATCGATGCGCCGGGTCACAAAGAATTTCTCAAGAACATGATTTCCGGGGCGGCGCGGGCCGAAGGGGCCTTGCTCTTGATCGATGCCTTGGAGGGAGTGAAGGAGCAGTCCAAGAAACATGGCTACCTCCTCTCGCTTCTGGGTGTGCGCCAGTTTGCCGTCGTCGTGAACAAGATGGATCTGGTCGGTTACCGGCAGGATGTGTTCGACGGGATCGAAAAGGAATATCGGGAGTTCCTTGGACAGTTCAAGGCGGTGCCCCAGCAGATTATCCCGGTCAGCGCCAAGCTCGGAGATAATATCGCCAACCGGAGTGAGCAGATGCCCTGGTACAAGGGCCCGACCGTGTTGGATGCGCTCAGTTCCTTCAAGAAGGAGCCGGGACGGTCCGAGCAGCCGCTTCGTATGCCGGTTCAGGATGTGTATAAGTTCGATGCCCGCCGCATCATCGCCGGCCGTGTGACCGCTGGCCGCGTGAAAGTCGGCGATTCCCTGGTCTTCTCGCCATCCAACAAACGGGCGACGGTCAAATCCATTGAAGCCTTCAATGTTGAGCCTCTGCCAGTAGAAGGCCACGCGGGCCAGTCGGTCGGTATCACGCTCGATGAACAGATCTTTGTCGAACGGGGAGAGGTCGCCTCGCATCAAGAGGCGCTCCCCCTGGTGTCGACGGCCTTTCGGGCCAATGTGTTCTGGCTGGGCCGGAAGCCGCTGGAGCGGGGGCGGCGCTATCAGTTGAGAGTAGCGACGAAAGAAGTGGATTGTGAAGTTGCCGCGATTCACCGGATCATCGACACGATGGATCTGTCCCAGCAGCAAGGCAGTAATGTCGTGAACCGGAACCAGGTCGCGGAATTGACGATCCGGGCCAAGGCGCCGGTTGCGTTCGATCTTTCCGCGTCGTTCGAGGCGACGGGCCGGTTCGTTCTGGTGGATGAGTATGACATTGCCGGCGGCGGCATCGTGACGGAATTGGTCCATGATGATCAGGAGTTCCTCCGCGAAGAAGCGAGACAGCGCGATTTTGCCTGGGTGAAGGGCGAGGTCGGCGTCGAGGATCGCGCCCAGCAATATGGCCACCGGGCCGCCATTGTGCTGGTGACCGGGGGGCGTCATACAGGGAAGTCTTTCCTGGCCAAGAAAATCGAAGCCAGGCTTGTAGCGGACGGACGGCATGCGTACCTGCTCGACGGAGGGAATCTCCTCCGCGGACTCGATGCGGACCTCTCGGAGGGAGAGCGAGGCCAGGCGGCAGAAATGGCTCGCCGTTACGGCGAGGTGGCGCGGTTGCTGGTTGATACAGGATTGATTGTGGTCTCGACGACCAACCCCTTTGGCATGGCCTATGTCGAGGCGGCCCAGGCGATCAGGACGCTCGTCCATCCGGTCCCGGTCATTGCCATCCATATGAGCAAGGTGCCAGAAGAAGCCCCACCCAATACGGATATCGTGCTGTCGGGCCCGACCGACTTCGATGAGGCGACTCGCCGGATTCTTGAGGAGCTGAAGCGCCGTGGCGTGCTGGCTCAGGCGATCGGGGCCAAGCCGACTTTTCAGTACTCAATCTAGTCGAACGTGGCACATAGATGCCGTTTTCTGCAGGGCCGTCCGGTCTCGGCTGACCTCTGCCAGGATGTCGCTGCCTTGTTGAAGGCCCGGTCCATTGGACGCGGTAGACTGCACAGCAGGGTTATGGGGGGCGAGATGTTCGTTGCATTGAGCCGGTTCACGATTGCGAATGACATGGCGGATGAGGTGCGGGCTGCCTTCCGTCAGCGACCGCACCTCGTTGATCATGCGGCGGGTTTTCTGGGCATGGAGGTGATGTGTCCTGTCAGCAATCAGGCCGAGATCTGGCTGGTGACCCGCTGGCTCGACGAACAGAGCTACCGTAGCTGGCACAAGGGGCATGAATACCATGAGTCTCACAAGGGAATTCCCAAGGGGCTTAAGCTGGTTCCTGCAAGCACCGAGGTGCAATTATTCGAAGTCTTTGCGGATTAACGTAGGGGCGACAAGGGATTGTGATGGATGTTGAGATCGGAACATTGGGAGAAGAGGGGCTGCAGCGGTTTCAGGCGCTGCACGCCGATGCGATAAGCGCAGTGTGCGGACGTTTTCGTACGACGTATGGGTCGGTGTATGAGCAGTTCGGATCGCGCGGACAGGATGCCTGCCGCGAGGACCTTGCGTTTCATCTCGAATTTCTGCGGCCGGTGCTGGAGTTTGGACTGTTGCAGCCCATGGTGGATTATCTGCTCTGGCTGGACAGTGTACTCAGCGCACGCGCGATTCCCGTACGACATGTGGCGCTGTCCCTCGACTGGTTAGCGGAGTTTTATGCCGGGCATATGGATGCGAAGGAAGCCACGGTGGTGAGTGCTGCGTTGCACGCAGCGCGGACGAAATTTTTGAAGGCCAGCGATGCGCCGGTAGCGCCGAAGCCGCCGCCCGAACCGTGGCCGGAGGTCGCGCCATTCGAGGCGGCGGTACTCACCGGTGATCTGCGCAAGGCCCTGGCTGTTATGAATCACTGTCTTGGCAACGGGCATAGCCTTGTCGAGTTCGAGCGACGTGTCATCCAGCCTGTGCTGTACCATATCGGAGATCAATGGCAGGCAAATCAGGTGTCGGTCGCACAGGAGCACATGGCGACAGCGGTCGTGCATTCGGTGATGACGATGGGGCTGCTCCGTTCTCCGCTACCGGCACTGATCAATAAACGGGTACTGCTGGCCTGCGTCGAGGGCAACGGTCATGCGATCGGATTGCGCATGGTCGTCGATGCGTTTCAGCTCGCCGGCTGGGACGTGCAGTATCTCGGCGCGGATGTGCCCACCGGGGCGCTCGTCCAGCAGACGGTGGAATGGAGGCCCGATCTTGTGGGATTGTCCGTGTCCTTCGCGCAGCAGTTGCGGGCGGTCAAGGTGGTCATCGCGCAGTTGAACGAGCGACTCGGCCGTGCGCGGCCAGCTGTGATCGTTGGGGGATTCGCCATCAACCGCTATGACCGGCTGGCCGGCATGGTTGGTGCGGATGGGTCCTGTGTCGATGCGCAGGCGGCGGTCGATTATGCGGATCGACTTGTTGGCGACCAGGGCGCGCGATGACGTGGATTGCGCCTGGCCTAGAGTTGTTATTCGCGGTTGTGGCGGCCACGCTGGATGAAAATGGCACGTTAGTCGAGGCAAATGCCGGATTTCTGCGGATTATCAGGGTGGAAGGACGGGAGCCGATTGGCGCGCATGCCACTCGTTTTTTCCTGCAACCGGATTTTGCGACGTTGACCCGTGCGCCCGCCGGCCCGGACGGAGAAATTTATCAGGGGCTCCTGACTCTGGGCGAGTATATGGGGCGATCGCGGTCGTTGCGTGCCCGCGTGTGGCGAGTGGGCGGACAGCTGCGAGTGCTTGCGGAATATGACATCGACGATCTGGAGCGGCTCAACGATACCGTGATCCAGCTCAACTGCGATTACGCCAAGGCGCATGTCGAACTCGCACAGACCAACCTCAGGCTGCAGCAGCGCGAGGCGCAGATCATCATCGTGTCGTTGACCGATCAGCTGACGGGTGTTGGCAATCGCCGCAAGTTGGAGCAGGCGCTGGCAACGGAAATCAGCCGTGCTAATCGCACAGGCGACAGACTTTGCGCCGTCATGGCCGACCTCGATCACTTCAAGCGCGTCAATGACACGTATGGACATGAGGCCGGGGACAGGGTGCTGGCAGCATTCGGTGAGCTGCTGCGCCTGCGGACGAGGGCAACCGATATCGTGACCCGTTTTGGCGGCGAGGAGTTCGTTGTGCTGATGTCGCATACGGAACTGGATCATGCCGTCGCGACCACCGAGCGGATTAGGGAGGCGCTTGCCGCCTGCTGCATTGAGCCGTTGCCCGATCCGGTCACGGCCAGCTTCGGCGTAGCCGAGCTGGTGGCCGCCGAGGAAGGTGGCGCGCTGCTGCGACGCATCGACAAGGCGCTCTATGAGGCCAAACAGGCGGGGCGCAACCGCGTCGTTGTAGGCTAGGGGGCATGTGCCTTACCCCTTCAGCTCTGAGACTTTGTCTGCGCATGTGATCGGATCGTCTGAGTGGGTAGCCTCCGATGTCAGGCGCTGTGGATTGAACGGACTGTGGTTGTGGCAATCATTGTAAGTGACTGATTTTATACTTATTTAAGTTGATATTCTCGTCGCGCGACCGGGCGTCTCTCGTTTGACTCTCCAGAAACCCCTGTGGTACCGTTCAAACGCTCTATGTTTGCGCACAGTTAATGAGGGGTATCAGTCATGGCGGTCGAGAAAGATCTTAAAGCTATTCTTGGCAAGCTGAAGTATTCCGACGACGCCAAAGTCGTCCAGCAGATTACCGAGCAAATGCGGCAGGTGCAGGCTCGCATGGCCGGGATCAAGCATAAGCTGGTCGTCATGAGCGGCAAGGGCGGCGTCGGCAAGAGCATGACCACCGTGAACTTGGCGTTGGCGTTTGCGCGGCAGGGTTCGAAGGTCGGACTGTTAGATGTGGATTTGAACGGACCCTGCGTGCCTCGCATGCTGGGCCTGCATGGCCAGTCATTGACCATGAGGCCTGAGGGAGCGATTCCTCCGGTCGGACCGCTCGGGGTGAAGGTCGCCTCGATGGATTTCTTCCTGCATGATGCATCGCCGGTTCGCTGGAAGGGGCCGATGGATGTCAGCCCGGTCTGGCTGGGGCTCATGGAGATGAACGTCATTCGGGAATTCTTAGCCGATGTCGCCTGGGGCGAGCTGGATTATCTTCTGGTCGATCTGCCTCCCGGGGCTGCGGCGGACAAGCCGCCGGTCATCGCCGGTTTTATCCCGGATCTGGCGGGCGCGATCGTTGTGACGACGCCGTCCGAAGTGGCGTCGGACGTGGTGCAGAAGTCGGTCACCTATGCTCGTGATATGGGCATCAAAGTTCTAGGTATGGTCGAGAATATGAGCGAGTATCGTTGCCCCTCTTGCGGCGAAGTGAACGAGCTGTTCGAGGGCAACACCGAGGCGATGTGCGAGGCGCTGGATCTGCCGTTGCTCGGCCGCATTCCTTTCGACCGGAAACTCGCTCGCACCTTCGACAAGGGCGAGCCCTTGCTCGACGAAACCTATCCGACGATTCAGCGGTACCAAGAAATTGCCGGGCGCATCAAGACCTTGCTCGATTACAAGAGGGTGCTGGCCGATAAACTGTGATGTTACGCACCTAAGAGGAGACGCCATGAAATTCGTGTGCCTCAATTGTGAAACTTACATGAACTTTGAGAAGGTGGAGAAGCCAGGAGAAGGCACGCTCGGCGTGTTTTTCGGTTGCCCCTCTTGCAATGCCAAGTTCTCCATGGTGACGAATCCCGGCGAAACCCAGATGGTGAGTTCGCTTGGGGTGAAGCTGGGCGGGCGCACGGTCGAGGCAGAGCCGTTCGAGATGACCAGGGGCACGTTGAAAGAGGAAGCCACCGCAGGCTCTGGTCAGATGGCAGCCTATTTGAACGAGAAGATTCAGGGCGGCCAGCCGGCTGCCGCCGCGGCCACTGCTGCGTCGGCGGGCAAGCCGGGGGAAAAGCCCAGCGGCGGTTGTCCCTTCTCTGCAATGGTGGCGGAAATGGGCTTGACCGGCGGGAAGCCTGGTAGCGGTGAGGCCGCGACGTCAGCCTTCACCTGGTCGGCCGATGCGAAGGAGAAGCTCGATCGCTTGCCCTCGTTTGTGAAGCCGATGGTGCAGAGCAGCGTGGAAGCCTTTGCTCGTAAGCAGGGGTATCAGACCATTACGCTACAAGTGATGGACGATTCCAAGAGCGAATCGGGCGGCGGGATGACCTGGACGCCTGATGCGGAAAAGCGGCTTGAGAACATTCCAGACTTTATCCGTCCGATGGCCCGCAAGGAAGTCGAGCGGGTGGCAAAGGAGCGAGGGTTAGCGACCATTACGGCTCAAGTGATGGACGATGTGAAAGATAAGTTCATGAAGTTTATGTGAGCCGGTCACGCGAACCTATGATAATGGCACGAAGGCCCATCCGGCCAGCCGGATGGGCCGTTTCTTTATTCAGTCGTCGGGATGGTGGCATCCTACAGGGAGCCTACCGGGGTTGGTTGGCGGGATTTGCCCTTCTGGCCATCGTGGCTTTGTCTGCGATGCCGCTCTGGGCGCAGCATGAACAAGTATCGGCGCAGGGAATGGTCGCCGCCGGCCACATTCATTCTGGATCGGCTGGGCACGAGGGGTGGGAAGGGTCGGTCGCAGGTGTCGCCTACTCCGAGTTCAACCATCATCTCACCGGCATGTTGGTCCTCATCATCGGTCTCAGTGAGCTGCGCCAGGCGTTGGCGATCCCGTTCTGGGCTTGGACCAGATTTCTTCTGCCGGGCGCTCTACTCGCGGCCGGCTCATTTCTTCTCATCTGGAGCGATCATGATGCCTGGCCGATCGGCTCGCTCAGTTTCGTACAGACGTTCCTTGGAAGTGACTCGGAAATCATTCAGCATAAGAGCTATGCGCTCTTGTCCTTGACGATTGGGGCCATCGAACTGCTTCGTCGGTTTGGTCGGATCGGCCATGCAGCCTGGGCTGCGCCGCTGCCCCTATTTGCCATCGTCGGGGGGTTGATGTTGTTCGGCCATTCGCATGGCGATCATCCGGCCGCCCATAAAATCGCGCTGGGTCATACGTTGATGGGCGCGCTGGCGGTGACGGCCGGTTCGTCCAAGCTGCTATCGGATTGGTTCAGGGCTCCAGCGCAGGCACGCTACTCCAAGCGGGAGCTCTTCTGGGCCGGATTGATTCTGCTTATCGGGATTCAGCTGCTCGTGTATTCAGAGTAGTCGGTCCCGTCACGCGGTGCCCTCCCCTATAATTGACACTTTTCCAAACCCTGTGCTACGAGTACCAGCTCTTATCGATCGACTTCACCTTCTTATGCGGTCGGCCCTTTTGCGTCCGGCTGTAGGGAGTGAATATGGGTGGACATAGCCATTGGGCGACGGTTAAACGGCACAAGGGTGCCATGGACGTTAAGCGCGGGAAGATCTTCACGCGAATTATCCGCGAGGTCACGATCGCGGCTCGTACCGGCGCGGATCCGGATGGCAATCCCCGGCTCCGGCTAGCGATCTTAAAGGCTAAAGAAGCCAACATGCCAGGTGATACGCTGAAGAAAGCCATTCAGCGAGGCACGGGCGAATTGCCCGGCGTGATGTACGAAGAGTTTCACCTGGAAGCCTATGGCCCAGGAGGGACCGGCATCTTGATGGAAATCACGAGCGATAACCGCAATCGCACCGTCGCCGAGCTGCGAAATCTCCTCACGAAGAATCATGGCAACATGTCGGAAGCCGGCGCTGTCTCCTGGCAGTTCCATAAAAAGGGACTGCTGACGATTGAGAAGGGCAAAGTCGACGAAGATACGCTGCTGTCTCTTGCGCTGGACGCGGGGGCGGAAGACGTGAAGGCGGGGGACTCGGGCTTTGAAGTCCTCACGGATCCGCATCACTTTGAAGCCGTGAAGAAGGCCCTCATTGATGCGAAGATCGAGACCTCGTTGGCGGAAGTCACCTTTGTTCCGCAGAACACGATCAAGCTTGAGGAGAAAGCGGCCGAACAGATGCTCAAGTTGATGGAAGTGTTGGACGAGCATGACGATGTGCAGAAGGTGCACGCGAATTTCGATATTTCCGACGAGGTGATGGAGAAGGTGGCCGCTGCCGGATGAACAACAACGGTAACAATTCAGGTATCCAGGCTGAAGGTGTTCAGGCTAAAGGTCGGAGCTCCGAACACTTCAGTCTTCAGCCTGAACACCTTCAGCCTATGGTGCCTCATAGCGCATGATTGCCTCACTGACAGGCCGATTGGCCTTCAAGTCGCCGACCTCTCTGGTCCTCGACGTACAGGGCGTTGGCTATGAAGTGTTTATTCCTCTCAGCACCTACTACGGGTTGCCCAATCTCAGCGAGACGGCGTCGCTGAGCGTGCATACCCATGTCCGGGAAGATGCGATTCAGCTTTTCGGCTTTCTGACCTTGCAGGAAAAGGACGCGTTCGTGTTGTTGACCAGTGTGTCCGGTGTCGGGCCCAAATTGGCGCTCAGCGTCTTGTCGGCTCTTCCCGTGTCCGACCTGGTTGCGGCGATTCAGTCGGACAATGTCGAAAAACTGACGACCGTTCCAGGGATCGGGAACAAATCGGCCAGCCGATTGGTGTTGGAGCTCAAGGATAAAGTCGGCAAGCTCCAGCCGGGCCTTGCGCCTGTAAGCGAGGCGCTGGAACAGGGGCCGGACGCGACGTTCGACGACGCCCTCTCGGCGCTTGTAAACTTAGGGTATCGTCCGCAAGATGCCAAGGACGCGCTGAAGCTGGTGAAGCAATCCCATCCCGATTCCATCCTGCTCAAAGACATGATTCGTGAGTCCTTGAAGGAGCTCGCAAGGGGGTAAGGATGCGCTGGCTATCCATCGGACTTGTCCTGCTTCTCTCGGGGGTAGGGGCCATGCCCGCGCAAGCCGAGTCGAGCGAGCCGAAAAGCATTCGCAAGACCTGCGGGACCTGTCCGGAAGGCTATGCGACGACAGGCGTGACCCAGTCCAAAGAGATTTGTCAGGACGGTGATCCCATCCTCGTGCAATGTGTTCCCCTGGGGGCAAATCTGTTGGCCGTGTGCGGGCTTTGCCCAGAGGGCTATCGTGAAATCGGCCGTTCGTCTGTGCCGACTCGCTGCGGAAATCAGGATGGGGGGCGGCTCACACAATGTCAGCTGGAAAAAATGGAGTTGAACTTTCCTGATCCGACCCAGGGCAGTAAGACTTGCCCTCCTGATTGCGGGAGTACTGCCACGCCTGGGCAGGGAGCCTTGCCGCCTCCGCCCAAGTATCTGCCAACGCCTGAAAAGAAATAAGACCGGAAGGGGCTCATTCCGATGGCCGAGCGAGTTGTCAGCACGCAGATCACGGACGAAGAACGAACGATTGAGAATGTGCTGCGTCCACAGACCCTGGAGGAATATGTCGGCCAGGACCGGATGAAGGAGTCCCTCCGGATCTGCATCGAAGCGGCCAAGCAGCGGGGGGAAGCGCTCGATCACGCGATTTTTTACGGCCCCCCGGGGTTGGGGAAAACCACGATCGCCCACATCATCGCCCGTGAGATGGGGGCGTCACTCCGTTCGACCTCCGGCCTCGTCTTGGCCCATGCGGGCGATCTGGCTGCCATCCTGACGAACCTCCAAGAGCACGACGTCCTCTTCATCGACGAGATTCACCGGCTCCCTGCTTCCGTCGAAGAGGCGCTCTATCCGGCCATGGAGGATTACCAGCTGGATCTCGTGATCGGCCAGGGGCCTGCAGCGAGAACGGTGAAGTTGGACCTTCCGCGGTTCACGTTAGTCGGGGCCACGACCAGGGCCGGCGCTCTCACCTCTCCGCTCCGGGACCGATTCGGGCTCGTGCACCGCCTGGAGTTCTATTCGCCCGCGGAACTTCAGACCATCGTGACCCGTTCGGCTGGCGTGCTCGGGATCCCGATCGATTCCGAGGGGGCGAGGGAAATTGCGTATCGTGCCAGGGGAACTCCCCGCATCGTCAACCGGTTGATCAAGCGGGTGCGCGATTATGCCCAGGTCAAGGCGGAGGGCCGCATTACCCAGATCGTCGCCCAGGAGGCGCTCATATGGTTGGGCATCGATACGGCGGGGTTCGATGAGATGGACCGCCAGATTCTCCTGGCCATCATCGACAAGTTTGCCGGGGGGCCGGTCGGGATCGAGTCCTTAGCTGCCGCAGTCCAGGAAGACAAGGGCACCCTGGAGGATGTCCATGAGCCCTACCTGATTCAATCCGGCTTCCTCGAACGAACCGGCCGTGGACGCCAGGCCACGAAACTGGCGTTCGACCATTTCAAGCGACCGACCTCCCCCCTCTTTTCGTGACATTTCAGGCACCAGTCCGGCTCTTGTGGCGGCAGGCTGGATTGGGCTGGGTCTGCCACGTAAACCGCTGAAAGGTCGAGGATCTCCTTGCATTGTCGGGAATGGTTCCTGTATCATTTCCCACTTGGCCTGCGCCACTTCCAGCCGACGGACGGGTGACCGCCTCACTGGGCTGGAAAGAGGGGGTTAGTTATGTCCGGAGACCTTTCCGACTACCGGAAAGAAATCGATCGTATCGATGACGAGATTTTGCGTCTGCTGAATGAGCGGTCCAAAAGCGTCATTGAGATCGGCAGGCTGAAGAAGCAGCAGGATTCCGGGGCCAACCTCCACACCCCGGCGCGTGAAGCGGCCATTATCGAGCGCCTCGTCCAGCAGAATTCAGGGCCCTTCCCCTCCGACGCAATTCGCCCGGTCTATCGCGAAATCATGTCCGCCTCCCTCTCGCTTGAAGGCCCTCAGAAAGTGGCCTATCTCGGCCCCCGAGCCACGTTTACGCACATGGCCTGCATGCAGAAGTTCGGGTCTTCTGCCCAATATATTCCGGTCAACAGCATTAAGGACGTGTTTAACGAAGTTGAGCGGGGGCGAGCCAATTTCGGCGTGGTTCCGATTGAGAACACGACGGAAGGCGTTGTGAACCATACGCTTGATATGTTCATCGATTCCAATCTCCTGATCTAGGGCGAAATTCTTCAGGAGGTGTCCCATCATTTGATGTCGCAGTCCGGGGTGATGGAAGAGGTGAAGCAAATCCACTCGCATCCCCAGGCCATTGCCCAATGTCGAAACTGGCTGGAAACCAACCTGCCCAACGTGCCGGTCTCGGAGGTGGCGAGCACCGCCCGCGCGGCGGAACTCTGCCTGGAAAATCCCTCTCTGGCCGCGATTGCTTCAGAATTGGCGGCCCAACTGTATGGCTTGAAGATCATTAAGGCCCGCATCGAAGACAATATGAACAATATGACCCGTTTCCTCGTCTTGTCTCAGAAGCCGCCTCAGCGGACAGGAAAAGATAAAACGTCCTTGATGCTGTCGGTCAAAGACAAGGTCGGCGCGCTGTACGATCTGCTCCGGCCCTTCGCGTCGCATGGGCTGAGCATGACCAAGATTGAATCGCGTCCTTCCAGGCGGAAAGCCTGGGAGTACATTTTCTTTGTCGACATCGAAGGCCATATCGAGGAAGAGCGGGTGAAGAAAGCCATTGAGGAAGTCGCCGGGCGCTGCCTGTTCATGAAAGTGCTGGGATCCTATCCGGCCCATAGTCAGTGAATGCCATGCCGCTAAACGTCCATCCAGATATTGCGTCACTGAGTCCCTATGTTCCCGGGAAGCCGATTGAAGAGCTTCAGCGGGAATTAGGCCTCGCGCGCGTCATTAAGCTGGCGTCCAACGAGAATCCCTTGGGTCCCTCCCCGAAGGCGCTCGCGGCCCTGCGCGAGGGCTCTGAGGCCCTGCATCGCTATCCAGACGGCGGCGCGTTTCGCCTGCGCCAAGCCTTGGCGGATCGTTGGAAGGTGACTCAGGATCAGGTCATCCTCGGGAACGGATCGGATGAAATCCTGAGCCTGCTCGCCCGCACCTTTTTGGCGCCGGGCGATGAAGCGGTCATGGCCGATCAGACCTTCGTCATCTACAAAATGGAAGTCACGGCTGCGCATGGAACACCGGTCATTGTTCCATTGAAAGAGTGGCGGCACGATCTTCCGGCGATGGCAGCCGCTATTACCGAACGGACGAGGCTGCTGTTTCTCTGCAATCCCAATAACCCGACCGGCACGATGGTGTCGGCTGAGGAGGTGGACCGCTTGCTCGCGCGGGTGCCGGCTCATGTTGTCGTGGTCTTCGACGAGGCCTATTTCGAGTATGTCAGGAATTCGCAATTCCCCGATTCCATGGCCTATGTGAAGCAGGGGCGGAACGTGATCGTGCTGCGGACGTTTTCGAAAATTTATGGCCTGGCAGGATTGCGCATTGGGTACGGCGTGGCGACAGCGGAGATCATCAATTTCTTAAACCGGGTCCGCCCTCCCTTCAATGCGAATAGCCTGGCGCAGCGCGCCGCGCTGGCCGCCCTCGGTGACGACGACCATGTGGCGCGGAGTCGGGCGGTGAATGAAGCCGGGATGAAGCAGGTGGTCAAGGGATTGACCGATCTCGGATTTGCGCCGATTCCGAGCGAGGCGAATTTTGTCTATGTCGATGTTGGGCGAGAGGGTCGAACCGTGTTTGAGGCGCTGCTGAGGGAAGGCATCATCGTTCGGCACATCGAGGGGCAGATGGTCCGCGTGACCATCGGCCAAGAAGAAGAAAACAAGGAATTCTTGGCGGCACTCAAGCGGGTGCTTCATGCGCATTGAGCGCAGGGTGAGGGCAACATGATCATTGTATTGAAACCGGAAGCGAGTGAACGGGAAGTCGACCATATTATCGACCGGCTCCGCGAGTTGGGGCTGAAGTCGCAACTCTCGACCGGCCAGGAACGGACGATTATCGGCGTCATCGGCGACGATCGGATCCTGCACAACCAACCCCTCACGGCCTTGCCGGGCGTGGAAAGCGTGTTGCCGATTCTCGCGCCCTGGAAGCTGGTCAGCCGGGAGTTCAAGCGTGAAGGCACGATCATCGATGTGGGCGGCGTGAAGATCGGCGGCAACAAGCTGGTGATTATGGCGGGACCCTGCGCGGTGGAGCGGCTTGAATTGACGGTCGGCATTGCCCACGAGGTCAAGGCGGCCGGCGCGAGCATCTTGCGCGGCGGCGCCTACAAGCCTCGCACGTCTCCCTATTCCTTTCAGGGACTCGGGCGCGAAGGATTGGATTACCTGCTGGAGGCGAAGAAGCAAACCGGCTTGCCGGTGGTCAGCGAAATTCTGGATACCCGCGACATCGATTTGTTTCTCGAAAAAGCCGACATCATCCAGATCGGCGCCCGCAACATGCAGAACTTCGAGCTCCTCAAGGAAGTCGGGGCCTACGACAAGCCGGTGCTGTTGAAGCGGGGCCTGTCGGCCACGATCAAGGAGTTCCTCCTGTCGGCGGAATACATCATGTCCCGCGGGAATCAGAACGTCATGTTGTGCGAGCGAGGGATCAGGACTTTTGAGACGCAATATCGCAATACGCTCGATCTTGCGGCCGTGCCGACCCTGAAAGAACTCTCGCACTTGCCCGTCATTGTCGATCCCAGTCATGCGACCGGCAAGTGGAACCTGGTGGCGCCGATGTCGAAAGCGGCCGTGGCCGCTGGGGCGGATGGCATTCTGATCGAGGTCCACTCAAACCCGGAATGTGCGCTGTGCGACGGGGAAGAATCCATCAAGCCGAGCAAATTCAAAGAACTGATGCATGACATGCGAAAGATCGCGGTCGCGGTCGGCCGGGAACTGTAATCTGAAGGACTCAGGATCGAGGCGCTTCCTCCATCCAGTTTGACGAATGGCGTTGCACTTCACTCAGGTCACGATTATCGGAGTCGGGCTGATCGGCGGATCGCTGGGCATGATCTTGCGTCGCAAGGGTTTGGCGACCAGGATCGTCGGGGTCGGGCGGCGGGTCGAAAATTTGAAGACCGCGGTAGAGTTGGGCGCGATCGACCGCTACGTGATCGACCCCAAAGAGGGAGTGAGGGATGCCGATTTGGTCGTGTTGGCCACGCCGGTGGATACGTACGAGCGGCATTTGACGGACTGGGCCTCCTGTTTGAAGCCAGGCGCGATTGTGACCGATGTCGGCAGTGTGAAGGGGCTCCTGGTGGAACAGGCTGAACGGGCCATGCCGGCCGGCGTTCATTTTGTCGGGGCGCATCCCATTGCCGGCAAAGAAAAGACGGGCGTCGCGGCGGGATCGGATCAGCTGTTTATGGGCGCGCGCTGCATCATCACGCCGACGAAGACGACGGACCAACAGGCGTTGGAACAGGTCCGCAGGATGTGGCAGGAGACCGGCTCGGTGGTGCTCACGATGGATGCCCATTTGCATGACAAGATTCTCGGTGCGGTAAGTCATTTGCCTCATGTGGCGGCCTTTGCCTTGATCAATGCCCTGGCGGAGATTCGCGACCAACAGTTGCCCTCCCTCGATCTGGCGAATCACTCGGGCGGGGGATTGCGGGATACGACCAGGATTGCCGCCAGTTCGCCTGAAATGTGGCGCGATATTTTTCTGTGGAATCGCGATAACGTGGTCACATTCATTGAGGCCTATGAGCGATCGTTGGGTTTGTTGAAGCAGCTTATTCGAGCAGGTGATGCGGCTGGGATTGAGAAGGAACTTGAACGGGCCAGGCAGGAGCGGGAGAAGCTCTCCACGCGACCGGCTCTGACCGCGCAGTAGCTTATGGAATCTTTAACGATCACCCCAGGCCGACCGTTGCAGGGAACGATTTCCGTCCCCGGCGATAAGTCGATTACCCATCGCGCCATCATTCTGACCGCCTTGGCCAACGGGGCCAGCAGGGTTGCTCGCTATGGCCGCGGCGAAGATTGCCTCAATACGATGCGCGCGTTTCAGGCTCTGGGCGTTCGTATCGATGAATCGGCAGAGGAACTCTGCGTACATGGAAAAGGCTTGTGGGGCCTGACTGAGCCGGGCGGACCGATCGATTGTGGGAACTCAGGAACAGGCATTCGCCTCCTGACCGGCTTGCTGGCGGGGCAAGATTTTTTCACGGTCTTGACCGGCGATGAATCGATCAGGCGCCGTCCGATGGGGCGGATCGTCAAACCCTTGCGGGACATGGGCGCGACCATCGCAGGACGCAAGGGCGGTGAACTCGCGCCTTTAGCGGTGATGGGGAGCCGCCTCCGTGCGATCACCTATGCGTCGCCGGTGGCGAGCGCGCAAATTAAATCCGCCCTGTTGCTCGCGGCCTTGTTTGCTGAAGGGACGAGTCGTCTCACCGAGCCCCGTCTCTCGCGGGACCATACGGAACGGATGTTTCAGTTTTTCGGTATCGGATTAAAGAGGGAAGGGACGACTCTGCTGGTCGAGGGCCGCCCCTCGGTCGGATGGAATGGGGTCCCGCAACTTGTCGTGCCGGGCGATTTTTCTGCCGCTGCCTTCTTTATCGTGGGCGCGACGATTGTCCCCGGTTCGGATGTGACGATTCGCCATGTGGGAATCAATCCGACCAGGACCGGCTTGTTGGACGTGATGATGAACATGGGGGCGGATATTCAGCTGCTCAATCAACGGGAAGAGGCGGGAGAACCGGTTGCCGATATTCGGGTGAAGTCGGCCAGGTTGCGCGGGGTGGCGGTCGGGCCTGATCTGATTCCGCAGACGATCGATGAATTCCCCATTCTCTGTGTCGCGGCTGCCGTGGCAGAGGGGGAGACGATCATCTCCGGGGCCGAAGAGTTGCGGGTCAAAGAGAGCGATCGGATTGCGACCGTCTCGACGGAGTTGCGCGCGATGGGGGCGCAGATCACGGAGAGGCCGGACGGGATGATGGTGCGAGGATTGGGCACGGCGGAGAAGAATGGTTTCTTGCAGGCTGGGCATGGCCGTAGTCATGGAGACCACCGGGTGGCGATGTCGCTGGCCATTGCGGGCCTGACCGCATCAGCGCCGACCGTGATTGATGAGACGGCCTGCATCGACACGTCCTTCCCGGCCTTTCAACGCACACTGTTGGAATTATTGACGGAGCCTAAGTGACCGCGATACTACGGGGCCACGACGTGGGAACTGTGACGGAAGCAAAGCAAGCGAATCGGTTGATCGTGGCGATTGACGGCCCTGCTGGTGTGGGCAAGAGCACGGCGGCCAAGTCGTTGGCCGCTCGATTGGGTTATTTGTACCTCGATACGGGAGCCCTCTATCGGGCGACGGCCTGGGCCGTGCTGGGGTCCGGTTTGGATCCGGCGGATGCAGCGGCGGTGGCCGCGCTGTTGCCCGGCCTGTCGATCGAGATGCCGGTGCAGCATGGAGTCGTCACGGTGCTGCTCAATGGCAGGGATGTGACGGGCAACCTCCGAGCGCCTGAGGTGTCGGCCGCGGCATCGGTGGTCTCCGCAATCCCGGCAGTCCGAGCCTGGCTGTTGCCCGTTCAGCAGAAGATTGGGCAGGGCGGGGCGGTGGTGGCGGAAGGGCGGGACATGGGCACGAAGGTCTTCCCCTCCGCAGACGTGAAGTTTTTTCTTGAAGCGGACCCAAATATCCGTGCGCAGCGCCGGCATCGGGAACTGGTGACGGCGGGCCATTCCGGGGCGCTGGAAGACACGAGCGCCGATATGGCGAGCCGCGATTCGAGGGATCGTTCCCGTTCGATTGCGCCGCTGGTTCCTGCCGAGGATGCCCGGCATATCGACACCTCGAACTTGTCTGCGGCCGAGGTGGTGGACCAGATGCTGGCCGTGATTGCGGCGAAATTGTGAGCGGAGCGATCTATGGGTTTTTGCGGATTTTCTTCCTGGCCATCGGGAAAATGTGTTTCCGCTATCGGGTCGTGGGGTCTGTTCCCAAGAGCGGCGGGTTCATCGTGGCAGCGAACCATGCCAGTTATCTGGATATCCCGTTCCTGGGTTGCGGGCTAGGGAGGCGGGCCTGGTATTTGGGGCGGAGCGATCTGTTCGCGGTTCCAGGCGGCAAGGCGATCTGCCAATGGTTGGGATGGATCCCCTTACGGACCGGCCGGTTGGATCGTGATGCATTCGGCAAGGCAGTTAGTCTGATCAAGGCAGGAAAGATCGTGGTGATCTTTCCTGAGGGGAGTCGCAGCCAGGACGGCCGGCTACAATCTTCCAAGCCGGGAATTGGCGTGATTGTGGCGCAAACCGGCTGTCCGGTGGTGCCGGCCTACCTCAAGGGCACCTATGAGGTGCTGCCGATGGGCACGATGTGGCCGCGTTTTCGTCCCGTGACCGTATTGTATGGCGAGCCCCTCACGTTTTCCCGGAACGGGGAGCACGGAGAAGGGAAGCAGTTTTATCAGGAGGTGAGTCGCACCGTGATGGAGCGCATCGCCTCCTTAGGTGCCGTAGCGTTTCCTGTTCCGCAGTCCAGTGCCGGCATTCGCAACGCTGAGTGAATGTCGGTGTATAACCATCAGCACCCGACACCTGTCGGAAGGGTAGGATTCACACCATGAGTACGGTTTCGCCATCGAGTGACCAGCAGTTAGACCGAGCGGCCTTAGCGGCCCTGTACGAGGAGACCTTCAAGAACCTCGAAGAGGGCACGATTACGGAGGGCCGCGTCGTTGCCGTAAGCAAAGACAAAGTGGTCGTCGACATCGGATACAAGTCCGAGGGGATGATTTCGAACGATCAGTTCTCCACCGAAGAGCTCCAGAGCCTCAAGGTCGGCGATCTGCTCAAAGTCTACATTGAGGAGTGCGAAGACGCCGACGGCAATCTGGTTCTATCCAAAGAAAAAGCCGACAAGATGAAGATTTGGGAGGAGCTGGAGAAGCTCTTCAATGAAGAAAAGAGCATCGACGGCAAGATCGTGGCGCGGATCAAGGGC
>JAPLLI010000101.1 GCA_026387615.1 Nitrospirota bacterium
AATCCTCGCCCGTCCCGAAGGACGGGCGCTACTGCACTACCTCACCAAGACCTGAAAACAATTGTTTCGGCCTAGGTTTTCGCGAACCTGCCGCACATTCAATCCGATGTATTGGCAGTAACATGGTTCGATTCATCCAAGTCATTGAGAAATAACCGCGGCACAACCGGCGCGATCCTCTCAGGAATGGAGCACCGCTCCTGGTTCGCGCATCACAGGATAAGCGGCTCTTCGAAATCCACCCTCCCATCCAAACCATACACCTGCACATGCTTTTCCCTCGGCTCCGTCAACCGATAGACCCTGAGACTATCTTCAGTCTTCTCGATAATGTCCAACAATCGCCTGATCACCTCCTCAAATTGCGCCTCGCTCACCGAACATTCGAACACTGATTTCTGCACGCGTTGCCCGAAATCCTGACAGGCTTGCGCGACCTTCCGAAGCCTTCGTCGGCCATCGGCAGTCTCAGTCGAAACATCGTAACTAATCAGAACGTTCACAGCATTCCCTATCGATACAAGAACGGCGGATACTGTTCAAGATCACCGCGAAGCACGCGCGCCAGCAACCGCGCCTGCACATGCGGCACCAATCCCAACGGCATCTTTTGATCGAGCACCGGATGCGTGATCTCCTCCTGTTTACGCTTCTGATAGGCGACAATCACTTCTTTCCGCGCGGCATCCTCCATCTGCACCGCGCCGCCCGCGCGTTGCGTGAAATCCTTCGCGCTGACCTGGCGTCGATTAATCAGCGTGAGGACGAGCCGATCGGCCAAGACACTGCGTAACTCCTCCATGAGATCCAACGCCAACGCAGCCCGGCCTGGGCGCAACGCGTGGAGAAATCCCATTTGCGGATCGAGCCCGACTCCTTCTGCGGCGGCCACGCAATCGTTCATCACCAGCGCATACAGAAACGACAACAAGGCGTTGACTGGATCAAGAGGAGGGCGCCGGTTACGGCCATCGAGCTTGAAGGTCTCGCGATCCTCACGAATCATACGGTCGAATGTGGAAAAGTAGGCGCGAGCAGATTCACCTTCGATGCCGCGCAGGGTGTCTAAGTCCTCGCACTGGGGGAGCCTCGTCACGGCATTGCCGAGGGCGTCTGCAGTTTTCCTCAAGGCATCTGCCTCCAACGGATCATCGGCCTCCCGCGCCCCTCGCAGCACGATCTGACGAGAGTTCTGAATTTTTCCCCCGACGATATTGTGCGCAATAGACAACGTCAGCACTGGGTCACCCATCGCCTTATGCTGCGCGCAACGGAGTAAGACATTCCCGCTAACCGGCCCTTCCACGCGCGCTTTGAACCGCCCGTTCCGATCGAGCAAGACGACAAAGCGACCGTCCTCGGCGCAGCGCTGCATGGCGGACGGACTCAGCATGACATCGCCGAAGCACACCACGCCACCGATATGATGAATCGGCACCTGGAGCTTGGTCTCCTTCTCAACCTCGACCTTGAGGGTCTCATGGTCCATATGAAGATAGGCACCTTCCGTCGTAATGTAGAGAGTATTGAGCAGTTGCTGCATGCCCTATCTCCTACGGTACCGGCACCACGAACAGATCTCTCACAAGTCTCTTGGCCCGACCCTGTTCGCCGATGACGGATGGCAGGCAGGACTCCTTGAGAGAGCACTGGTCACACCGCTTGTCATTCACCGGAGGCGGAAGTACCCGTTCAGCCAGCATCTTACGGATCGCCAACACCGCCTCCTCGACACCGTGCCGCAAGCTCTCGTCAAAGATCACTTCACGACGTCGCCGAGAACTGTGATGAAAAATCGCCCCTCTCGGAACCGCCTTCCCGATCATCTCTTCCAGACACATGGCCTGCGCGCACACTTGAAGATCATCGTGCTCGTGTTCGCGTCGCGGCCCGTGTTTGTACTCGACGGGATAGGGAGTGTCGCCATGAAACTCCACCACATCGGCCTTACCCACCAAACCTAGACGTTTGGACCAGAGCGGCACCGCTCGCTCCACCCTCACGCCCTCGATCTCCTCGGATGTCGGCTCATCCACCCGCGCATGCAAGGCATTCCCACGCAAGGTGTAGAGGTTTTCGTCAAAGGTCTGCTCAAGGTGAATCAACGCACATTGACGCGGGCAATAGCTCCAGTGCTCCAGAGCGGAGATCATGATGGGGTCGTCTGCCTTGTCATCCAGCATTTTCTAATGCACACCCAAATCAAAAACCATCAATGACCTCAGGAGTGAGGTCATTGATCGGAGCCAGCTCAATATTCCCATCAGGCTTCACAGTCAGGGAGCGGTGCACTTTAGCGGAGGAATACTGCCCAGCTTTGCAGTTGTGCTTCCACCAGATAACCTTGAGAATCTCCATGCTGCCTGCTGGGCGCGCTGACGATTCGTCATTTTCAAATAGTCTTGGCAACACCTGCTTGATTGCCTCGGCATCAACATCACTGAACCTTGTTCTTTCGGCCAGTTGCGGATTCATGCTGCCATAAAAAACATAGATCCCATGATCCACCCGGTGCTTCATACCCATCGTGTCGGAACTTCTTTTACCGTCCTTGGTATCTTCGCCATTCACACTCTTGGTTATCTGTGTACTGGCAATGTCGATAGGCGATATGCTGAACGCTGATTGGACAGTGACCGGGCCGCGAATTCCAATGGAGACACCGGTATCGCCCTCGCCCTCATTTTCTTCGCCTTTCTTGGACTTCTTGCCACCTTTCAGCGCGAATAGTTGACCGAATGCACGTACATCCAGCCATTTCTTGCATGCAAATTCGACAGTTTGGTCTGAGCCGAGCTTGTTGCCCAAGCCAGCTTCGGCACGCGCCCTAAGACTTTTGCATTCGTCCTCTTTACGGTCATCCGACTGTACGAAAATCTCATTCCCGTCGTCTTTTTTCTTGCCGTCGGCAACCCATCTTTCCAACAACCGATCTCTGATCTTCCGTTTGTTACAAACGTCTGTCATTTCTCCGTAGTTCTCATAGTCCGTGCGGGGGCGATTTCCGTTAAGCGGGTCACCATTCGGATTGGCTCGCTTGACGCTAAATACAACGGCAAAATCGATCTTCTTTTGCAGTATGGTCATCATTACGCTCCTTGATTAGTTTGATTCTCGGTGATTTCTGCAGCCTGGGTCGATTCGGACTTTGGCCATAGCGCTTGTCTCTGACAGTGGTATCCCAGAAGGAACTCGCCTGAAAGTCTTGTTTCACTCATGAAATCCTGGCCGTTGAATGCGCAGACGATTCCGTCGATAAGTTTTTCCATATTGACAAGAAAGCCTGGTGACCTGGCACGAAGGCGTGCCTTGTACGGTGCCAGAGAAAGCTCGATGGTCCGCCATGTCGAATAAGGATGGTCAGCGAAGCGCTGCATGAGTTTCGCGGCGTTGGTGTCCCGCTTCTCGTCGGCCAGATGCAACGCTAGCCCTTCAATGCGATCCGCCACCGCCAGGAGTCGCCCGAAGAGGTAATCCCGCGATGTTCTGTCTAGCTCTAATGCCATCTTGTAATTCCCTTCCTTGTGATCTCCTCTAAACAGAGCGCAGGCGATGCCCAGGTTTTTCTCCCACTCCCATTTTTCGAGCCCCGGACGATTGGCCGTTCTTCGCACCGTGGATTCCACGAGGTCACGAGGGATGGGGCGGCCGTCTATGATGCAAGGGAGCAGCCGTTCGACTGTGGCCTTGCGTAGTTTCTCGCCGGACTTGCCTTCCACTTGACGTCCGTAGGCGGCCGTGGCTATGTCTCTAGGCGAGGGAACGCCTACAAATTTCAAGTCCTTGCCAAAGTTCTGATGCCAGGCATAGGACTCGTGCCATAGCTGAATACGTTCAAGAAATTCCGAGCCGGTCAATTCCCGGTAATAGATGATGGCCATGCGTCCGGGCGTGGCTGAGTCCAGCGCCATGACCACGATTTCATCTGTCGAACCGAGGCGGGCGCGATATCCGGCGATATACCTTTTCAGTCTGACGGCAAAGGCCTGACCTGCATCCCCTTGATATACGGGTGCAGCATCTTCCTCTTCTAATTCCAGGCCAAACATCTGGGCGGAGTTGGCAAACGGGTCAGGCAAGGACTTGCCGGATACGGCCCAGGCCACGACAGCCTGATCGCCAGAGCGAAAGGCTTGCCTAGCGATCAGCCAGCGCAGGGCGCTGTGAGCTTTTTGCGTCACCTCGAAGCCAACGCTGCATGCTTCGTCGGCACCAAGGAAACGGCCACGGAACGTATATCCATCGGTGTCATTTGAAGAGATCAACTTGGCACCGTCGCCACCGTGCCGCAATCTCTTCGGGTGATTGGTCGCCAGCAGCATGGTTTTCCCGGTAACCATGCAAAGACCTTGCTGCGGTTTATGATCTTTACCTCTCTTAAGCCGAGATACTGTGTTCCTTGAAGCTGTGTCATCGTCCTGGTGCTGGCTCTGGTACGCGTCGAATGCGATCCAAGCTTCCCTCAGGCTTTTATCTTCCCAAGTTTCAGGAATAGGGTCTGCTGGCATTTCCACGCGCCAGCGAATCAGTGCGTCCCCTTGATCGCGTTCCCCTTCTTTTGCCGTCAGGTACTTGAATATATCCGGCGTCGACAAATCGGATTTCCATGCGGTCAGGAGAAATTTGTCATCGCCTACATGCAGAACTTTCTCGCGAACGAGATCGGCGACAACGCTTCCCTTTCTGACATATTCAAGAACGGCTCTGGCTTTGGGGTGAGAGAAACTGGATTCGCTCCAGCTCGTGAGTTGCTTGGCATATCCGGGGTAGTAAGACTTTTTCTTGCCCCCATGTTTTGGATAATCAGAGGCACAGTATTGAACCTTGTCACACAAAGGATGCGGCGCCTCACCGCTTGTCCGTGCTGCTGATTTCTCCGTGGCAGGCAGTATCGTTTCCACTTTCTGAACAATTTTGGCCCGCCGAAAATTACCTTTGTGATCCAGGGTGACTTCAATGTGGGCCTGCTGGATTGCATGACTAATCGGCAGCAGTGGATGATTGGAAAACTGAGGTGCGTCGTAGCATCGCTCGTAGGTTTCGTGGAGTTTTTGAATCCAGCTCATGTCAGCACTCCAGCCCGGCGACTTCCGCTTCCACGCCGATGAAATTCCGCACGGGGGTAAACTGCTTCGGCTGCATATCCCGGATGAATTTCCGGGTGGTGCACTCCTCCGGTGGGTCAAAGCGGATAACCCCATTGACCATCGTCGGTCGCCAGAACCGTGCCTGAAGCTTGTTCTCACCGGTTTCGTCCGGGTAGTCGAAGCCGTGAAAGGTCAGGCCAAAGCCAAGCTCTCCGGCGCCGTCATAATGCCCCGGCTCAGCGCCGAATTCACAGGGTTCGACATAGCCTTGGCAATCCCGTGTGCCCAGGAAGATATCTTGACGACCGCCCCGCTCAAGCATGCGCTTGGCAATCAGGTGATGCTTTGGCTCGCTCCGATCATCCGCCAATTCCGGCCGATGTTGGTTCCATACGAAGTACGCCTTGACCTGATATTCCACATCAGCGAGGAAAGTATAGATGGCCAACGTGTTGCCGCCCCCGAATTCCAAGGGTTTAGCTCCCTTGGTCTGGGTACGTATGCGCTTCATCACGCGCACTTCGTCGATGACCCAGATGAAGGTAGGCTTCCAGTAGATGGATTTGGCAATGCCTTTTAGCGCCTCATAGGTCGGGATATGGTAGGAGCACTTCTCGCCGCCGATGCGGGTCAAGGGGTCTGTAAACAGGGCGTATCGACCCCACACCTTGAATTCGATGCTGCTGTTGCGCGAATCAGGCATTTAACACCTCCATTGTTCCTTCTGGCGTCTGGCTCAGGCCGAACAACTGGTCGTAATAGCGGGCATCGGACAGATGGAGGATATCCACGTCCTTCTGGATTTCATGCACCGCCCCAGCCTTCTGAAGCCTCTCCAAGTCTTGGGGGAAAACATTGACTGTGTATAACTGTGCCCGGCGCAGCAGCTCGAACTGCTTTTCCACCTCGAAGGCCGAGCAAAGATCGTTAACCAATTCACGCCCAGCTTCTCCGTAGGGCACGATGATGCCTCGCGTCGGCGCGTCGATGACTTTGAAGGCCCGGGCTGCGGACATGAAGGATTGCCGAAGGTAGATGTTGGGCGCGGTGTCGTGATTGCGTCCATATTCGTCCATAGCCAACGAGTTGATGGAGAGAAGGTTCAATAGTGTATCGTCACGCCCGACAGTCTGGGCGGATACGGGGTAATCCATTTCCTGGTGGCGTGCAAAGAAGAAGTATTCGAAATACCGTTCTATGGCTTTCGGCCCGATCAAGTTGCCGCCGAAGTCCTCGCTACCTGCCTCGACATCATCAAGCAATCGTTCGGTGATGCCTTTGCCGCACTGAATATCCTTGAGCCTGTCTACGTTTTCCCCCGCCGGATTGACTACGTGAACCCGCCCTGCCTTGGGATTTCCATCAGCATCTTTTTGCTTTCCATTGCGATTGCAGCGGCCAGCAGCCTGGGCGATGGAATCCAGACCCGCCGTGTAGCGAATGACCGCACCGAAATCCACATCCACGCCAGCCTCAATCAACTGAGTGCTGACACAGAGCACGGGGAACTTGTCATCTAGCAGCTTCCTAATTTTGTCGAGTATTTCCTTACGGTGCGCAGGGCACATGCTGGTGCTCAGATGAAAGGTCTGTATCCCTGCAGCTTCCCGGCATAGACGATACAGTGCCTGCGCGGACTTCTTGGTGTTGACGATCACAAGACAGCTTTCACTTTGCACAACCTCACTCAGGGCAAGTCGAGCGATTTCCTCGTCGGTCCATCCACCCGGTTTGCGCCGATTGAGCACCTCCACACGCTTCAGGTCGTCAAACAGTTCCTTAACGTCAGGCATGAGGTCATCGTTCTTCGTGAACTTCAGCGCGCCCTTGCTTGGGTCTACAAGGTTCAGCAAAGGTTGTGTGGCCGTGCATAGCACCACCGTGCTACCGCAGTGCTCTACTAGGAAATTCATGGCATTGCAGAAGAGATGCACACAGTTGACTGGCAGAGTCTGGATTTCGTCAAAGATCAGCACTGCATTGGCCAGCTGGTGCATCCGCCGCGCGCCGCGCGTGCCTCCACCAAAGAGGGCTTCCAGAAGCTGTACGCTGGTGGTGAAGATGACCTGTGCGTCCCAGTTCTCCGTCAGCATCTTTTCCCGCCACCCCTGCTGTTCTGGCGTGAGGTTGGAGTGATGTTCGAGAACCACGCGACCACGGTCGTCCTTCGTTGGCTCTAGGATGTCGCGAACCACTTTGGCGTTCTGGTCAATGATGGAGGTGAAGGGAATAACGTAAATCACCCGATCCATCTTGTGACGTTCCGCGTGATGCAGGGCAAAACGCAGACTGGCAAGAGTCTTACCGCCCCCCGTGGGTACGGTCAGAGTATAAATGCCTTTATCACGCCTGGCGCCGTCGAGGCAGTGATCGGAAATGCTCCGTCTGATTTCATCAACAGGATTCCTGAGGGTGAATCCTTGCAGGTGCTTCTCAAGGCGCTCAATCAGCAGAGGCCATTCAGTGTATTGCCCATTGAGCCGATGTTTTGCGGCCTTTGGTCTCTCGAAATCAGCCGTATCGACACGGTCTGCGTCGATCAGACAACTGAACAGAAAACGCACTAGCAGACCTAATTTGAACTGCGTGATCTGATTTTTACTTGGATCTAGCCCTTTGATGTGATCGCGGAGCATCACCTGGCAAATGGATTCTTTGAGACCATTAATCAGTCCAGGGCTGCCCACTAACTCGCGGAAGCGATTATCGATCAGTGTGTCCACCTTGCTCATGGCTTCGCGAAAATGGGATCGGTCATCCCGCTTACCAATCCGTCTTGTGAAAATATCCTCGACACAACTATTGGTGTCCGAAGACAGACAGTTGATCAATCCGGAATGATGTGAGGCGATGCACAAGGCGAGAAATTGGCCAGCAATCCTACCCATGCCGCCTTGCTTAGACAGTTCCTCCCAAACAAGCTGCGCCCCTGCGGTGGAGTGATCCACCTTTCCCTTGAGTCCAGGCGCATCGACGTATTCATCTTCGTCCGGATTGATCAGGCCGACAGCGGATTGAAGATAGACCTGAAACTCGTTGCTGTACTTACCTAAATCATGGAGTAGCCCAATAAGCTCGCCTTGCTCCTTCAGGCCTATTTTGGCGGCAAGTGACTTGGCTATGCCGGCAACTCCCAACAGATGACATTCGAGACTTTGAACGGCTCCATCCATCTTCCGTTGATGGGCAACGTAGCGGGGCATTTCCATATTCATAGTTCGACTTCCTGTCTCCTCGCTGCTGAGAGATGGATGGCTCCTTCCGTCATGAGCCGATGAAGCATCCGACAACCATTGCGAGTGTTCATGATCCAGCCCCGGCGCAGATGGTCTTCAAGGCCATGAGTGACAAAAGAGCCGTCTCGTTCCGTCGCACATGGGCAAGGTAGTGCTCCGGGTTCTTCATTCGCCGTCTTTTTCCAGGCCACGTTCATATCTCACTTGCCATTCTCCTATCTCCGCCATCCCAACGGCGCAAAGGGCACGTTGGGGTTGTACTTGTTCGCCGGGTTCAGCGGATTGTCCGGATGGTATTGGTTCACCAGATTGAACGGATTAGTCGGATTGTATCTGTTGACCGGGTTTTCGGAATTGTCCGGATCGTAGCGGTTGACGGGATTGAACGCGCTGTTGGGACCGTAGGCGTTAGCGGGATTGCGCGGGTTGTCCGGTTGATACTGCATGACCGGGTTGAAGATGTTGTAGTCACGTTCGTATCGTTGATCGAAGCCCATCTCGGCATTGCTCGGTGTGGGGCACAGACACAACATCGTCGCAAGCAGCATGCGGTATTTCATGGGTGCCTCCTTGTCGGCAGATTCATCGTACCGTATCCATAATACCGGACGACTGTGACATCGGAGGTCCTTATGGAGACACGCAACTGCGCCGCAATACTCGCTCCATTTCGATACCTCGACCAGATCACGGGTGACATTCTGGGTCAATCCAGAAAGAAGGTGCTCTGGTCTATTTGGTCTGTTGTGTTGGTTGAACGGGCCAACCCAGATAGACCAGCCGAACCAGACAGACCCGTGTACACACGTCCTGTCACAGGGCCTCGAACATTTTCCTGGCTTCCTGCTTCACCGCCGTGCGCAATGAGTCCGGCCCGACCACCTTCACTCCGCTGCCGAAACTGAGCACCCACCCCACCACTTCACGGCTGTCCGCTACGGAGAGCGTCATCTGCATGCGTCCTTTCGATAATCGTTTGAGCTGCTGACTGGGATGCCAGATACGATCTTTGACCCAGGCGGCGGTCGGCTTATCGAATTCCAGCTCCACGGTCATGCGAGGCCCGCGCATGACAGTGAGTGAATCCTCAACAAATGCGTCGAAGTCGAAATGGAGCGGGATTTGGTAGGGAAGCTCGGTCGGGGTCACGGACTTGATGCGCTCCACCGCGAACATGCGCGGTTCGTTGCGCACATGACAGTAGCCAACCAGATAGAGCCCGCCGGACGCATACCAGAGCCGATAGGGATCGACCTCCCGGCGCGTCATCCGGCCACGGGACGCGGAATCGTACCGCATTTGGATGCGCAGCTTGTGCCCGATGGCCTGCGTAATTCGCTCGACCACCTCACGATGATGCCGATAGCGTTTATGCGGGCCGAGTCCGACCGAAAAGGTGTGTTCGAGTTGCTGCGCCAGCTCTAATCCCTGTGGGGTCAATGCGGCAGAGACTTTGCCCATGGCCGATTGCAGCGAGGTGTGGAGCTCCGTCCCTTCCAGCGGCGCAATGAGACGGCGGCTGACCGTCAAGGCCATGAGTTCGGTGGGAGAGAGGCGAAGTGCCGGAACGTTGCGGAAGCCCTCAAGGAGTTTCCAGCGCACCTGACCGTCGAGACGTTCTGTCACGAGAGGCCATCCGATCGCTTCAATGGCGGCAAGGTCTCGACGAAGTGTGCGCGGATGGCGCGTTGAGCCTGGGTCCAGCGCCCGTGTTAATTGTTCGAGTGTCAATCCCTGACGAGAGGCTTCAAGCTTGTGCAGGATCATCAATTGGCGGACGGATTGATCGTTTCGTGGCACCCGTCGCCTCTCAATGGTGATTTCCTAAGGGCGACAGAGAATACCTGCTTTGCCGTGATCGCGCAAGGAACTTCAGTTCTGGCTATGAGGGACAGGACGAGAAGGACAGGACGCGGAACAGGCGAGATGCGAGAGATGGTCTATCGGGTCTGTCTGGTTGGGATTGCGGGACGAGCGGGAATGGCGAGAAAGGCGAGACGAGGGGATGGTCTATCTTGTCTGTCTCGTCGGCCGAGCCGGAGTTCCCACCGGACGAACCAGATAGACCAGATGGACCAGAAAGACGAACGACGGTCTGCAGGACGGGTGAGGCCTAGCGACTACCAGCCTTAATCTCGTAAGCGGGGATCGGCGTTCCTGTCACACGGGCGTAGAGAACAGCCGGATCAAGGTCGGCTCCGTTCGGCCAATAGATGGTGCCCAGGTCAGGATGGACGCGAAGTTCCCGGAAGCGATTGAGGTCTTTGAGGGGCGCAAAGACGCCCTCAAACTGCAAGACGGCTGAGAGATCGAGCTCGCCCACTACGCCGTCCTCAAATTTGAGGCGAACACAATATCCTTCCAGAGCGGTGGCTTCAACGATATCTTTCAGCATAAACCCTACTCTAGCGGCTTGATCTTCTTGAGCGGTGCCCGTTGCTCTGCAAGTTTCCAGTCGTCTCTCAATTCGTCCTGATGCAGTGCGCCCCATTCAGCAACCAACCCCCAATACTCGTGGCGGCAAGTGGCCATCCAACAACATCAGTGAATCGATGGTCATTATAGCCTTGTGCTCACCATAGCGTACCTGAAAATGCGGTGGGGCGTGATCATCATAGAACATGGTGATGATGATACCGAAGAAACGACAAAGCTCAGGCATTCTTCACCTCCCCGAACCGTTCATTCCCGCCGCAGCTTACCCTGTTCACTGCAATAAATACATTACCCAGCCTGAATATGAATGGCTAAGGGTCTGCGGCCAGAAACATGAGGGCAAAGATGGTCCGCCTGGTCTATCCCGTCTGTCTGGGTTTTCTGGTTGGCCGAAGCGGAACGCCCACAGGACGAACCAGACAGACCGGAAAACTAGATAGACCAGATAGACGAGCAGGAAAGGCGTGCCACGCACAGCCCGACGCCCTACTGTGCGACTTGAACTGCTTCAGGGACGGATGTCGTTTCAGAGGTGGGAGTTGAGACATTCATGGCGGGAGCTGCACCGTTCTTGAACGGCAGATCGAGCAGCGCATAGGGATTGACGCGGGCGCCGTTGAGCTTGACGCCCCAATGGAGGTGCGGGCCGGTGGCGCGACCGGTGGCTCCGACCTTGCCGATGATTTGCCCCGCGGTGATCAGGTCTCCGTCTTTGACCAGGATCTCAGAGAGGTGAAAATACATCGAGTAGAAACCCAGACCGTGATCGACGAAAACGCCCCTGCCGGAGAAAATATGATCCACCGTGATGCGGACGATTCCGTCATTCGTCGCTGCGACATCGGCCCCCATCGGCGCGCCGATATCCTCTCCATTGTGGGGATTGCGAGGCTTGCCGTTCATGATCCGTACGCTGCCGAAAATACCGGTGCGCTTGCCATTGACCGGCTCTACGAAGTTGCTATGCCAAAGTTTCAGACGTGAATTCTCCGCCAGTGCTTGTTTTACCTGCGCCTGCTCAGCTTTCCAGCGGGCCACGGCTTTCTCGTCCAAATCGACTTTCTCTTTGGGCAGCTTCAGATGCTCAACGGCAAACTTCTCTTTGGCCACCAGGACATTGAAGCTCAACTGTTTCGCCTGTTCCCCCTGCTTCACTTCCACAGCCAGTTCATAGGCCCCTGGATCGTCCTGCATATCGATCCCGAGTAACCCGACATAGCCGGCCGGCTCCCCCGGCCTGAACTCACGGAAGAAAGGAATCGTCCGATCGAGAAATGTGCCGGTCACCTCCGTCGCCTGCTCCTCGCCCTTCACCTTGACCACCAGCACCTGCCCCTGCTTGCCGCTATATTGTCCATCGAGGCCCTTCGGCGGAGGCGGCGTGTTGGGAAACAACTCGACCGGGAAGACACTGGAGAGCAAGACGACGGCCATAATCATCGTCCGGTCCAGTCGCGAGATCCGCAGCTGCGCTTGTTTAAGAGCGGTCATCATCATCGATACAGCCTCAATCCTGACACCTGAGAGACCAACTCGTCCACGCGCCGATTCACGGCGCTGAAGGGGTCCATGCAGAGGATCGTTTCTTCCCAATAGCCGTTGAGTTTCAAATAGGTCCAGTCCACCGTATAGGAACGATTCTTCGCGCGGGCGAACCGGATGAAGTCGCCTCGCACCTTCGCCCTGGTGGTCTGAGGCGGAGTCGACATGGCCCGCTGCACTGCCTCCTCCTCCGCCATCCGTTCGATCAACCCTCGGGACTCCATTAAATAATACAACCCCCGCGTCCGTTTCACATCATGATATTGCAGATCCAACAAAAACACCCGCGGATCGTCCCACCCGCAGTCCTTCTTGTCGATATAGGACTGGATCAGATAGCGCTTGGTCACCCAATCGATTTCCCGCACGAGCTGCATCGGGTCCTCTTCGAGCTTATCCAGCACCATGGCCCATCGTTGCCACACATCGTCGAGAATCGGATCATGCTCCCGTTGGGCCAAATATTCCTGCGCCCGGTCCAGATAGACCCGCTGCACCTCCACCGCCGTCATCTGGCGGCCATCGTCCAATTTAATCTTCCGCTTCAGAGCGGGGTCGCGCGAAATCTCCCTGATCGCTTTCACGGGATCCTCTAACTCCATCCCTTGGACTGTGTATCCTTCCTCGATCATGGAGAGTACCAACGACGCCGTACCGACCTTCAAATAGGTCGCGAACTCCGACATGTTGGAATCCCCGACAATGATATGGAGCCGCCGGTACCGTTCCGCATCGGCATGAGGCTCGTCCCTGGTATTGATGATGCTGCGCGAGGACGTGGTTGAGGACGAGGTCTTTTCGTGAATATGTTGGGCGCGCTGCGAGATGAAATACTGCGGCTTGCCCGAGACTTTCAGCACTTTCCCCGCTCCGCTGTAGATCTGGCGTGTGACGAAAAATGGGATGAGCTGCTCCGTGACTTTCCAGAAATCGACATCGCGGCGCATCAGAAAATTTTCATGACAGCCGTAGGTATTGCCCAGCGAGTCCGTATTGTTCTTGAAAATGTAGATTTCCCCCGATAGCCCTTCTTCCCGCAGCCGTTCCTCCGCCGCAGGCAGGCAGGCTTCGAGGAGGCGCTCGCCGGCTTTATCGTGAATGACGAGATCGAGGATATTGTCGCACTCGGTGGTGGAATACTCAGGATGGCAGCCCGTGTCTTGATAAAAGCGCGCGCCGTTCGCCAGAAAGGCGTTGGAGGGCCAGCTATTGGGGATGAGGCCTTCGAAAATATAGCCCAGCACCTTTTCCATCGGCAGGTACACACGCCCATTCGGAGAGAAGATGAGTCCGTACTCATTCTCCAAACCGAAGATCCGTTGTTTCAGAGGACCGGCTTGTAGCATGTGTGTAGAAACAGGATACCAGCCACTCCAGGCTTCTTCAACAGAAGGATCAGATCTGGAGATGCGGTCTGTCTGGTCTGTCTGGTTGCTGGGAAGCATGGCGAGACGAGCGAAAAAGGCGGGACTAGTTAGAGCGGTCTTTCTGATCGATCAGGCCAGTCTGGTTCAACCAGATAGACGAGATAGACCGAACAGACCAGACAGACAGAATAGACCAAATGAACAAGTTAGGTCGCGAGGAGCTGTTTAGTGTCGGCAGCCGACAAACGTCGGAACCTCCGGCCCTCGCGGGTACGATCTAGCACCGCCACTTCCAGGCTCTCCAGCGAGAGTTTCTGGCTCCCGATTTGTTCGAGCGAGGCGATGCAGAGAGAAAGGGCCTCGCGCAGGTCTGGAGGCTTCGTCAGGCCCTTCTCTTTCAACAAAGCCTGGATGGCCTCGGCCTTGCCTCCGATGACCGCGAAGGTGCGTTCGTCGATGATGCTCCCATCGAAAGAAATGCGATACATCTCGTTGGCATGGCCATTGTGCCCGACTTGCACGACCAGGATTTCCACCTCCAGCGGCTTCTGCTCCTGGCTGAAAATGGTGCCCACGCTTTGGGAGTAGCCGTTCGCCAGCGAGCGGGCCGTCACGTCTTCCCGGCTGTACATGAAGCCCTTGAGGTCCGCATGTCTGATGCCGGCCTTCCGGAGATTTTCAAACTCGCTGTATTTGCCGGCCCCGGCGAAGGCGATGCTGTCGTAGATCTCGGAAATTTTATACAGAGAGGCACTGGGGTTCTCCGCCACGAGGAGAATCCCGTTTACATATTCAATAGCAATGATGGAGCGGCCTTTAGCGATGCCTTTCTTGGCATACTCCGCCTTGTCCTGCATCATCTGCTCAGGCGAGACGTAATAGGGCAACGGCATGATTAACTCTCCTTGGAACGGCGGGTCGCGAGCAACCCGTCATTTAAAGATGCGCCCTTCCGTCCGTTTCACATCATAGCCGACATAGAGCGGCATGACGACCAACCCTTGAAAGACCATCGGCAAGTTGGCCTTCACCATCTGTCCGAGCTTGTTGGCCTTTCCCTCGCAAGACAGCTGCACGCCTTCCAACTTCTCATAATGTTCCAGCTCGACTTGAAACAGCTTGGCCATCTCGATGCAGGGACCGGCTGCGCCGGCAATCGCCATGGCGGAATAGTCGTCGATCTTGAAGACCTTCTCGATGCGCCGCTCGGCAATTTGAAACCCTTCCGTCGCCCGTCTGTCTCCGGCAATCACCACCCCCTGCTGATACTTGATCGCCAGCACCGTAGTGGCATGGGGCACGTTCATCGCGCCGCCCCCGCGCATCGGCTCGCCTGACGCCTGCGCCTGCAAGAAGCCACTCCGTCCGGTCGGAGTCAGCGCCGGATGGTGCTGGGTTAAAAAATCGAAGAAGCTCGAATCGTCGTGGTTGGGGAGAAATGGTAATTTCATAATGTTCGTTGCCAAAATCCTTTTTCGTCAGGCCTTGAGCTTCTCCAGCAATGCATCAACGGTCTTGGCCTGGTCCAGCAGATCGCTCGTCAATGAAGCGGTCCCTCTGAGCGGGTCCATCAAGGGCACACGCTTGACCTGCCTGTTGCCCATGTCGAAAAGCACCGAGGTCCAGCTGGCCCCATAAAGCGACTTCGCGAACTGGCTGACGCAGCGTCCGCGGAAATAAGCCCGCGTTCCTGGAGGCGGCGTAAACTCCGCTCGCGCAACCTCGGCCTCCTGCACGATGCGCTCGATCAGATGGCTGCGTTCGAGCGTAAAATAGAGGCCTTTATCCGGACGGACGTCGTGATACTGGAGATCCATCAGCCGGACGCGAGGATCGTCCCAGCCACAGCCCTTCCGCTCCATATAAGATTCCATCATCTGGCGCTTGGCCACCCAGTCCAATTCGCGCGCCAAAAGTCTGGGGTCCTGCTCCAACTTATCCAGCACCTCTTCCCAACGGACGAGAATATCTTTCGTGACTTGAGAGAGATCCTGACAGGCATAGTATCCCATGGCGGCCTTCAAATAGGCCCGCTGAATGGCCACCGCCGTCATCGAGCGGCCCCCCGCCAGCTTGAGCGGCTCCTTCATGCCCAGATCGCGCGAGACCTGCTGGATGCCGCGGACCGGATCCTCCAACTCGATCTGCGGCAGATCGACTCCTGCATCCAGCAATTCCAGCAGGATGGCCAAGGTGCCGACCTTGAGGTAGGTCGACAGTTCCGCCATGTTGGCATCCCCGGCAATCACGTGCAGCCGCCGATACTTGCCATGCTCCGCATGGGGTTCATCGCGTGAATTGACGATGGGGCGACGGACCATCGTATTGAGATCGACCAGACACTCGAAAAAATCCGCGCGCTGTGAGATCTGGTAATCGGTTTGGTCAGCCTGGTTCTCCGCCCCGACCTTCCCTGCCCCCGCGAAAATGGGCCTCGTCACCAGAAATGGCGCCACCGCTTTGACGATGCGCTCGAAGGGCACCGCGCGGGACATGAGATAGCTTTCATGATAGCCGTAACTATTCCCCTTGCCGTCCGAGTTGTTTTTGTACAAGACGAACGGATCGCGCCCAGTCGCGCGCGCCATCTGTTCAAGGCACTGGGCCATGATATGGGCGCCGGCCCGTTCGAAGGCCACGATTTCACGCGGGTTGGTGCATTCGGGCGTGGAATATTCCGGGTGAGCCCCATCGACGTAAAGGCGGCCTCCGTTGGCCAGCACTTTGTTTAACTGGCGGTTATACTCGGGCTTGGGCCGCTCCCGCTCCCCCGCGACTTCGAATCCCCGCGCATCGAGCAGCGGATTCTCATTTTCATAGTCCCAGACTGCCAGAGGAGCCGGCAGCCCAGGATAATGTCCGATGACGGCAATAGAATTGGAGACTGGGTCTGTGGCGGAAGAATCGCGTGAGGCGATGCCGAATTCTGTTTCTGTGCCCATCACGCGGGGAGTCGTCAAAAAGGTAGGTTCCTGCATAAATGTGACCTTTAGAGAGAAGGCCCGGTCGTCACAGTTTCGATCTGACGCGACTCGCCTGGCCCGCCGCTGATCGTCCTGAGATGCACGATCTTTTCGCCCTTCTTCCCGGAGACCTTCGCCCAATCGTCCGGGTTGGTCGTATTGGGCAGGTCTTCGTGTTCCTTGAACTCCTCCCGAATGGCGCGGATCAAGTCCTCGGACCGGAGGCCCCGGCCTTCCTTCGCGATCACCCGCTTGACGGCAAACTTCTTCGCGCGCGACACGATCCCCTCGATCAAAGCCCCGCTCGCGAAATCCTTAAAGTAGAGCACTTCCTTTTCCCCGTTCGCGTAGGTGACTTCGATGAACTTATTCTCCTCCGAGGAGGCGTACATCGCTTCGACCGTGAGATCGGCCATCTGCGCGACCAAGGCCTTGGCATCTCCGCCATGGCGTGTCAGGTCTTCCTCGGCAAAGGGCAGGTCGATGCTCAAATACTTCGAGAAAATATCCTTGGCCGCCACCGCATCGGGACGCCCCACCTTCACCTTCACGTCCAACCGGCCGGCGCGGAGGACCGCCGGATCGATGAGATCCTGACGATTGCTGGCTCCAATCACGATCACATTGCGAAGCCGCTCCACTCCGTCGATCTCCGAGAGAAACTGGGGAACGATCGTCGACTCGATATCGGAGGAGATCCCTGTACCTCTCGTCCTGAAGAGCGCGTCCATTTCGTCGAAAAACACGATGACGGGATTGCCGTCCGCCGCCCGCTCCTTCGCCTTCTTGAACACTTCACGGACTTGGCGCTCCGATTCGCCGACATATTTATTGAGCAACTCCGGTCCCTTCACATGCAGGAAGTAACTCCGGACTTCTTTGCCCGTGAGATGCCCGAGCTTCTTCGCAATCGAGTTCGCGACGGCCTTGGCAATCAAGGTCTTTCCGCATCCAGGCGGGCCATAGAGCAGGACCCCCTTAGGCGCGCTCAGTTTATACTCTGAAAAGAGGGTCGGATGAAGGAACGGCAGCTCCACCGCATCACGGACCTGCTCTAGCTCACGCTGCAAGCCCCCGATATGCTCGTAATCGACATCGGGCACTTCCTCCAACACCAACTCTTCTGCCTCGGACTTGGGCAGCTTTTCGATGACATAGCCGGAACGGGGGTCGTAGAGGAGATGGTCGCCGACGCTCAATCGTTCGCCCAGCAACGGGTCGCCCAGCTCCGCCACCTTTTCCTCATCGAAATGCAACGTGACCAGCGCGCGGTTGCCTTCCAGCACATCCTTGAGCCGCACGACTTCGCCCTGGATATCTAAGCCCTTGACCTCGATGACGTTCAACGCTTCATTCAGGACCACTTCCTGCCCCTTACGCAACGATTTACCGTTGATCGAGGGATGCAAACTGACCTTCATCTTCCTGCCTGACACATAGACATTGCCGGTTTCGTCGGCATTGAGACTGGAAAAGATGGCGTAGGTCGAGG